>CAXMOD010000088.1:0-28308 GCA_964194905.1 uncultured Desulfobacterales bacterium | reverse complement strand
TGACGACGGGAAGGGCGTGGCCGAGTGCCTGCTGCACACGGCCAGCATGCTCGGTCTCTCGGACGCCGGCGCTCACGCGAGCCAGCTCTGCGATGCCTGCGCGCCGACCCACCTGCTGGGCCATTGGGTGCGCGAGACCGGCACCCTGCCGCTCGAAGACGCCGTGCGCCGCCTGACCTCCGAGCCGGCCGAGGTGTTCGGCATCCGCGACCGCGGGCGTCTGGCAGAGGGGCTGGCGGCCGACGTGGTGGTCTTCGAGCCCGACACTGTGGGTTGCTCGCCGCTGCGACGCGTGAGCGATCTGCCGGCTGGCGCCGAGCGCCTCGTGTCCGACGCGAGCGGCGTACGCTCGGTGATCGTGGAAGGCGTGGAGATCCGCCGTGAGAACCGCGACTGCATCGACCCGGAGGGCCCGCTTCCCGGCCGCGTCCTCCGAGGAGGCCAAGCATGAGCACGCCCGTCATCTCCGCCGACTCGCACGTCACCGAGCCGCCCAACGCGTACGTGGACTATATCGACCCGAAGTGGCGCGACCAGGCGCCGCGCCTCGAGAACCGCGGCGAGGCGGGCGACTTGTTCATCATTCCCGGCATGCGCGCCCCCGTGCCCATGGGGCTGGTGGCGGCGGCGGGCAAGCCCGCCGAGGAGATCCGCGTGGCGGGGGTCCTGTTCAAGGACCTGCACCGCAGTGGATGGGACCCCGCGGCGCGACGCGCCGACCAGATTCGCGACGGCGTGGCGGCCGAGGTGATCTATCCCACCGTCGGCATGCAGCTGTGCAACCACAAGGACTTCGACTACAAGAAGGCCTGCTTCGACGCGTACAACCGCTGGATCGCCGAGTACTGCTCCGCCGACCCGGCGCGGCTTCTCGGCTGCGGGCAGACCGCCATGCGCACGCCCGAAGAGGGCGCGGCCGATCTCGAGTCGATCCGCGAGCTCGGGCTGCGCGGCGTGATGATGCCCGGCGACCCGGCCGTGGACGACTACGACTCGACCGCCTACGACCCGTTCTGGGAGGCCGCGATCGATCTCGGGCTCCCGCTCTCCTTCCACATCCTGACGACCCGCGACAAGGCGCCCGTGCGCGGACCGGCCATGAACCGCTTCCTGGCGATCGTGCGCGGCTGCCAGGACATCATCGGCACGCTCATTCTCGGGGGCGTCTTCGAGCGCCACCCGAAGCTCAAGGTCGTGTGCGTGGAGGCGGACGCGGGCTGGGTGCCCCACTACATGTACCGGATGGACCACGCCTGGAAGCGTCACCGCAACTGGCTTCCCGCCGGCCAGGAGCTCTCGCGCCTTCCGTCCGAGTACTTCCGTGAGAACGTGTACACCACCTTCCAGGACGACTGGGTCGCGTTCCAGACCGCCGACCTCGTGAACTGGCGCCGCCTCATGTGGGCGAACGACTTTCCCCACAGCGACTCCACCTGGCCCAACTCCCAGGAGCTGCTGAAGGAGCACGGACGTCTGCTTTCGGCGGAGCAGCACGACGCCATCCTGGGCGGCAACGCCGCCGAGCTGTACGGGATCGATCTGGACGCGCTCGGCGACTGAGCGGCTATCTTCGGCCGCCATGCCCGGCGCGGACGTCGTCACCGTTCCCGACTTCAGTGGTCCCGCGGCGGATCTCTTCGAAGCGCGCACGCTGCTCTTCCTGGGCTCGTGGCTCGACTGCGCCGGAGCCGCGCGCCACTGGCCCGTGCATCTGGCCTGCGTCGGCGAGCCTCCCCCGCGCGTGCGCGCGCTGGCGGAGCGCGTGGGCGCGCACGTCTCGCTCCACCAGCCCATCGAAGGCGGCCGCGTGCCCACCTACAACAAGCTGGTCGGCTTCGAGGTCGAGCGCCGCACCGAACGCCTGCTCCTCGTCGACACCGACGTGATCTTCCTCGGGGACCCCTCCTCCCTCGACACGCTGGAGCCGCGCCTCTCGCTCATTCCCGCCGGCAGCCACCGTATCCCCCTCGCCATGTGGGAGAAGACGTGCGGCGCCCTCGGCCGGCCGGTACCGGAGAAGCGCTTCCTGTGCCAGCGCGGAGAGCTCGCCGACCGCCTGCCCGAGCGTGCGGTGCACGGACCCAAGCACCGCCAACCCGGAGCGCCCTACTACAACTCCGGGGTGATGATGATCCCCTGGAACGACGCGGATGCCTTCCTGGAGATCTGGCTCCGCACCATGCGGGCGCTGATGGAGCACTTCCCACCGGAGGTGAAGGAGAACCAGAAGATCTCCAAGGAGGACCAGTGCGGGCTCGCTCTGACGGTGGACGAGTGGGAACGGGCCCATCCCGACGTCCAGCGTCTCAGTCTGCCGCTCCATGCCAACTGGCTGCCGGTCATGGCCGGGGTGTTGCGCGCCGACGAGATCGCCATCTACCACGCGGTGCACTTCCTGCGCCTGGGCGATCCGCGACGCTTCGATCCCCTGGGCGAGGTGGACGCCTACGCGCGCTTCATCCTCGAGCACGTGTACCCGCCCGGACTGGGAGGACGCGCACTGCGCGCGTGGCGCGAGCTGGCCGGTGAGCCGACGGCGATCCGGGAGGTGCGCGCACTGCTGGAGCGCATCCGCGCCCTGGTGGCGCAGCACATGGCGCCGGCGTTTCCCTCGTCCTAGGCCCCAGGTCCAAGCCGGACTGCCGGCACCTCCAACTCGTAGAACTCGTCGGTCTGGGCGTTCTTCCGCACCCGGTCCTTCGTATGGCACAGCTCGTTCAAGCCCTGGCGGTCGAAAACGCGCACGTAGATGTCCGGGCGCTCTTCCCACAGGTCCTTGAAGTCTTCGGTGCTGAAGCTGATGACGAAGGTCCCTTGCTCATCGGTAGACGCGAATCCGAGGGCATCGTCGAAGATCAGGTCCTTGTCGTAGGCGCGTACCACCAGCTCGGGCAGGGGACGCCCCGTCTCGCGCTCGCGCACCACACCGCGAATCCGGAAGCGGAAGCTGGCCATGGCGGGAGACTAGCGTCCCAGCAGGCGTTCGTGCTGCTCCGACAAGCGGAGCGCGAGGAGTGTCTGGCCGAAGGGCGTGAGGTGGACCCGGTCCCACCACAGGAAGCCCAGGTCGCGTCGCGCGGCCAGCCAATCGTGGGTCTCCAACAACGGCAGCGCCTCTTCCGCAGCGATGCGTTGCAGTATCTCGTGGCGCTCTGCGAGGCCCTTCATGCTGTCGCGGTTCTCCACGGAGTTGGCTTCGGGAACGAGAACCGTCTGGATTCCCTTCTCGCGGTTCAGCGCCACCAGGCGCCGCACGGCGGCCTCGAGCGCTTCGGGGTCGCGGTCGTTGTGCCCCACGTTCAGGACGACGCTGTCGGGCCCCCAATCGATCCACTCCTGCTCGTAGAGTTCCAGGAGCTGCGGTGCCGTGTAGGCCGGGATACCGGCGTTCAAGACCTCGACCCGGTCGATGAGCAGCTCCTGGAGCTTGGTCGACCAGAGGTCGGCGCGAGTGCGGGCGCCGGAGCCCCACGTCTGCGAGCCGCCCAGGAAGAGGAGACGCTTGCGGCCCGCGGGTGTGGGACGCACCACCTCCTCGCGCAGCCGCTCCTGCACGTCGCGCTTCCGCTCGAAGGTGGTCACGTAGCCGCGGAAGTCGACCTCGCTCGGGTGGCGCGGCCACAGCACCCAGGTGTCCACCGCCCAGAAGGCCAGCGCCGAGACGAGCAGCACGAAGTGGGTCGTGAACAGGTAGGGGGTCGCAGCCACGCCCTCGCGTCGCCGCGATCGCGCCGTGGCTAGCAGCACCAGACCGTGGAGGCCCAGGACCAGCGCGGCGGCCGCGGCCAGCACGAGGCTCGCGTCGCGCCGGTTGGCGAAGTCCTCGAACCAGGCTGGACCGGTGGTCGCGCTCCGCACCACCACGTCGTCCACCCAGGCGTAGTTCGCGCCGCTGCCCCGGAATCCGATTTGCGTCGCGTCGGAGCCGGCCAGACCACAGGTGCCTACGTCGCGCCCGTCGAACCCCACCTGATACACGCCGCCTGAACGGCTCAGCGACACGCGGTGCCAGGCGCCGTCGAGCTGCGGGATGTCCAACGCAGAGCGGGACACGAAGCCACCGGCCGCAGCCCCCTCCAAGCACGTGGCCGGGAACGCCGGATCGCTCGAGACGCGCACGCCGTGGAAGCTCTCCGCCGTCTTCTCGAACAGGAGCACCAGGTAGCCGGAACCGTCGAGGCGGACCCGCGCCTCGAGGTGCTCGAGGCGCAGCGGCTCGCGGCGCACGACCTCGTGGTAGCCGTGCCAGCTGGCCAGATCGAGGCGATCGCGCCAGAGCGCGACGCGGGTGGTCAGGAATGCCACCGCCCCGAGGATGCCGTACTCGAGACCCACCTTGCTGCTCTGCCAGCGCCCATTGTCTTCGAGCGTGTTGAGGCGCTGCAGGTAGACGGTCTGGAGGAGCAGCGCCACGGCCGCGACCAGGAGCGCGTGGACGACGAACTGCGCGCGACGCATCGGATTCCCCCCTGACGGCTGCGCGGCGGCCGAGAATACCCGATCCTCGCGGCCCCGCATGCTCTTCCACAGCGCCGCCTACTTCTGGCTCTTCCTCGCCACCTTCGCGGTGCACTGGGGCGTACTGCGCAGCCAACGCCAGCGAAACGTGCTGCTCCTGGTGGCGAGCCTCGTCTTCTACGCCAACTGGAACCCACTGCTCGTGCTTCTGGTGGTGGCCACCGCCGTTTACGACTACTGGATGGCGCGTGCCATGGAGCGGGCACCGAACGACCGCGCGCGGCGCGCGCGGCTGGTCGCGGCCATCGCCGTACCCCTGGGCCTGCTCGCGTTCTTCAAATACACGAACTTCCTCGTGGCGACGGCCTGGCCCCTGGCACGGGCCCTCGGCGTCAGTGTGGACGCACCGGCCTTCGAGATCGTGCTGCCCCTGGGCATCTCGTTCTACACCTTCGAGACCATCGCGTACGTGGTGGACGTGTATCGCAGGCGCATCCCCGCGGAGCGGAATCCGCTCGACTACTCCCTCTTCCTGCTCTTCTTCCCGCACCTCATCGCCGGACCGATCATCCGCCCCGGCCGCTTCTGCCCCCAGGTGCGTGAGGCACGCCGCTTCTCCTGGGCACGCGTCGAGATCGGCGCGCGCATCTTTCTGCTGGGCTTGATCAAGAAGGCGGTGATCGCCGACCAGCTTGCGCTGGTGGTGGATCCGGTCTTCGCCGAGCCCGCGGCGTACGGCTCCGCCACCATCTGGACCGCCGTCGTCTGCTACGCGGTACAGATCTACTGCGACTTCTCGGGCTACACGGACATGGCCATCGGCAGCGCCCACGCTCTCGGCATCAAGCTTCCGATGAACTTCAACATGCCCTATTTCGCCGCCAGCCCGGCCGAATTCTGGCGACGCTGGCACATCTCGCTGTCCACCTGGCTGCGCGACTACCTCTACATTCCCCTCGGCGGAAACCGGCACGGGCCCTCACGTACCTACCTCAACCTGATGATCACGATGCTGCTGGGCGGCCTCTGGCACGGCGCCGCGTGGAGCTTCGTGCTGTGGGGCGCGTATCACGGGGCGCTCCTCACCGTACACCGGGCGGTGCCCTGGCCGGGCTGGACCGGGGCGCGTGGCCTGCGGCCCCTCAAGGTGGCCGCGACCTTCCTGCTGGTGTGCGTGGGCTGGGTCTTCTTCCGCGCGGAGCGCATCGAGGACGTGGGCGTGATCCTGGAGCGCATGTTCCGCCCGGTGGCGGGGATCGCGCTGGAGCCCCAGGTGAGCGCGCTCGTCGCGGCCATCCTCGCGCTGGTGCTGGCGGCCCACCTGCTCGCGACCCTCGTGGACCTGCCGAGCGCGGCGCGACGCCTGCCGGCTCCTTTGCTGGGCGCCGCGCTGGCCGTGGCGCTGCTCCTGGTTCAACTCCTCAGCCCCGCCCAGGGCGGGGCCTTCATCTACTTCCAGTTCTGATGCCCATCCGACCGCGACCCGACGCCCGCCGAGCCCGCCACGTGCTGGCGTGGCTGGCCTGCGCCTGGCTCGCAGGACAGCTCGCCGTAGGCCTCGCGCTCGACGCCGGGCCGACGTGGGTGCGCTTCCGCCAGGGCGACAAGGTTCTGCGCGCCGCCCACTCGATCGCACCGCAGCCTTTCGTGGCGCTGCTGGGCAGCTCGCGCTTCCGCGACATCGAGCTGGACGCGCTCAGCGACGCGCTCGGCGAGGCGACGGCCGCAGCGCCTCCGCCCATCGTGCAGGGGGCCGTCCTGGCCGGCGATCCGGTGGTCTACGACTTCCTGCTCGAGCGGCTCATAGCCCAGGGGACACCGCCCACGCTGGCGGTCCTGGAACTGAGCCCCGAGACCCTCTCGTACCCCGCGCACTGGATCGACAAGCACGTGACGCGCATGTTCACGTGGCGGGACCTGCCCACTTGGATCGGCGAGGTCGCCGCGCGCCGAACGCTCGGCAACCTGTTCGAGAAACGCCTCCAGCCCATCCACGTCTACCGCACGGAGCTTCTCGGCTGGCTGACCCTCGAACGCGGCCCCTACCTGCGCGTGCCCGCGCCCGATGAGACACTCTCCGAGGACGGGCGTGAAACGCGGCGAGGGCCGCGCATTCCGATGGGCGCACACCCCATCGTGCTGGCGACCGCCACCTCGGGTGAGCGAGGGATCGACGCCAAGACGAGCTCCGGCCTCCGCCGCATGCGCGACTGGCTCGAGGACTACCGCCTCGGCGGCGGCGCGACACGCTCGCTCGAGTCGGCGCTGGCGCGCTGCCGGGCAGCCGGCGTGCCGGTCGTGCTCGTCGGCGTGCCCGTCACCAGCTGGCACCGGGAGCTCTACACGCCCGAGATCCTCGCCGCCTACGAGGCGTACCTCGGACCTCTGCTCGAGGACGCGGGCGTGCCGTATGCCGACTACCGCGAGCGCGTCCCGGACTCCCTCTTCGTAGACAACCACCACCTCTCCGACGAAGGAGGTGCGGTGTTCGGACGCATGCTCGCGCACGAGGTGATCGCACCGGCGTGGCAGCGGGCACGGCGCTGACGAGCCGGACGCGATCGCGCAGCCTGCGAAAGCCGCCCGCCCAGCGTGCGCATCCCAGCGCGTCCCCCCGTGGGCGCAGCCTATTCTTCCGTTACGGTATGTGGCATCCACCTATCCTGACGGACAGTTAGACTGCGGCGCGCACGCCAACCCGGCGAATCCATTGGGCTACACTGCCCGCCACCGGCACACCCCTGCAAAGCGCAGGGCTTCGGCCAATGAAGAACCAGTCAGGCGCGGCGGGAATCGGAGATGACATGGAGGACGCGGAGTTCCTCTTCACGATCTCGGAGGTCTCGGTCGCGCTCGCCGGATTCGCGGCACTCGTCACTGCCGCTGGTGCCATCGGACTTCTTGGGCCTCTGGTCACTCCCATCTACATGGTCGGCCTATGCGTTCTTCTCTACGTGTCCGGGGTCCTGTTCGTCGCTCTGCTGCTCTCCCTGATGCAAGGTCGTGGTGGCGCTTCGCCCGCCGCCGACAAGGGCTTGCAGCGGATGCGAGCGAGCTGAGACATGAGTAGGAACTACTCGATCGAGAACGCAGATGGCGTTACCACGATCCGTCTTCAGAGGAGTCTAACCCTGGACGAGATGTTCGAGATGATGCAGCACGTAGCGCATACGGACGAATGCAACCGGCGGCTCTGGGACGTGACGGAGAAGTTCAGCTTCACGTCCGAGGAGATCAAGAAGATCGCAGATCGAGGCAGGATCCTCTGGCCGTCCGCCTCGAGAGTGGCCTTCCTAGCCGGCGACAATCTGGCTTACGGGCTCCGCAGGAAGTTGGAAGTCTTCAGAGAGCAGGAGACGTACGAGACGAGAGTGTTTCGAGATGAACAAGCGGCTCTGAAGTGGCTGAAGGAATCGCTTGAGTAGCCACGGCGACTCCGGGCTGCACGCCGCGAGCGCTAGCGCCGTCCGGAGAGCCTGAGCCCCTGCTTGGCAACGACGCCGCGCATGATCTCGGAAGTGCCGCCGCCGATGGTCTCCCAGAGGCTCTGACGCCACAGGGTGTTGAGCGGAGAGTCGTCGGCCAGCGCGGCCGGGCCCGCCAGCTCGAAGGCCGCGCGCGCGATGTTCTGGCTGACCACGCTGTGCAGTACCTTGTTGGCCGCCGACTCGACGGCCGCCGGGCGACGCTTCTGCATGGCATCCAGCACGAGGAGGCCGTAGACCTCGGCCTCGCGGACCTGGGCCGCGAGGTCCGCGAGCACCGCGCGCGCGACCGGGTCGCCGCCGCGCTGGTTCTCGCGCACCCAGTCCACCACGTCCTCCAGGTCGCGCAGCAAGCGCTTGGGCGCGAACTGGATGTGGCGCTCGTCGGCGAGCGCCTCGCCCATGATCTTCCATGCGCCATTCTCGGGGCCTACCAGCCAGTCCGCCGGCACCTCCACGTCGTCGAGGTGGATTTCGTTGAGCTGGTCGCCGTCCAGGGTCGGGAGCGCACCCACTTTCACGCCGGGCGCATCGAGCGGAACCACGAAGAGCGAAAGCCCGGCACCTCGGCTCTCCTGGGTGCCGGTGCGGGCCAGCAGCCAGAGCATGTCCATGTCCTGGGCGTAGGACTGCCAGCACTTTTCGCCACGGATGACGTACACATCGCCGCTCCGCTCGGCGCGACAGCGCAGGCTCGCCAGGTCGGAGCCCGCCTCCGGCTCCGAGTAGCCGAGCGAGAAGTGCAGCTCGCCGCTCTTGATGTCCGGCAGCCAGCGGCGCTTCTGCTCGTCGCTTCCGTAGCGGATCAGCGTGCGCGCCACGATCCCTGCCGAGAGCGGGTTGCGTGCGGCGCGCACGTAGGCGACCTCGTCCCACAAGATGTACTCGCAGGCGAGCGATTTACCGAGCCCGCCCTCTTCCTGGGGCCAACCCAGGGCGAGCCAGCCGCGCGCGCCGAGCGCGCGAAACAGCTCCTTCACCTTCGGCCAGCGCCGGCCCTGTCCGTAGAAGCCCTGTACGTCTCGCCAGTCTTCGAGGAACGCGGCCACTTCCGTGCGGAACGTCTCCTCGTCCTCGGAAAAGGCGACGTTCACCCTTCGCCTCCGTCGTCCCCGTCCTCTGAGGGGCTGTCCGCATCGGTCCGCGCTTCGGGGTCCGGGTTCCAGCGCGGTGCACGCTTCTCGGAGAACGCGCGCGGCCCCTCGAGAAAGTCCGGATGGCTCCAGTGGCCGCGCAGCAGGTCCCAGCCCGCTTCGAGGGCCGCGCTGTAGCCGTACTCCAGGGCGCCCCACACGGCCTGCTTGGAGCGCGCCATGGCCTGGGGCGAGTTCTGCTTCAGGACTTCGGCCAGCGCGCGTGCGGCGGGCAGCAGGTCGCCGGGCGTGGCGACTAGCTCCTCCACCAGACCCAGCTCGTACGCGCGCCGCGCCGGCATCCGGTAGTGCCGGCCCATCAAGGTCATGCGCAGCGCGGAGCCGAGCGGGAGCCGCCGCGCGAGTCCGATGTTCTCGACGGCGCCGACCATGCCGACGTTCACGTGGGCGTCCATGAAGGCCGCGTTCTCCGAGGCCAGTACGATGTCCGAATCCACCACGAAGTGAAGCCCGCCGCCTACGCACAGGCCGTTGACCGCGCAGATCACCGGCTTCCAGACCTGGTTCTGGTGCGGCGACCAGTGGACCGACTCGGCCAGCGGCGCGTCCTTGAAGACCTGGTCCGCGTCGTCGGCTTCGGCTTCGGCCACGTCGAAGCCCGTGCAGAAGTGACGCTCGCCGGCGGCGGTCACGATGGCCACGCGCACGTCGGGATCGCCCTTCACGTCGCCCCAGATCCAGCGGAACATCGCCTGCATGGCGGGCGCCAGGGAGTTTCCTCGCTCGGGGCGATCGAGCGTGATCGTCGCGATGCCGTCTTCCTTGTCGTATCGCACGCCTTCGAGCTTCACGGGTGCACCTCGAGCTGGAGGGAGGCCAGCACGTTGCGCTGCGCTGCGGCCGAGGGCTGCGACGCCAGCTGACGGATACGGCGCGACAGGTGGAAGGCCGGACCTTCGAGGGTGATGCCCAGCGCTCCGAAGACCTGGTGCGCGGTGCGCAGCGCGTGGAGCCCGGCGCGCGCGCCCGATAGCCGCGCGGCCCCCGCCCAGGGCGCCGCAGCTTCCCACCCGTTCGCGTCCCAGTGGAAGGCGGCGGTACGCGCCAGGCTGCGCGCAGCGGTGAGGGCGATCCGGCAGTCGGCGAGCGGATGCGCCACCGCCTGGAACTCTCCGATTGGCTTTCCGAACTGGCGGCGGGTTCGCGCGTGCTCGGCGGCGTCTTCCAGCAGGCGCTCGCCTGCGGCCGCTACGTAGGCGGCCTGGACCACGTCGTGCAGTACGGACGCACGCTCCGCTTCGGGGAGCTCGTGGTCCCGCACGAGCCCCACCCGCCCCCAGGGTTCGCCGCCGAGGGTCGCCACCGCAGCGACCTCGCCTTGCGGGCGGGCGAGCCACGCGCGCGTGCCGTCGGTTTCGATGAAGAGGTCGGCCACCGGCGCGAAGGCAAGCAGCGGCGGAGCGCCGAGCGACACGACCGCCTCGCCGGACGCCACGGCGGCGCGTTCGGCGTCGGGAAGGCACTGGCCGGCGAAGGCCGTGGCGGCCAGCGGTCCCGGAAAGACGAAGCGGCCCAGCGACTCGAGCGCAGCCACCCATTCGAGAGCACCGCCGTCCCCCTGCGGCGTACACAACGCCAGGACGCCCAGGTCGGCCAGCTCCCGCCACAACGAACGCGGCAGCGTGCCCGCGCTCGCGCGCACCTCCTCGTCGGGACAGCGCTCGCGGCAGAACGCGGCGACAGCCTCCGCTACCGCCTGCTGTCCATCGTCGAACTCGAGGTCGAGGCTCACTCACGCACCCAGCGCGCCACTGCCGCCGCCCGCTGATGGCCGGCGGCGCCGTCGAGCTCCAGGCGCAGCGCCTGAAGGCGCATGCTCCACACGTGCAGGTCGTGCTCGTGGGTAAAACCCATGGCGCCGCTGAACTGGTGGGTCTCTGCGAAGACCCGGTGCGCCGTCGTCGAGGCGTGGGCTGCGGCCAGCGCCGCACCCTCCTCGGGGCAGCGCTGCCAGGCGGCCTCGAGGGCGAGCCAGCGTGCGCCTTCGACGAGCACCTGCGCGTGGGCCAGGCGGTGCTGTACGCCCTGGAAGGAGCCGATGGCGCGCCCGAACTGGCGGCGCTTCTTGACGTAGTCGACGGTCACGTCGAGCGCGGCGCGCAGCGTGCCCGCCATCTCGACGGCCAGCGCGGTGCGCCACGCGTTGCGCAAGCGGGCGCCGCTGCCGCGGCCGAGCGACGCGCCGCCGGCCAGGATCTCCTCGCCCACGCGGCCCAGCGGATACCCGAAGTTGGAGCGCACGGGCTCCACGTCGCCCGGGACGAGGTCCACACGACGGGCTGTGTACGCGTCGAGCACCAGCAACGTGCGCGCGTGGGCGGCGAAGCGCACCGGGGCATCGCTGCCCGCCACCGCCAGCGCGACGGGACCGTGCACCTCGCCCTCGAGCACCAGCGGCGCGACGAACGCCCTCGCTCCGACCGAAACGCAACCCCCGGCGCGCGCCACCGCCTCCACCATGAGCGCCGCTTCGAGGGGGCCGGTCTCCTCGCCGCGCGCCAGGTCGAGGAAGCCCGACTCGCCGAGTGCCGCGCCCAGCTCCTTGTCGTAGGCGCCTTTCGCCGCCAGCTCGATCGCGCGCTCGGGACCGGCGTGGCGTTTCAGTAGCGCCTCGATCGCTTCGAGAATGGCTCTCTGGTCGTCGCTGAGCTCGAAGTCCACCGGCTCTATCCCGCCCGTTCCGTCATTCCTTGGGCAGCCCGAGCAGGCGGCTCGCCACCAGGTTGAGCTGCACCTCGGTCGCGCCGACGGCGACCCCGGCGGTCATGGCCCAGCGGAAGCGCGTGTCGGCGTAGCTCCCGTACTCGAGGGCGGCCGGGCCGAAGATCTCGACGGCGAGGTCCGCCACCGCCTGCTCGGCGGTGGTGGACGCCACGCGGGCGGCGTTGCTGTCGGCCGTCGGCGGCGCACCGTGTTCGCGCAGGTCGATCACCCGGTAGTTGAGCACGCGCGCCGCTTCGCAGCGCGCCCGCGCCTCGCCGAGTTGCTCCAGCACGCGCGGCTCGCTCAGGCGGCCGAGCCGGCGCGCTTGCGCCGCCAGGTCGTCCAGGATGAGTGCGGCGCGGTGGTAGCGGGCCGCGCCCACGCGTTCGAACTGGAGTGCGTAGCTCACCACGTCCCAGCCCTCGTTCTCGGATCCGAGCAGCGCGTCGACAGGTACGCGCACGTCGTCGAAGAAGACTTCGTGGAAGTAACGCTCACCCACCACCGACGGAATCTCGCGCACTCGGATCCCCGGGAGGTCCATCGGCACCAGCAGCACGGAGATGCCGCGGTGGCGCTTGCTCTCCGGATCGCTGCGCACCAGCAGGATGCAGAAGTCCGCGTGGTTGGCGTAGGAGGTCCAGATCTTGCTGCCGTTGACCACGTAGGTGTCGCCGTCGCGACGCGCCGCGGTGCGCAGCGCCACCAGGTCGGAGCCGGCTTCCGGCTCCGAGAAGCCCTGACACCAGAGAGCCCTGCCCTCGGAGATCAGCGGCAGGTGCTGCGCCTTCTGCGCCTCGCTCCCGAAGCGCATGATGGCAGGACCGATCCAGTTCACGTTCATGTACTGGGGGCCGCGCGGCTCGCCGTTCCCCCACATCTCCTCACCGAAGATGGCGTGACGCCAGGGCGAGGCGTCGGAGCCCCCGTACTCCGCGGGCCAGCTCTGAGTCAGCCAGCCGCGCCCGGCGAGCTTGGCGCAGAACTCCCGCGAGAAGGCAGCCTGGGCGTCGCTGCCCGGGCCGCCCTTGGAGATCTCCTCCCAGTCCGGCGGCAGCTGCTCCTCCAGGAACGCCTGCACCTCGCGCCGATGGGCACGCTCCTCGTCCGACCAGCCGAACTCCACGGCGCCTCCGGGCCCCCGAACGCGGGAATCTGACGCTATATCAGATCCACCACGCCGTCCATATAATGGGGGCCATGGTGTCCCGCCACACGCCGCCTTCGTTCCCGGACTACACGCCGACCGTGCCGGAGTTCCTGCGCCGGATCGCGCAGCGCTTTGGGGACAAGGAGCTCGTGGTCCTCGGCGAGCAGCGTCTCACCTACGCCGGCGCGGAGCGCGAGTCGGCCGTGCTCGCTCGCGGACTCCTGGCCGCCGGCGTGGGCAAGGGCACGCACGTGGCTCTGCTGCAACCGAACGGCCCGGATTGGGTGCTCGGCTGGCTGGCAGCGGCGCGCATCGGCGCCGTGGTCATCCCGCTCAACACCTTCTACCAGGCGCGCGAGCTCGGCTGGGTGCTGCACCACGCAGACGCGCACACACTCCTCACCGCGGCGCAGTACCTGCGCCACGACTACCTGGAGCGCCTCGAGAATGTGGCGCCCGAGCTGGCCCAACACAAGGACGAGCCGCTCCACCTCCCCACCCTCCCCTGCCTGCGTGCCGTGCGCGTGTGGGGCGCGTGCACCCGCGCCTGGGCGAGCGACGGGCCCCGCGGTCTGGCGTCGCTGGCCGACGCGACGCCCGCCCTCGACGACGACCACCTCGCGCGCGCGGAGGCCGGCGTCACCCCGGCCGACCCCATGGTGATGATCTACAGCAGCGGGAGCACGGCCGACCCGAAGGGCGCCGTTCACAGCCACGGCGCCGTACTGCGTCACTCCCACAACCTGAACCAGTTCCGCGACCTGCTCAGCGAGGACCGCGTGTACACGCCCATGCCCTTCTTCTGGGTGGGCGGATTCGCCTTCGGCCTGGTCTCGGCCCTGCACGTGGGCGCCACCATGATCTGCGAGGAGGCCTTCGAGCCGGGTCGGACCCTCGACCTGCTGGAGCGCGAGCGCGTCACGGTGGTAGCGGGCTGGCCCCACTACGCCAAGGCGCTGGCCGAGCACCCCAGCTTCGCCGAGCGCGATTTGTCGCACGTGCGCGCCGGGAACCTGTGGGCCGTACTGCCCGAGGCCGAGCGCCCCAGGGACCCGGAGCTTCGCTCCAACGCACTGGGCATGACCGAGACCGGCGGGCCCCACACCATCGAGCGGATGGACGTGGACCTGCCCGAGAGCCTGCGCGGTTCGTTCGGGCGCTCGGTGCCGGGCCTCGAACACAAGGTCGTGGACCCCGAAACCGGCGAGACCCTCGGCCCCGACGAGGTCGGGGAGATCTGCGTGCGCGGCTACAGCCTGATGCAGGGGCTCTACAAGGTGGAGCGCGAGGACACCTTCGACGCCGACGGCTTCTACCACACCGGCGACGCCGGGCGCTTCTCCGCCGACGGCTACCTCTACTTCCAGGCGCGCCTGGGCGACCTCATCAAGACGGGCGGGGCCAACGTGACTCCCCGTGAGGTGGAGGTGGTGCTCGAGGCGCAGCCCGAGGTGAAGGAAGCCTACGTGGTGGGCGTGCCGCACCCGGACCGTGGGCAGACGGTGGAGGCGGCCATCGTGCTGCAGGCCGAGCGCGAGGCGACGGCCGAGGAACTTCGCACCCGCCTCAAGGGCGAGCTCGCCGCGTACAAGGTGCCCCGCCACATCTGGCTCTACGCGAACGCCGATCTGCCCTTCACCGACAGCGGCAAGATCGACAAGCGCAAGCTCGCGGCGCTGCTCGCCGAGCGCCTGCGCGGCGGAGCTTGATCGCGCAGCACGACGAGCCGGGTCTAGACCTCGGCCTGGTACGGCGGGGCCGGGTCGTACTGCATCATGCGCTGGACCTGGCGCGCGCGCTCGGTGCCGTAGAGCTGGCCCACCACCCAGAGCGACATGTCGATCCCCGCTGAGACGCCCGCGGCGGTGACGAGATTCCCGTCGCGCACGTAGCGCACGTCTTCGAGCACCGTGGCCCCCTCTCCCACCTGCTCGCGCAGCAGCGAGAGCGCGCCCCAGTGGGTCGTGATGCGCGCGCCGTTCGCCAGGCCGGCGGCGTACAGGATCAGCGAGCCCGTGCACACGCTGGTGACCCACTGGCAGCTCGGGGCCGCGCTCCGCAGCCAGTCGAGGAGCTTGGCGTTGTTCATCTCCTGGCGGGAGCCGAGGCCACCGGGCACGACCAGCACGTCGAGGGGCGGCGCGTCGTCGAAGCCGTGGTCGGCCAACACACGCAGGCCGTGGAACGCCTGCACCGGCTCGCCGCTCTCCGAGACCGTGACCACGCGGTCCTCCTCGTGGGACGTCACGGCCATGCCGAAGACCTCGTAGGGGCCGCAGAAGTCGAGCTCCTCCATTCCCTCGTACAGCAGAACTCCGATCGTGATGCCCATGGACTTCTCCTTCAGTCCGTCGCGACGGGGCGGAAGCGCTCCCGGTACTCGGACGGGGTGACGTTGAGAACGCGCAGGAAGGCCCTGCGCAGGGTCTCGGCGCTGCCGAACCCGCAATCGGCGGCGATGGCGTCCACCCCCTCGCGGGTGCGCTCCAGCCGCTGGCGCGCCGCCTCGACCCGGGCGGACTCCACGTAGCGCGCGGGCGTGATGCCCACCTCGCGCGAGAAGACGCGGGCGAAGTTGCGCGCGCTCATCCCGGCGCGCCGGGCGAGCTCGGCCACATCCAGATCCCGCTCGAGGTGATCGGCGAGCCAGCCTTGCACCTCGCGCACCGGCTCTTTCTCGGCCCACTCCGCCGCGAGCTGGTGGCTGAATTGCGCCTGGCCGCCGGGGCGGCGCGTGAAGAGCACGAGCCAGCGCGCCACCTCCAGAGCCGGCTGCCGTCCCAGATCTTCCTCCAGCAGGGCCAGCGCCAGGTCCATGCCGGCTGTGATGCCGGCGGAGGTGGAGACTTTGCCGTCGCGTACGAAGATGGGATCCCGCTCCATGCGGACCTTGGGGAAGCTCCGGTCCATGAACTCGCACAGACTCCAGTGGGTGGTGGCGCGGCGGCCGTCGAGCAGCCCCGCCGCGGCCAACACCAGGGCCCCGCTGCACACCGAGGCGACGCGGCGAATCTCGGGTTCGCGGCGCCGCAGCCACGCCAGCAGCGGCGCATCCGTCATGGCCTGACGCGTGCCTGTACCTCCGGCCACCAGCAGCGTGTCGATGGGCCCGCGCACGCGCGCGTAAGACGAGCGAACGCTCAGTGAGTAGCCCGAAGAGGTCTCGAGCGGGTCGCCGTCGGACGAGACGAGATCCACTCGGTAGGGCGGACGGCGACCGGCCTCCTCGGCCAGCCGGTTGGCCAGCGAGAAGACCTCGATCGGCCCGGTCACGTCGAGGGCCTGCACCGGCGCGTACCCGAGCACCAGAACGCGATGGGGGGACGTGGATTCGGGGGCGGTGGCCGGCATCGGGGGACATCGTCGCCCGACCGAGAGCTGGCCGCAATGACAAAGACCCCTCGAATCCTGCCATTCGCCTCGGGGGCCTAGCCGCCCGCCTGGCGCACCTTCACGCCGGCCTCGCGCAGCAGCGCGAGCGACACGTCGCCCAGCGGGTAGTCCGCGTTGTACACCACCTCCAGGATGCCGGCGTTGATGATCATCTTGGTGCACATCAGGCACGGACAGAACGTGGTGTAGAGGGTGCCCTCGCGCACCGAGACGCCGTGGTACGAGGCCTGGGTGATCGAGTTCTCCTCGCCGTGGGAGCAGAGGCACTCGCCCAGATTCGTGCCGCCCTTGCTGAAGGCGTTGCAGCGCGGGCAGCCGCCCTCGTTGCAGTTGCGCGTTCCGCGCGGCGTACCGTTGTAGCCGGTCGAGATGATGCGGCGGTCCTTGGCGATGACGGCACCCACCTTGCGCTTCACGCAGTTGCTGCGCGACGCCACCTGGCGGGCGATGTTCATGAAGTACTCGTCCCAGCTGGGCCGCTCGAAAAAAAGAGAGCGCTCCAGAACGCGTTGCACCTCCCGCTGCAGCTCGGCGAGGCCTTCGTCGTTGCGAATGGTGAAGTCCGCCAGCTCGTGCACCGCCGCGAGCTGCTGCCCGGCCGGGTCGCCGCCGCCCTGCTCGCGACCTTCGAGCCGGCGCAACTCCTCGAGGCTCTCGGGGTCACCGGAACGCGCGCGGTTGCGGATGCGCGCGAGACGCAGCTCCTCGTCCGCGTCCACCCAGATCAGCTTGAACGCCGAGTCGGCGCGGCGCAGCGCCTCCACCTCCGCCGGGTGGCGCACCGAGTCGATCACGTAGTTGCGGTCGGGAAGGAGCTGGGCCACGAGGCGGTCGGCCAGGACGCCCTCCCCGTGCTCGGTGCGCAGGCGGGTGCCGGTCTCGATCATGCGCTCGCGGGTCTCGGGCAGCTCGAGCGCCTCCAGCTCCTGCCGGATGACGTCCGAGAGCGAGAGCGGGTAGAAGCTGCGCTCCTCCAGGTAGGCGATCAACTCGCCCTTGCCCGCCGCGTAGGGCCCGGAGACACCGAGAATCATGGAATCACCCCCAAACCTCTCGACCCTTGTAGCACCGCGGCGCGGGGTTTGGGAAGCTCCGCCCGATGGAGCACCTGCGGGGACGGCGTATCTGGGTCACGGGCGCCGGGGGCTTCGTCGGGCGGCACCTGGTGGCCCGCCTCCAGGACGCCGGCGCCGAGGTCACGCCCACCGATGACGACCTCGACGTGCGCGACGCCGAGCTGGTGGCAGCGACCCTGCGTCGCCTGGTGCCCGATGCGGTGGTGCACCTGGCCGCGCTCTCGTCAGTGGCTTCGTCCGCCGAGGCCGCGCTGGAGACCTACGAGGTCAACTTCCGGGGGAGCCGCTCGATCCTGGCCGGAGCCGCGGAGGCTTCGCCGCGGACGCGCATCCTGCTGGTGGGAAGCGGCACGGTCTACGGCTCCGCCGAGCCGGGCGCTGCGCCGTTCGACGAGGATGCGCCGCTGCGCCCGGATTCCCCCTACGCGTGGAGCAAGGCGTGCGCCGACCTGCTGGGCGGGCACTACGCCGCACAGGGCCTCGACGTCATTCGAGTGCGGCCCTTCAACCACACGGGCGCCGGCCAGAGCGATGTCTTCGCAGCATCGAGCTTCGCGCGACAGCTCGCCGAGATAGAGTTGGGCCGCTGCGAGCCCGTCCTTCGTGTGGGCAACCTCGACTCGATGCGCGACTTCCTTGCGGTGGACGACGTGGCGGACGCCTACCTGGCCCTGCTCGACCCGGCGGCCGCAGCCGCCGTCTACAACGTGGCCAGCGGCCGGGGTCGGACCATCCGCGAGCTGCTCGACGCCCTGTTGGAGCGCTCGCGCGTGCGGCCTCGGGTGCAGGTGGACCCGAGCCGCGTGCGCCCCACGGACGTGGCGGTGGGCGATGCGCGGCGCCTGCACGCGGCCACTGGCTGGAAGCCCCGGGCTGACTTCGGCGCCGCGCTCGACGCGCTGCTCGGCGGCTGGCGGGCTCAGCTCTGAGCCACCGGCGCGAGACCGCGCACCCAGAGCGTCTGCGCCACGTGCAGCGAAGCCCAGAACAGATAGACGGAAGGCGCGAAGACCGCGACGCGCACCGGGTGCTCCCAGGGAAGCGGCGCGAACACGAGCGCCGCGCAGGCCAGCGCGGGCAGCGCGTGAACGGCGATCACACCCGCGCGCGCCCGGCTCCGCTCCAGCGAGAGCACGAGCCACGAAGCCACGTGGTAGAGGGTCCAGAGCGCGAAGAGTTCCGCCGGCTGGAGCGGCACGCGCTCGTCGAGCGACGCCGCAAAGACGACGATGACCACCCCCGAGAGCGCCGCGGCGCCTGCGTGGTGGCGCCCGCCGCGGAGAAGCGGCGGGACGCGCCCCGCCGCGTAGAGGGCCGGCAGGGCGAGGTCGTTCTCGAAGGCGTGCCAGACCGAGAGCGCAAGGAGCGGCACCAGCAACAGCGAGCTGCGCAGCGCCGCCTCCAGGTAGAGCAGCAGCAGCACGGCGACCGCGCTCGCGACGAAGGCCGCGCCCAGCACGCCCAGCAGAGCCAGGGGCGCGGCCCGGGCGATGCGCCGGCGAGCGAACCACGCGCCGCCGATCAGGTGCCCGTAGCCCGACGCGACCACCGTGAGATAGAGCCCGGTGGCGCGCGCCTCCGGGTCCGGCTCGCCGGCGCGAAACCCCGCCACCAGCGCCAGCGCGACGGTCGCCGAGACACCCCGGTTGCGCCACGCTCGTGCGCGCGGGCTCACGGCACGCCCCGCAGCAGCGCGACCGCGTTGAGTCCGGCGTGGAGCCCTACGCACAGGCCGAGAGATCGCGTCGCCAGGAACACAGCGCCGAGGCCGAGGCCCACCAGGAAGGTGGCCAGCAGCTCCCACGCGCCGGCGTGGGGGAGCGCGAAGCAGGCGCTGCTGAAGGCGAGCGCCGGGAGCCCGCCGACGCGCGCGGCCAGCGCCGGGAGCAGCCAGCCGCGGTAGAGCCCCTCCTCGAGCAGCGGTGCGAGCGCGGCGCCCCACGCCAACAGCAGCGGCTCCGAGACCGGCGGCCGCGCCGGGCCGGGTGTGAGGCCGAGGACGTACCCGGCGAAGACGACGACGCCGACGACGGCGGGGTACGCGACCACTCCGCCGACCCAGCCCATGGCGACGTGGGCGGCGCGGAGTCGGTCGCGCACGGCCCACGCCATCGCCGGCGCAAATACCGCGGCCGCCCACGCGCTCCAGAACAGGAGCGCGTGGAATGCGCCGACCGCCAGCAGCGCCCCCCCGAGGTTCAGCCCCTGCCGAGCTGTGTCCGGAGCTCCGCGTTTTCGCCTTCGAGTCGATCGATGATCGAACGAGCGTGCCGTAACACGAGGAGCACCTGGGCGCCCACGATCATGAGAAAGCCTAGGATCGACCAGTGCACCGCAGCCTCGATGTTCCGCCCCGATAGCGACAAGCCGAACGCGACCACCGCAGCACCCAAGACTGCGTAGAACCAGATGGTCCACGCAAACTGACGCTGGCGGAGCAGCCAGCCGACGTAGCGCTCTCCGAGATTGCCATCCGTCCTTGTCTCCATCGCAAACGCCCTTCTCGCGGCTCATGGCCGCGTTCCCTTCCGCGCCCGCCAGACCAGGGCGAGACCGGATACCAGGTTGAAACCCATCAGAGCCAACAGCCCTCGGGCCGTCGTTCCTCCCTCCACTCGCGTAGGAGCGCAGATGCTGAACGACACGCCGCCCGGGAAACGGATGCGGGGGCCCCAGTCATCTCCACCTTCAGGGTTGGGTCGGAACGTGTTCATCACGTTGGGAGGAGCGGCGACTGCCGGCAGTGTGAGGTCGAGCGTGCCCGGAACGCCTTGGTATGCGCCACTGCTCGGACCTCCCCGCTCACCGGTGGCTCTCCTTCCGCCCCCCAGCAGATCGCCGACAGTTCGGTTTCCTTCCCAGGGGAAGCCACCGCTCTCCGCGATCATATTGAACTGACTCGCGACGAAGAACGCGAACACACTCGGCGTGGCCGCCGCGGCTGTGGATGCGGGTCCCCCCATAAGCCCGACCACCAGTGTCGCCGCGCCCGCCCCGGTGAAGACGGCCGTCCACTGGCCTGCGGCCAACCCGTGCAGCGTCCCCTCGAAGCCGCTCGGGTCCCAGAAGAAGAGCGGGTCGCCCCAGGCGTAGGTGTACTGGCTCTGGAGCTGGTAGATCGGATCGGGGCTCAAGAAGCGGCCCACCGCCGGATCGAGCAGCCGCTGGCCCAGGAGCACCAGGTCGCCGACCTGGCGGCCACGGGCGAAGCGCACGGGGTCGTCGTCGGCTCCGTGCACCTCGGCCACACCGAATGCGCCGTAGCCGTAGACCGTGCGGACGCCGCCGGCGGGGTCCGTCACGAACGCCACGTTGCCCCGCGGATCGAAGTAACGGAAGCGATGGTCGCCCGCCACCAGGTCCACGCGCACCGCGCCGAGGTCGAGGGTCCGGGGCGCCCCCGCGGCGTCGGCCTCCACCAGGCCGCCGAAGCGGCGCAGGATCGTGGCCTGGGGCGTGGTCTCGGAAACCGGGCGTCCGTGGGCGTCCCACGCCAGCACGTGATCCGTCCCCACGCCGGCCGGCCGTCCGGCCGTGTCGTAGGCGAGGCTCTCGCCGTCGCGGTCCATGGCGAAGCCGGCCTGGTCGTACGCGTAGCTGTGACCGGCGCCCTCCTCCAGGAGCGCCAGGTCCGGCCCGTAGACGAAGCCCGAGCCCGGTCCCCACAGGAGCGGGTTGCCGAGCCCGTCCCAGGATTCCGAGCCGTCGGTCAGGCGGCGGGCGCCGCCCAGGCAGTGGCGCTCGGAGACCTGCTGCAAGACACCGACGAAGGCCTCCACCTCGAGGTCCAGGCACACCAGCGCGGCACCCTCGGCGGCTTCAGCGAGACGCGTCTGCGCCACGACGGTTCCGCCCGCGTCGCGCGTCTCGCTGCTGCGTTCGAAGACCGACTCCCGGGCGAACGTCCTCACCAGCCCGTTGCCGTGACGGACCTCCGCGAGCCGACCGGCCGCGAGGCTCCGCTCTTCGAGCGGCGCCCCGTCCAGCCACAGCCCGGTCTCTCGGCCGGCCCCGTCGTAGGCGAGGCCGAGCTGGACGGCGAAGGCCGGGCCGTCGGCCAGAGCCAGGCTCGTGAGTCGTCCGCGCGCATCCCACGCCGGAACGAGGGTCTCGCCCTGGGGATAGATCACCTGGGCCAGGCGACCGAAAGCGTCGTACATGTAGCGCTCGGGCGCCGCGTGCGCGCCGTCCCAGAGCTCGATGAGACGTCCGTCCTGCCACGTGTAGGCCGCCGCCATCTCTGGCGCGAAGGGAACGCCCCGCCCGAAGACGCGGAGCACCGCGCGGCCGACCTCATCGTAGGCGCGCTCCTCGCGCAGCGTGTTCGGAAGCTCAACCGCTGTGAGCCGGCCCGCCGCGTCCCACTCGAAACGGGTACTGCGCCAGGCACCGCCTACCTCGTCGCTGCGCTCGATGAGCCGCCCGACGGCATCGTACATGTACGCGGCGGCCGGCCCGGGACGTGTGACGGAGAGCCGCCGCCCATCGCTGCGGCGCTCGATCTGGATGCCCTGCCCTGCGAGGAAGACTCCCTGGTACTGCTGGGCGAGCCAGATCGTGCTGACGTTGCGGTTCGCGTCGTACTCCCTGCTGAGGACGCCCGGCTGATCCGGCTCGACCGCAGCCCGCTGCATCAGGTTGCCCACGCTGTCGTAGATGCGGGCGTAGGCGGTGCCGTCCACGAGGAGGGTCTGTGGAAGCCCGTGCTCGCCGTAGTCGGCCAGACCGAGGGTGGACCCGTCGGGATGGGTCACCTCCATCAGCTCGCCCTCCGCAGCGTATGCGAGGAAGGTCGTGTCGCCGGCGCCGTCGGTGCGGGCGACGAGGCGACCCGCAGCGTCGTAGGTTCGCTCCTCCAAGAGGCCCAGGTCGTCCTCCACATGCAGGAGCGGGCGTCTCTGGGGCGCCGCGAGATTGACGGCGTCGTGCGCGTACTGGATCTGGACGCGGTTGCCCGCCGGCTGCAGCTCCAGCACCACATCGTCGTCGGCCACCACCCAGGTCGTCGTGCTGCCGTCCGGGAGCGTGCGACGCACGGGCCGGCTCCCCTCCCAGGCCCACTCCGTTGCTTCGCCCAGCGGATCGACCGCCGCCAGCAGGCGGCGAGCGGCGTCGTAGTGGAGCGTGGTCACGTGGCCGAGCGGGTCGATCACCCGGGTGCGGAACGTGCCGCTCTGAGGCGAGAGGCGCTCGAAGCGCCACGTGGGGTCCTCCTCACCGATCGCCCGCACCTCGAGCACGCTTCCGGCGTGGGAGAACTCCACCCGCTCGCCTTCGGAGTTGGTAGACGCGCGGAGGACGGAACCCTCGTACTCGTAGCGGAATCCGGGCCAGCCTCGGGCCAGATCGAGGGCGTCGCGCGCCTCGACGAGACGCCCCTCGGCGTCCCAGACAAAGAACGCCCGCCGCCCGGCCGGGTCACTCAGCTCCTCGAGGTGGCCGGCGTCGTCGTACTTCACGCGCACGATCCTGGCGCAGGCTCCTGGCGCAGTGCACTGCTCCAGCTGCGAGATGCGCATCTCCTCCTTCTCCAGCTTCGAGCGGACCTCGATGCGCGGGTAGGGGTCGCTCGACCAGTGAACGGTCTCGAGCCGACCGTCTACACCGAAGCGATGCACGAGGCCGCCCTTCGTCTTCACCGCGTCGGGACCCAGCACCACCCACCAGGTGCCGGGGATGGCGTCGCCCGGCCCCAGGCCAGCGGTCGAGAATCGCGCCCCGCTCGCATCGAGCAGCGTGGCGCCGTCGTAGGTCATCTGGAAGGACCAGAGCCAGCCGGCCGCAGCGGCATCGTAGACAGCGCCCAGGGAATAGCCGCCGATCCGCGTGTCGAGCGATAGATCTTCACGCATCACTCGAAGGTTGTTTCCGGCCGCATTCACGGCCCCGCCCGGTACCGGCACCAGCAGCCGCTGCTGGTACTCCGGCAGCCCAGGCTGCGGCGACAAGGGCGGCGGCTGGCAGCTTCCGGCGCCCGCGAGGGCGCTTCCCAGCGCGAGCAAGGAGAGGACGACGGCGGACTTGCGCATGGCGTTCTCCGGAACCGGGACCTGCGGAGTGAGCGATCAGCGCGAGCCCCAGGGCGAGCCAGCCGGCGCAGAGCAGCGCGGGCGAAACGACCGGGGGCCCGAAGCCAGTAGCGGGCCGGAACGGTTCGACGGCGAGGCGGACGGCGCCGAGACCGAGGCAGAACAGCGCGGGCGCCCGACGCGGCGCGACACCGGCGCACAGCGCATGGAGCGCACCGAACAGGGCTGCCTCGGCGAGCGCGCTCGGGCCGCAGCAACCCGCCGCAGCACAGCCGGCCTTCGCCGCGGCGAATCCCAGCGGCAGCGCGCGGGCAGCCGCGGCGAAGTAGGCGGCCCGCTCTGCGGCGGCCAGCCCGCTGGCGGCCACGGCCGCGCCCAGAGGCGCCGTCAGGAGCGTGTAGCCGGAGCCCAGGTCGAGGAGCAGCCCCGGATGGGCCGCCACCCGATCCGCATGAAGCAACGCCCAACCCAGGCGCGCGAAGAGTCCACCGCAGGCGAGCCCCAGGACGAAGCGCAGCGCCAGCGGGCGCGCCTCGCACACGCGCGTGAAGCGCCAGGCGGCGAGTTGGAAGCCGGCGCTCAGGGCGGCGAGTTGTGCGAGCTGGGCGAGAGGCATCGCCCTGTCGTTGGTGCAAGCCGCGTTCCGGGCGCGTCAGGCTCCGTCGGCGCTCTGCAGAGCGGCGCGTGAACGCGCGGCCCCGGCGCGGCGAAGACTTCGCTTCACGCGCGCGTCTCCGCCTGCGCCGTCAGCCCCACCCAGACGTCGCCCCCGTCCTCTTCCGTGCGAGCGGCGCGAACGCGCAGACCACGGCGCGCCAGCTCTGCCTCGACGAGCGGCCGGTCCGACTCCAGCAGGCCCGAGAGAACCAGCGTCCCGCCACCTCCGATGTGGCGCGCGCAGAGTGTGTCGAGAAGGGGCTGGAGCTCGCGGCGGATCAGATTGGCCACCACCACGTCGAAGGCCACCGGCGACAGCGCGTCGATGGTTCCGGTGAAAAAGCGCGCCCGCCCCGCCAGGCCGTTGGCCCGGGCGTTGCGCCGCGCCTCCGGGCCGGCGAGCGGATCCACGTCGAAGCCGACCGCCTCGCCTGCGCCCAGGACGAGTGCCGCCAGCACGAGCACGCCGCTGCCAGTGCCCACGTCCAGGACCCGCGCTCGTGGAGAGCGCGTGCCGAGCTCGCGGTCGAGGAGCGCCGCGGCCAGGCGCGTGGAGGCGTGGTGGCCGGTCCCAAAGGCCTGCGCAGGGTCCACCACCAGCACGTGCTCGCCCGGCTCTGCGGTGTACTCGGCAAAGGACGGCCGCACGACGAGCCGCTCCGAGATGCGCACCGCGCCGAGCCCCTCGCGCCAGGCCTGGGACCAGTCGCGCTCCTCGAGCAATCGCGCCGGGCCCACACGCACCGCGTCGCCCAGGGCGGCCACGAGCGCCTCGCCCAGCACGTCCGCACGCTCTACCGGGACCCACACGCGCAATACCACGACCCCGCCTTCGCCCTCGCGCTCCTCGATTCCGCAGGCGCCGTGCTCCCAGGCCTCGGCGGCGACGCGCTCGGCGACGCCCGCGGCGAGGGGCTCGACATCGATCTCGCGAAAGCCGCTGGACACGCCGGCCATGGTGCCACTGCGGGCCGCGGGCGGCGCTCAAGAAGGCGTCAGGTCGGGAGTCCGAACCAGGCCTCCGGGAGCGGCGTCTCACCGTGGAAGCCCGCCGAAAGCCGCCGGCAGGGGAATCATCAGACAGATGAGCGTTCCTAGCGTAGGGGTCTGAAATCGTGAACTTTTTCGGAATACAAGCCTTCTCGGACGCTCAGGCTTCTGGAAACGCGGCCGATGAAGCTTGAGATGCCCCCTGCCCTCGGACCTTCGGAAGCCGCGGCTTGCACCGAACGGCTGCGCACCCAGGTGGAGCGCGCGCTGCGCGGCAAGCCCGAGGTGGTGCGCCGCGCCGTGGAGACGCTGGTTGCGGGCGGCCACCTGCTGCTCGAAGACGTGCCGGGCGTCGGCAAGACCACCCTCGCCCACGCCCTCGCACGCTCGGTAGATGCGAGCTTCCGGCGCATCCAGTTCACCAGCGATCTGCTGCCGGGCGACATCCTGGGCGTCTCGGTGCCCGAGTTCCAGGACGGGCGTCCGACCGCGCAGTTCGCGTTCCAGCGGGGCCCCCTGTTCGCCCACGTGGTGCTCGCCGATGAGATCAACCGGGCGAGCCCCAAGACCCAGTCGGCGCTGCTCGAGGCCATGAGTGAGGGATCAGTCACGATCGACGGCGTGCGCCATCCGCTCCCCCACCCGTTCTTCGTGGTGGCCACCCAGAACCCGCTGGAGCACTACGGCACCAACCCGCTGCCGGAGTCGCAGCTCGACCGCTTCCTGGTGCGCCTGCACATCGGCTATCCGGGTGCCGCCGACGAAGCCTCGGTGCTGATCGACGACCCGGCGGCCACCGAGCTACCGCGCCTCGAGCCGGTCGTCGACCTGGAGACGGTGATCGCACTGCGCGAAGCGGCGGCGCGCGTGAAGTTCGAGGAGACCCTGGCGGGCTACCTGCTCGCCCTGGTGCACGAGACGCGCGAGAGCGAACAACTCGCGGTGGGGGTTTCCACGCGAGGCGCGGTGGCGCTGCGACGCGCGGCCCAGGCGCGCGCCCTCGTGGACGGGCGCGACTACTGCATCCCGGACGACGTCGGCGATCTGGCCGTGGACGTGCTGGCCCACCGGGTGGTGGTGGATCCGCGCGGAGGAGCCCAGCGCGGCTCCGAGGAGGCGGAGTGGATTCTGCGCGACATCCTGGAGCGCGTACCCGTTCCGCTCTAGCCCGCAAGCTGCGGCCCCCGCGGACGCTGCGGCCCACCCGGGCCGGATGGGTCTTCTTCGCCCTCACGTTCGGCGTGGGGTTCGCGGCCCTCAACACGGGCAACAACCTCCTCTATCTGATCCTCTCCTTCATGCTCTCGTTCCTGGTGCTGTCGGGGGTCTTCTCGGAGTCGGCCCTGCGCGGGATCCGCATCCGCCGGCGATTGCCGCGCGAGGTGTTCGCGGGCCGCTCGGCGCCCGTCGCGCTCGAGATCCACAATTCCCAGGGCCGCGTGCCCTCCTTCGCGCTGGTGGTGGAGGACCTAGCCGACGACGGCACCTGCCTGGGCCGCGTGTTCGCCCTGCGCGTCCCGCCCCGGGAGACCGAGCTGCGCACCTACGGCCTCGTGGCCCCTCGCCGCGGACCGCTCGTGCTACGGGGCTTCCGCGTCGCCACGCGCTTTCCCTTCGGGCTCTTCTCGAAGGCAATGACCCTGGAGCAGCCCGGGGAGCTTCTGATCTACCCGGCGGTCGAGCCGGAGAACGTCGCGCCGCCGCAGACCTCGGACATCCAGGCGGGCGAGCTTCCGCGCACCCAGCTCGGGGTGGGCTCCGAGGTCGGCGGCCTGCGCGAATACGCGCCCGGCGACTCGCACAACCGCGTGCACTGGCGCAACTCCCTGCGCCGCGGCGAGCTGGTGGTGCGCGAAACCGAGAGTGAGCGCAACGCGCGGGTCGAGGTCCATCTGCGCAGTCCCGCGGCCGACTTCGAAGCCGCGGTGCGCCGGGCCGCCTCGGAAGTGGTGGCTCACCTGGACGCCGGGTTGCGCGTGGCGCTGCGCGGTCAGGGCCAACGCTTCGAGGCCAGCCAGGGCCCTCACCACCGGGCCCGTCTGCTCACCTGGCTCTCGGTCGTGGAGCCGGAGTCCGCGACGTGACGGCCCGAGGCTCCTTCCGCAGCGCCGTAGAGGGTCCCCGCCCCTACGGCGCGCTCGTCATGGTGGCCGCCGCCTGCGCGACGCTCGACATCACCGGGCAGATCGCGTGGTGGGCCGTCGCCAGCCAGGTGTTCGCGCTGGCGTGGGCAGCCCTGCGCCGCGAGCTCGCCTGGCAGAGGAGCCCGGTGGTGCTGAACCTTGCGCTCGTCGCCAGCGTTGCGATCGGCGCCGGTCTCTGGCTGCGCGGCGCGCCCACGACTGTGGCTCTCGCCCACTTCGCCACCCTCGCCCAGGGCCTTCAGCTCCTCGATGCACGACCCCGCAAGTCCGAGTTCCTGCTGGTGGCACTGGCGCTCTTCCAGGTGATCCTCGCTTCGAACCTCACCGACAGCGTGCTCTTCCCGCCGCTGCTCGTGGTCTTCCTGCTGGCGACGGTGTGGACCCTGCTCGTGCACACGCTCCAGGTCGAGGCGCTGGAGGCGGGCGATGCGCTCGCGGCGCGCCGCATGGCCACGCCGGGTCTTCTACGCACCACGCTCGTGGCCTCGAGCCTTTCGATCCTGCTCGCGCTGATGCTCTTCCTCGTGCTGCCCCGCATGCGCGGTGCGATGCTGCGCGGAGGCGGCGCGCTGGGAGCGACCATCCCGATCGCCGGGTTCTCGGATCAGGTCACGCTGGGCGACCTGGGTCGCATTCGCTCGGACCCGCGCGCCGTGATGCACGTGGAGACCCTGGGCGGCCCGGCTTCCCTTCCCCAGGAGGGCGGCTACTGGCGCGGCCTCGCCCTCGACCACTTCGATGGCACACGCTGGTCCGTCACACCGAGAGAGCGCGCCCGGGTGCGCGGCTCAGCGGAGCTCGGTGTGGCGCTCGAAGCGTCACAGACGAGCGAGCCCAAGCTTGTGCAGAGCATCGTGCGCGAGCCGGTGGCGGCGGGTGTCGTCTTCTCGCGCGGCCGTCCGCTCAACCTACGCGGCGTCCTGGTGCGCCTGGAACGCGACTCCAACGGCGGCCTCTACGCCGGAAACCAGGCCGATCAGCGGGTGATCTACACGGTGACCACGGCGCCTCCGGCGCGCGGTGTCGCCCCGCAGGCCGGCGCGGAGATCCCGCAGCAGGATGGCGAGCG
>CAXMOD010000087.1:0-5006 GCA_964194905.1 uncultured Desulfobacterales bacterium | reverse complement strand
TGGTTGTACCGACTGAGCGCCCTTCCCTTCCGCGTGTGGCGAAAGTTCGGACCGCCGCGACCGGCCCACGGCAGCGCGGACGTGTACACGAGCGGCCGACCTCTCGACGGCCAGGAAATCCGCGCGGCCCTGGCGGGACGCTACGGCGCCGCGACGCGCATCTCGTCGGGCGGCCAGCGCTCGGTCACGCTCTACAGCGCCCTGCCGATCACGGACGGCGGAGAGGTGGCGGGCGCGGTGCTCGTGTCCCAGTCCACCTACCGGATCCTGGGCGCGCTCTACCGCGTACGCCTCGACGTGTTGCGCGTCTTCATGGCCTCGCTGGCGGGCGCGGTCGTGCTGTCGCTCCTGATGTCGCGCACCATCGCCCGTCCGCTGGTCAACCTGCGCAACCAGGCCGAAACGCTCCTCGACCGCGGCCGCCTGCGCGGGCGCTTCGAGACCTCCGAGCGGAGCGACGAGATCGGCGACCTGGCGCGCAGCCTCGAGGCGCTGCGCGCGCGGCTGGAGGCCCACATCCGCGGCGTCGAGGGCTTCGCTTCGGACGTGTCCCACGAGTTCAAGAATCCGCTGGCGTCGATCCGCACCGCATCGGAGATGCTGGCCGAGGTGGACGACCCCGCCGAGCGCAAGCGCTTCGCGGGTGTGGTGGCGCGCGAGGTGGCACGCCTGGAGGAGCTGCTGTCGGCGGTGCGCGAGATCAGTCGCCTCGATGCGGGCCTCGACGCGGGTCTCGACGACTCCGAGCGCAGCCTCGTCGATCTGCGCGAGCTGGTCGCTGGGGTGCTGGAAGCCCATCGCCTGCGCGGTTGCGGTGCGGTCTCCTTCGACCGCCCGACGGAGCTCCGCGTGGTCGCCTCGCCCGAGCGCCTGGCGCGTGCCGTCGCCAACCTGCTCGACAACGCGGCGAGCTTCAGCCCGCCCGACGCGCCTGTGGAGATCACGCTGACCGACGAGCCCGATGCCGCACGCATCTCGGTGCTCGACCGCGGCCCGGGAATCCCCGACGAGCACCTGGGGCGCATCTTCGACCGCTTCTTCAGCTACAGGCCGCGCGGCGAGCGGGACGTCGGGACGGAGCCCAGCTCCCGGGCCTCGCTGCACACCGGCCTCGGCCTGGCGATCGCGAGGGCCCTGGTGGAGGGCGAGGGCGGTCGCCTCGAAGCGTCGAATCGCGCCGGCGGCGGCGCGCGCTTCGAGCTGGTGTTGCCCCGCACCGTGGATTCGGGCTGACGTCCCCGTGGAAACCCCAGCGGGCGCCTCGGGTCTCTCCCTGCCCGGCAGCCATGCATTTCCCCACCCCCGCTGCGCGTTGCTTGCCGGTGCGCGAGGGTCACTGAACCGGCGGTCGAATTCCTGCAGCTCGAGGTGGGGGTGCGATAGAATGCGACCGCGGAGGTACCCTACGCCCCATGCCACTCGTGGGGCGGTCCATTGCTGTTCCATCTGGAGGTCAAAGACCATGCGCGCCCGCTGTCCCGCCCTCATCCTCATCCTTGCCGTCGGTCTATTCGCCCTGCCGGACACCGCCCACGCCGGACGTCGCAGGCCGTTCGTTCACGAGGCTGTCGGAAGCCAGACCTTCGCCAGTCCCCAGGTGAATCCGATCGTCGCCTGCCCGCAGCGCAACGAGGTCTACGTCGCCGCCACCACGACCGGGCGCGTGGACGTGATCGACACCAACACCAACACGGTGATCGGAAGCGTGACGGTGGGCATGGAGCCTGCCGCCCTGGCCATCCGGCCCGGCGGCGCGAGCTGCGGCAACGAACTCTGGGTGTCGAACCACGTGTCCGACTCCGTGTCCGTGATCGACATCGACCCGAGCAGCGCCGGCCACCTCCAGGTGATCGAAACGGTGCAGTCGGTCGACCCGACGACGCTCGTCACCTCCTTCGACGAGCCCACGGGCATCGCGTTCAAGGCGGACGGCAGTGAGGCCTACGTGGCGCTATCGACCCTCAACTCGATCGCCGTGGTGGACACCTCCACGTATTCCGTCACTCAGACCCTCCCCGTCAACGGCCAGGATCCCCACGCCGTCGTCGTGCGCAACGGGCGGCTCTACGTGGCGGCCTTCGAGTCGGACAACCAGACCGAGCTCTCCTCGTGCCCCAGTACGGACGGCACGGATCAGTGCACCCTCGATGCCGCCGACGCACAGGCGTTCGCCACGGACCCCAACCTCCCGAACGAGACGGTCAACATCGTGGTGGATCCCGACCGCCCGGACCGCGACCTCTTCATTTGGGACACGTCCAACCTGGGTGCCGGTCCCACCGTCGTAACGGGCCTGGGAACATTGCTCTACGGCATGGCCATCGACTCCAACGAGATGGTCTTCATCACCCAGGCCGACGCGCGCAACGCGGTGAACGGCCTGAACGCCGACCAGCTCGACGACCTCGAGAACCGGATGTTCTTCAACCGCGTGGCCCAGGTGGACTGCAGCGGAGGGACCTGCGGTGCGCCCGTCCAGCACGAGCTGGACGCCGCGGTGGGCGTGAACCCGACTCCGGGCACGCAGCTCGCCACTCCGTACGGCGTGGCGCTCTCCGGCGACGAGTCGGTCCTCGTGGCCACGGCGGCCGGCTCGAGCCGAATCTTCACGCTGAGCACGGCCACCGGCTCCATCTTGGATCGCCAGGACGTGGGCGAGATCCCCTTCGGCCTCGCACTGGTTTCGAGCGACGACACGGGCACGGTCTACGTGCTGAACACCCTCGACAACACCGTGAGCGTAGTGCCGCTGACCGCGGGCGGCGCCCTGGGGGCGCCGACTGCGAGCATCCCGGTGGGTGACGACCCCACCCCCGATGCGGTGCGCCTCGGCCGCATCGCGCTGAACGACGCGGACGCGTCGGACCAGGGCACCTTTTCCTGTGGGAGCTGCCACCCGTTCGGACACGTGGATCAGCTGATCTGGCGCATCGGTGGCCGGCTCACCCCGACCGGCCACGACGAGCCCCGCACCACCATGCCGCTGCGCGGCCTGCGCGACACCATCCCGCTCCACTGGGACGGCGTGCTCGGCGACCCCTTCGGCGGACCCAACGGCGCCGGCGGGACCGGCACTACCTGCTCGCTCGCCGGCGGCGACCACGCCTGCTTCCGCGACCTGGCGGACGCGGCCCTCTCGGGCGTGATGTGCGACCAGTCCGGAAGCTGCCCCGACGGCGGAAACCAGCTCTCCGTAGCCGAGCGAGACAACATGGCGGTCGCGCTCAAGTCGATCACGTATCCGCCGGCGCGACTGCGCCGCGGCGACGACGACGTGTCGGCGGGCGCCCTGACCGGCTTCAGCGAGTTCTTCGAGGACCAGGGCGGCATAGGCACCTTCATCGGTATCACCACCTGCGCCGACTCCACCGCGGGCTGCCACGAGCTTCCGCTCGGCATCGCCACCAACTCGCAGACCGTGGGGAACTTCGACGCTCCGACGATGCGGGGCCTGAACGACCGCTTCGTCCAGTTCTCCAACGGCATCACCGGCAGCGAGGAGAACGTCCAGGACGCCACCTCATGGACGCCCGCCCAGGCGATGGACGAGCTGCTGGTCTTCGAAGCGTCCTTCGGCTTGTTCCAGCTGGTCTACGGCAACGTGACCGCACAGAACATCATGCAGATGGTGGAAGAGGCGAGTACCGGCCACTCCGGCGCGGTCGGGCGCCAGGTGATGCTCAACAGCACGACCACCGCCGCCTGCCCGGCCTGCGATGCCGAGACCATCCTGGCTGCGCTGGAGGCCGCCGACACACGCGGCGTCATCAACCTGCGGGGCCGGGGCGTCTCGAGCGGCGGCTCGCCGCTGGAGGTGTCCTTCAGCGGCGGCACCTATCGGGTGAACTCCATCGCGATGTCCCGATCGGACCTGATCGAGGACGCGCAGTTCGGCCAGGTCCTCGTGGCGCTCACGGGCCAGCTCCGCTCCACCGTCACGTCGGAAACGGCGCAGCCCCTCATCGCGATGCAGGATGCTAGCTGCGCGGCGGCGAGCGGCCAGATCGACCCGGTGCTTCCGAGTGGGTCCCCGTTCACCCTCGAGGCCAAGTACGTGGCCGCCGGCGACGCGATCTTCGTGGACGGACAGCGCCTCGTCGCCACGGTGGCCGCGGCGGGCGGCACACCCGGCTGCTCGGACGCGGTGGCCGACACGCACATCTCGGTGGACGTCTCGGAGCTCGGGCTCTCGACCGGGTTGCACCTTCTCCAGGTGCAGAACGCGTCGGGCCTCCTCTCCGACGAGCTGCCCTTCCGGCCGTGACGCCGGGCGTGTGAGCGGCCGCGCGGCGGCCGCACTCCTGGCCGGCGCCGTCCTGTGGGCGGCGCCGGCGGTGCGCGCCGCAGAGCCCGTCCGGGTGGTCGTGTGCTCGTCGCACCACCACGTGCTGCGGCATTGGTTGCTGGCGGCGCAGGAAGGCCGCATCCGCGCGGCCGATGCGGCCGTGGTGCACTTCGATGCCCATCCGGATCTGGCGGTACCCCAACGACCCGTGCAGCGCGCCTGGCGCGCCCAGCCGGGTCGTCTGGTCGCGGCCACCGACATCGCGTCCTTCCAGCTCGCAGCCGCGTGGGTGGGTCTCGTCTCCGAAGTGGTCTGGCTACGCCCGCGCTGGGCGCACCAGATCGCCGACGGGACGCGGCGCTTTCGCGTCGGCGCCCTGCCCGACGGGCGGCTGCGCGTGGACGACCCCAGCGACTACTACGTGCTCGACGAAGGCTGGGCGCCGACGAGCGCGCTGGGCGACCCGGTCACGCTACAGCTCCGCGTCCTACCGCTGGCCGAAGCGGCGGCGGGCGCGCTGGACGCCGCATCTGCGGACATCCTCGACATCGACCTCGACGGCTTCGCTACGCGCAACCCGTCGGCCGATCGCCTGCGCGCCGCCGGCTTCTCCGACGCGCAGCTCGACCAGCTACGCGCCGCCTTCGCGCCCGACAAGCTCGAGCTGGGCGCGACGCCCGAGGCACGCATCGCGGGACTCGAGCGCGTGCTCGGAGCGGTG
>CAXMOD010000086.1:0-6037 GCA_964194905.1 uncultured Desulfobacterales bacterium | reverse complement strand
GCGCGCTGACTGCGTTCGCGATCGTCGTCGTGCTCGGGTCGGTCGGCCTGGCCTGGTACATCTCCGGGCGCGTGCTCCATCCACCGTGGCTCGAGTCGACCCGCGCGCAGAGCGCGCTGCCACCGGACCTCGCGATTCCCTACGAGGATGTCCGGTTCCCGGGGCCCGAGGGCACTACCCTCCGCGGCTGGTTCGTCCCCGCAGAGGGAGCGGCCGAGCGCGCGGTCGTGGGCCTGCACGGGGGCGGAGGAAACCGGCGCGGCTGGCTCTCGCTCACGCCGGCCCTGCACCACGCGGGCTACCCGGTGCTGCTGTTCGACGCACGCGGTCACGGCAGCAGCGACGGCGAACCTTCGTTCAGCATCTGGCGGGACCTGGTGACCGCCCTCGACTGGCTGGAAGCCGAGCGGGGAATCGGTCGCATCGCCGTGCTTGGCAGCTCGCTCGGCGCTTCCAACGGGATCGTCGCAGCAGCCCTGGACCCGCGCATCGACGCCGTCGTGGCCCAGAGCGCGGGAACGGGAATCGCGGACCTGCTCGCTTCGCTGCCGCAGCTGGCACCGGTGCCCGGCCCGCTGGTGAGCCTCGCGGCCCGCCTCGTGCTGCTGCGCTCGGGAACACCCTTCTGGACGGTCCTCACCGGGCGGCCGACGCTCGAGGACCTGATCGCGCGAATCACCCCGCGCGGCGTGCTGCTCATCCACGGCAGCGCCGACGAGATGGTTCCGGTCGCCCAGGCGCACCGACTCTACGCTGCGGCTCAGGAACCCAAGGCGCTCTGGATCGTCGAGGGCGGCGGCCACCGGCACCTGCGCGCATTCGCGCCCGACGCATACCGCGCGCGGGTGCTCGCGTTCCTGGCGCGGTACGCTCCGCCCCGAATCTACGCTGGAGGTATCGAATGACGCGCATCCCCCGTCACACCGCCTGGCTTGCCGTCCTCGGCCTCCTCGGCTGCGCGGGAATGCGCGCCGAGGACGTCATTCCCCCCGACGTGCAACTCGTGAACATCGTGCCCAAGAATGCGACGCTCTTCGAGCAGGAGCTGCGCATCGACCTGCGCATCATCAACCCCAACGACTTCGACCTGCCGCTCGACGGCATGACCTTCGACCTGCGCGTGAACGGCGACCGCGTCGCCCGCGGCACCAGCAGCGACTCCGTGACCATCCCGCGCCTGGGCGACGACGTGATGGAGGTGACCACGCGCACCAGCTCCCTGGCCATCGTGCGCCAGATGATCAACCCGCCGCACGGGGGAGTCTACGAGTACGAGATCAAGGGCTCGGTCTTCCTCAAGGGATTCGGCCGCCGCAAGGTCGACTTCCAGCGCAAGGGCGAGCTCCCGTCGCTGGGACCGCCGGCCGGCCAGCCGACCATCTAGCTTCGCGTCGGAGACGGCTGCCCGGCAGGTCCCTAGGCGTCTCCCAGGGGTCTGCCGACGGGAATGGCGCGCATCGTGGTCACCGCGAAGACCGCAAGCTCTTCGTCCTGGAGGAAGCGAGTCTCGACGAAATGGGTGCGGCCACGAGCTTTCACCAAGCGGCTCTCGATGGTGAACTCGGGACCCGTGATCGGCTCGAAGTAGTCGATGCGCATGTTGGTGGTAGCGAGCCACTCCTTCCTCTCACCGACGTTACGCACGGTGAAGAGCGCCACCATGTCCACGTAGGTCGGCGTGAAGCCACCGAAAAGCTGCCCGCGCGGGTTCTTCACGTGCTCGGGCAGCTGACAGCGCAGGCGCAGGAGCCGCTCGCCGCGCTCCTCGACGGTCCACTTCCACGCCTCGAGGAAGTCGCCCGCGGTGTGGCCCCGGCCGACGAGCCGGCCCGGCTCCGGCCGCGCCCAGGGCCGGTCGAACGGAAGGTCATCGGAACGGCGCTCGCTCACGCGGGATCCTCCAGGCGGTAGACCCACATCTCCGCCGGCACGTCGCCCTCCGGGCGCGGCGCGTCGCGCACCGTCCCGCCGATCTCGATGGCGAACAGGCGTCGGACGAGTGGCGCCACCAGTGCGGCACGCACGGCCGGCTCGCTCACCTCGACGGCCACCTGGTCGTAGAGCTTGCCGTCGAGACCGATGCGCACGTTCGGGTCGCGGTCGATGCGCTGCTTGAGCGCTTCGCCGAAGAATGTGTTCATCAGGATGTGGATGCGACCGTCGTAGGCCAGGAACCAGGCGGTCGCGGAGTACGGGAGTCTGCCGGCGCGACTCTCCACCTGTACGTATTGCCACTGGTTGGCGAAGCTCCAGTCGGCCGGCAGTGCCGTCTCTTCGCCGCGCAGCGCACCGCCGGGGAACGGCCCGACGGGACCGCCTGCGAGGAAACGCACCCAGAGCGCGCCGCCGGCAACGAGGACGAGGAGCAACGTCACGCCCCAGAGGGCGACACGCTTCACGACGCACCCCCGTCGTCCGTCCCGTCGTCCGTCGCGTCGTCCCAGAGCGCGCGGAACGTCCAGACCTCGATGCGCTCGTCGCCCTCCCCTGGCACCTCGGGCAGCGAGCGCACTTCGTCCGCCTCGAGCCCGACGTACTTGCGCAGGAAGGCGCGGGCGACAGGCTCGCCGGGAAGAGTTTCGGTCAGGCGGGTGACGCGAACCGGGTAGATCCGGCCGCCGATCTCTACGCGCACGCGCGGATCGGCCATCAGGTTGTGCACCCAGCGCTTCTCCCCGCCGCGTCGCGCCATGAGATACAGCTCTCCGTCCGCGCTGACACAGACGGCGGTGACGGAGTGGCGGAAGAAGCGCCCGCGGGTCTCGATCGCAATGAGCGGATACGCGTCGCTGAAGGACCAGTCGCGGACCGGCTCCTCCACCTGGTCGCAGCAGAGCGGCCCGCCCGGCACCACGCCGAGGGGGCCCCAGGGCCCGCAGCCCGCCAGCGGAAGGAGGAGGAGGAGCAGGAGGAAGGCCGGGACGGCGGCGGCGCGAAGCGTCATCCGGGAGCACCGGGGCGCGGGTCGAGGCGGAAGATCCAGACCGCGTCGTGGTCCGGCACGCCGTCGCCCAGGCCGTACTTCTCCGACGCGAGCCGATTCGTCGCCGCGAAGGTCTCGTCATCCGTTACGCGCACGAGGGTCACCGGATGGCGACGGTCTCCAATGCGGAGCAGCGCGCGGCCGTCGCGCATCGCCTCGTGCGGCCACTGCTTGAACCAGCGAAGGTTCGGCAGCCCGCAGGGGACGTAGAGGGCGCCCTGGTGAACCACCAGCCAGGTCGTGCGCGAGCGCGGCGGCTCGAGGAGCTGGAGCTCCGCCTGGTTCACGTCCGCCGCGAAGGACCAGTCGGCGACGGGCTCGTCCACCAGCACGCCCGCCTCGAGCGGACCACCCGGGAACGGCCCCACCGGGCCGTCGCAGTCTCGGACCACCACTCCCACGGCGACCAGGGCCACCGCGACGACGGCCAGCCCGATCCCGATCCAGCGCAGCACGCGCATCCCCTGCCCTCCTCGATTCGCCGAGGGAGCCTAACCCGGTCGAGACGCAGGGTACACTCCGGCGCATGCCCACCTGGCGCGGAAGCTGTCACTGCGGCGCAGTCCGCTTCGAGGCCGACGGCGAGTTGGAAAGCCTCGAGATCTGCAACTGCTCGTACTGCGCGGCCGCGGGGTACGTGCACTGGTACGTGCAGCCCGACCACTTCCGCCTGCTCGCCGGCGAGGACGCGCTCGAGGACTACCGCTTCGGCACGCGCACGTCGCACAACACGTTCTGCACGACGTGCGGCATCTCCCCGTTCCGGCGCCCGCGCTCGGATCCCGACAAGCTGGACATCAACGTGCGCTGTCTGGAAGGCGTCGACGCCGACACCCTCCCCAGCACCGTCTTCGACGGCCGCAACTGGGAGGAGGCCTACCGCCGCCTGCGCCCGGGCGAGAGCGACTGAACGCAGCGCCCCCGCTGCGTTGACGCGTGTGCCGGCGCCACCCACCCTTGTTCTCCCGGAACCGGATCCGGAAGGAGTGTGAGATGGGACGGAACCTGAAGCGCGCCGCGGTCGGAGTGTTCGCAGCGGGCGCACTGGCCTGCGGCGCCGATACCGGCTTCATCGGCATCGGCAACAGCGGCAATCGCGTCTTCGCCGACGACATGGACGAACTGGCGGAGGACCTGCACGACTGGCCCGACGTGCCCCACGTGGCGGAGCAGGACCTGGTCCGCATCTACCAGGCGCTGCTGCAGCGCGCGCGCGAGGGCGATCCCGGCGCTGCTCGGGTGGTGCTGGGCCTGGCCGAGCTGCAGCGCGAGGCCCGGGAAGAGGACTAGGAGGCCGAGGGCCGTCTCCTAGGCCTCGGGGTCGAGCCGATTGCGGCGCGAGCGGCTCAAGCGCACGCGCGACCAGGCCAGGCCCGCGCGCCGCACCGCCCTTTCCAGCAGCGGCAGCCGGCGCGTACCCAGCTCGCGGCCGTCGCGGAAGAGCGTCACCCGGTCGCCTACCACCAGGTGCTCCATGCCGTCGGGAAGCAGCACCCGGAACGGGGCGTCCGGGTCGAGGACGTTCTCGACGTCCGTGACACGCACGGGCATGATGGGCCGGTAGCGCTCTGCGATGGCACGCAGTCGGGGCGATGCGCGGAAGTTGCCGCGCCGCGCCTCGCGGATCTCGAGGCGATAGGTCTCGCCCACCGGCGCCACATCGAGGACCGCACCCAGGCGGTCGGGGCGATCCTCGTCGTCGAGCCCCCCCTGGAGCCACAGGCAGCGATAGGCGCGGCAGATTGCGGGACGGGTCGCGTGGATGGAGCAGCCGCCTTCGGGGTGACCAGAGGGGTCGCCGGGGCGCAGCTTCGGGCACGGCGTCCCGCCCGGTTTGCCGATTTCGTCCACGCGAAGCACCACGCAGCACAGGGTGCAGGCGCCGCACGTCCGTTCGTCCGGCATGCCGGCGGCTACAGGAACCGCACGGCCGCGTAGAAGCCGATCATCGTGAACACCAGCGCCAGCTTCGCCGCAGCCCCGAAGACCATGCCGATCCACGCGCCGAGCCCGGCCCGGCTGGCTTCTTCGAAGCTGCGCTGCTGGGAGAGCTCGGCGATCACGGCGCCGGCGAAGGGCCCGATCAGTACACCGGGCAGCCCGAAGAAGAGCCCGACCAGCGCCCCGAGGGCGGCGCCCGTCGCGGCGCGCGGACTCGCGCCGAGCTTCTTGGCGCCGAGCGCCGTGGCGGCGAAGTCCACCAGGAAGGTCGCCGCGGTCAACACCGCCAGTACCACCAGCGTGCCGATCCCGGCGTAGACCAGATCCTCGGTCCATGCGGCCAGCGTGAGCCCCGCGAAGACGACTACGGGACCGGGCAAGACCGGCATCACCGTGCCCACCACGCCCGCCACGACGAGCAGCCCCGCCAGCACGAGAAGTGCGATGCTGGTCGGCTCCACGCTCAGGCCGCCCGCGCCGGAAGGCGGCTCGGGACGCCCTCGTTCACCAGCGACGGCAACCTACGCCCCCTCGACGACGTCGACGCCATGCCAGAACGCCACGTAGTCGCGGATCTGCTCGGCGGCGTCCTTCGGCTCCGGATAGAACCAGGCGGCGTCCTCGTTGCGCTCGCCGTCCACCACCACGTGATGGTAGGACGCGGTGCCCTTCCAGCCGCAGACGGTGTGGCTGTCGCTCTGCTCGAGGAGCGAGCGGTCCACCGCGTCGGGAGGAAAGTAGTGATTGCCCTCCACCACGATGGTGGAATCGCTCTCAGCGAGGGTACGACCGTTCCAGACAGCCTTCATCACGAGCGGACCTCCAGTTCCAGGTAGTCACCGGACGCGATCTCGCGTCCCGGCGGCGGGGTGCGCGCGTAGAAGTAGACCCAGGCCTGCACCGACTCGCCGTCCTCGAGCACGACCCGCGCCACCTGACGCCGATACGCCGCCCCCTCGTAGCGATCCAGGTCGGCCAGCAGCACCTCGCGCAGGGCCGCCTCCACGCGGTAGACCAGCCCGCGCACGCGATGCGCCGGATCCGGGGAGGGCACCGCGGCGGGATAGGCGCCCAGGTCGTAGAGCCGGCCGCGCACGCGCCCGGGCCCCACCT
>CAXMOD010000085.1:0-20421 GCA_964194905.1 uncultured Desulfobacterales bacterium | reverse complement strand
ATCACCGTTCCCAGCACGAAGAGCGAGGGCACGAAGGGCAGGTCCGGGTAGGCGTAGCTGTGATCCATCAGCGCGTAGCTGCCGGCCTGGATCTCGGTGGCCCACGTGTTGACCGCATAGGTGCAGGTGCCGCCTGCCGAGACTACGTCGCCACCCACCTGGGCGTGCGCTTCGCGCAGCAGCGTCATGGCCTTCTCCGTCACCTCGCTGCGCTTGGCGACGTCGCGAATCGGCATGGCGTGGCCCTCGTAGCCCATGACTCCGCGCACCTCGAGCCCCGCCTTGCGCGCGCGCTCGGCCAGGCGGCCCGCCTCGCCGGGCGGGCAGCCGCAGCGCGGTAGCCCGACGTTGATGTCGATGAGCACTTCGCGAACGCCGCCCCGCGCGGCGGCGGCGATGGTCTCCTCCGAGTCGACCGCCACGCTGACTCGCGCGTCCAGCGCGCCCAGGCGTGCGGCGTCGAGCACCTCGTTGGCCAGGAGCAGGTCCTCGCCCAGGCCGGCCGCAGCCAGTCCCTCCATCTCGCCCACCGTGGCGCAGGTGAAGCCCGTGTGGCCGATTTCGGCCTGGCGGCGCGCCAGCGCGGTGCACTTGTGCGCCTTCACGTGGGGCCGCATGCGGGGTCCGGGGAGCGCTTCGGCCATGACGGCCAGGTTGGCCTCCAGCGCGTGGACGTCGGCGCAGAGGGCGGGGGTCGGGAGATCGGGGAGCTTCACGACGCGCAGTGTAGAGGGGGCCGCGGGATTCGCGTAGTCTCGGCAGTCCACCGCCGCCTGCTCGGCTTCGCGGTAGTGAGGAGGTCCCATGCTGCTCCAAGACAAGGTCGCCATCGTCTCGGGCATCGGCCCCGGGATGGGGCGCGACATTTCGCTGCGCCTGGCGCGGCACGGCGCCGACCTGGTGCTGGCCGCTCGCTCGCCGGAGAAGCTGGCGTCGGTGGCCGAGGAGGTGGAGGCGCTGGGCCGCAAGGCGCTCCAGGTTCCGACGGACATCACCTCCGCGGACGACTGCGCTCGGCTGGTCGAGGAAACACGCAAGACGTTCGGGCGCATCGACGTCCTGGTCAACAACGCATTCCACGCGGGCTACATGCGCCGCTTCGACGAGAGCAAGATCGAGAAGTGGCGCGACGCCTTCGACGTGAACGTGATCGGCACTCTCACGCTGACCGGGGAGGTGGTCGCCGTGATGAAAGAGCAGCGCGCAGGCTCCGTCATCATGATCAACTCCCAGGTGATCCGCGAAGTGATGCCCACCATGGGCGACTACGCGGCCTCCAAGGGCGCGCTGCTCGCCGCGTCGCGCACCCTGGCCCGCGAGCTGGGCGAGTTCGGCATCCGCGTGAACACGGTGCTGCCCAGCTACATCTGGGGGCCGTCGGTGGCGGCCTACTTCGAGTGGCAGGCCAAGCAGCGCGGCATCACCGCTCAGGAGGTGTACGACGAGGTCGCCTCGCGCATCGCGCTGGGCCGCATTCCCACGTCCGAGGAAATCGCCGGAGCCGTGGTCTTCTTCGCGTCGGAGCTGTCGGAGGTGGTCACCGGACAGACCCTCGATGTGAACGCCGGCGAGTACTTCGGGTAGTGGGCCTCCTGGACGGCCGCGGCGCGCTCGTGACCGGCGCCGCCTCGGGCATCGGGCGCGCCACGGCGCGGCGTCTCGTCGAGGAGGGTGCGCGGGTGGCGCTCTTCGATGCGGACGGCGAAGCCGTCGCTGCAGCAGCCAAGGAGCTGGGCAGCCTGGCCATCGAGGGCGACGTGTGCGACCTGCCCCGGCTGGAGGCGGCCTGTGCCGAAGCAGCCGAAGGACTGGGCAATCTCGCTGTGCTCGTCAACAACGCGGGCGTCGGGCAGGTGGCGAGTCTCGAGCGCATCTCGCCGGAGGACTTCGACCGCCTGATCCGCGTCAACCTGACCGGAGCCTGGAACGCGGTCCGCGCGGCGGCGCCGTTCCTGCGTGCGGCCGGCGGCGCCATCGTGAACAACGCCTCGCTGAGCGGGGTGCGCGCGACACGCGGCGAGGGTGCCTACTCCGCGGCCAAGGCGGGCGTCATCTCGCTCACCCAGTCGGCCGCGCTGGAGCTCGCGCCCTCGGTGCGCGTGAACTGCGTCTCGCCCGGCGTGATCCGCACGCCGCTGACGGAGCCGCTCTTCCGCATGGAGGGGATGCTCGATTCGGTGCTGCGCGCGACGCCGCTGGAACGGCCGGGGAGCGCCGAGGAGGTGGCGGACGTGATCGTCTTCCTCGCCTCGGACCGGGCCCGCTACGTGACCGGCCAGAACCTGGTGGTGGACGGCGGGCTCGGCCTGCCCCAGGCCGGCGCCGACGAGATGCTCTCGCGGGTGCTGGAGCTGGTGGAGCCCCGCAGCTAGCCACGACCGCTCTCGACGAGAACTCCCGCAACCAGCAGCCGCTCGATCTCGCCCGCGGACACTCCCCAGTCGGCCAGTGCGCTGCGGCTGTGCTCGCCCGGCGCAGGCGGCGGCCCCGGTACGCCGGGCGGCGTTCGCCCGAAACGCGGCGCGGGCGCGGGCTGCGGCTTGCCCGCCACCTCGACGAAGGCATCGCGCGCCTTCGCGTGCGGGTGCTCGCGCGCCTCGGCGAGGGTGAGGACGGGCGCGAAGCAGGTGTCGCTGCCCTCGAAGATGGCGCACCACTCGTCGCGGGTCTTCGTCTTGAATTCAGCGGCGAGCCTGTCCGTCCAGGCCGGCCAGCGCGTGGGATCCATCTGGGGCTGGAACTCCGCCTCGTCGATGCCCAGGCGGCGACATAGCTCCGCGTAGAACTGGGGCTCCAGCGAGCCGATCGAGACCCAGCGCCCATCGGCCGTCTCGTAGGCGTCGTAGAAGTGAGCACCCGAATCGAGCATGTTCGTGCCGCGCTCGTCGTTCGTGAATCCCGTCCGCGCCGTCGAGTGGAAGATCGTCATCAGGAGAGACGCGCCGTCCACCATCGCCGCATCCACCACCTGCCCCTCGCCCGAGACCTGGCGCTCCACCAGCGCCGCCAGCACTCCCACCACCAGCAGCATCCCGCCCCCGCCGAAGTCGCCCACCAGGTTGAGCGGCGGGACCGGCGGCTCTCCCCGGCGCCCGATGCCGTGGAGCGCACCGGCCAGCGCGATGTAGTTGATGTCGTGGCCGGCGGCGCGCGCCAGTGGACCGTCCTGTCCCCAGCCCGTCATGCGCCCGTACACGAGCCGCGGATTGCGCGAAAGGCACTCGTCGGGACCGAGCCCGAGGCGCTCCATCACGCCGGGTCGGAAGCCTTCGGTGAGCACGTCCGCACGCTCCACCAGACCCAGCGCCGTCGCGGCGCCGTCGGCAGACTTCAGGTCCAACGCCACGCTGCGCCGACCCCGGGCCAGATAGTCGGCCGTGGGATCGCTCCAGCCGCCGCCGCGAGCCACGTCGGCGCGGTCCACGCGCAGCACCTCGGCGCCCAGGTCCGCCAGCACCATCGCGGCGAACGGACCCGGACCGATCCCGGTGAACTCCAGCACACGAACGCCTTCGAGGGGTCCAGCCATCCGTCCTAGAGGATGCCGTCCCAGGCGGCGCGTTCGGCGCCGAAGGGATCGTGCTCCACCACGCATTCCGGGCCGAGCAGCATGGTCGAGCGCTGCCCCTGCTCGAACGCGGGCCAGTCCGGCAGGTCGCCATGCCCGGGCTTGCCGCTGCGCGCGAACTCGAGCCAGGCACCCACCGTGCGCTCGGTCAAGGCCTGCGCGCCCGGCGCAGTGCCGACGAACTTCTCGGCCGCCGGCGAGCCCGCGGTTCCGAAGACGAACGGCACGTCGATGCCGTGGCATGCACCGAGCAGGTCGCCGAGCATCGGCGACTCCCAGGTGAAGAGGTATTGCCACGTGTCGGGCTGGTGCGCGGACTGGGCCTCGCCCAGGCGGATGGCGGGAATGCGGAACACCCGGTCCGTCTCGATGGCGATGAAGAGCGAGCGCGGATCGACGGGCGCCGCGCGCGCGCGGCGCGCCGCGGCGTAGGCGGCGATGAGCCCGTCGGCGTCGTCCACCCAGCGGGCGACGCGTTCGCGCAGACCCGCTTCGTCCAGCGTGCCCGTCGAGGGGTCGATCAGCGAAAGCAGCGTCCATTCGTCGCGCGTGGCACCCACCATGACCGGCACCTCGGCCGAAAGGCCCTCTGCAATCGCCCGATGCGGGTGCTGCGGAAGCGCAGCACCGTCGACGCACGGCCGATACGGGAGCAGTGCGCGGCCGGCGAGCCGCCGAGTCACGGTCGTCTGCGCCTCGAGCAGCTTGTCGGGCGGAACCTCGAGGAGCTCCTGTGCACGGCTCAGGCCCAGCGTGGCGAGCGTTTCCGCCACGACCACCTCCGCCTGGTCGGCGCTGCTCACGCTGTGAGCCGCGCCGCTCTGCGGAATGGCCCGCTGGAAGAGCCCGCGCGCCGACGGCGTGCCGAGCAGGGTTCCCACACTCATGCCGCCGGCCGATTCCCCGAAGATGGTGACGCACTCCGGGTCGCCACCGAACGCCGCGATGTTGTCGCGCACCCAACTCAGCGCTGCGATCTGGTCCAGGATACCCAGGTTGCCGGAGCCCTCGTACGCGTCGCCCAGCTCGGGCGCCAGGTCGAGAAAACCGAGCGCACCGAGCCGATAGTTGATGCGCACCACCACCACGTCGCGACCCGCCAGGTGTGTGGGGTCGTACATGGTCTGGGAGCCGGAACCGATGGTGAATGCGCCGCCGTGGATCCACACCAGGACGGGGCGACCTCCGCCGTCCGCCGCCCGGGTGGTCACGTTGAGGTAGAGGCAATCCTCGGACTGGGGACCCACGTCCATCCCCGGCAGGAAGTCGATCTGCAACGGGGTCTGCGGGGCCGAGCCGCCGTACTCCGCCGCATTGCGCAGGCCCGACCAGGGCTCGGCTGGCTGCGGAGCGCGCCAGCGCAGCGGACCCACCGGCGGCGCCGCGTACGGAATTCCTCGGAACTCCAGCAAGGCGCCCTCGCGGCGCCCCTCGATTCGACCGGACTGCGTCTCGACGATCTCGGCCATGCTCTCCTCAGATCTTCCCGCTTTTCCCGACCTTCCCGCCGGAGCCGCTACTCTACCCGCCCGCGCCGCCCGGAGGAAAGACTTCATGAAGTTCGCCGTCTCCATGGCGTTCAGCGACCCGTCCCACTGGCTGCCCATGGCCCGGGCCGCCGACGAGCACGACTGGGATCTGATCCTGGTTTCGGACCACGTGGTTCATCCGGAGACCATCGAGTCGCCCTACCCCTACACCGACGACGGGCTGCCGCGCTGGGACGCCCCCACCCCGTGGCCCGACCCCTGGGTCGCGGTGGGAGCGATGGCGGCGGTGACCCAGCGCATCCGCTTCTGCACCGGAATCTACGTGCTGCCGCTGCGCAACCCCTTCGTGGTGGCCAAGGCGGTCGGCACTGCCGCGGTGCTCTCGGGCGATCGCGTAACCTTCGGCATGGGCGTGGGCTGGATGAAGGAGGAGTTCGACCTGCTCGAGCAGCCCTTCGACCGCCGCGGCAGGCGCGCGGACGAGATGGTGGAGGTGATTCGAAAGCTCTGGACGGGCGAGGTGGTCGAGCACCACGGCGAGTTCTACGACTTCGCGCCGCTGCGCATGACGCCGGCGCCGGGGGAGCCCGTGCCCATCGTGGTGGGTGGTCTCTCCAAGCCGGCCCTGCGGCGCGCAGCGCGCATCGGCGACGGCTGGATCTCGGACATGCACACCCTGGAAGGCCTGCGCGAGATCTGCGGCACGCTCAGCAGCCTGCGCCGCGAGGAGGGCCGCGCCGAGCGTCCGTTCGACGTGATCGCGGCGTGCACCGAGGCGTTCGATGTGGACGGCTACAAACGCGTGCGCGACGCCGGGGTCACCACGCTGCAGACGATGCCGTGGTACTTCTACGGCGGGCAAACAGAGGACGTGGAGAAGAAGGTGGACGGAATCAAGCGCTTCGCGGACGAGATCTTCCCGAAGATGGCCGGCTGATGGGCGGCCTGGTCGACGGCAAGGTGGCGCTGGTCACCGGTGCGGCGTCGGGCATCGGCCGTGCCGCGGCGCTCGCCTTCGCGCGCGAGGGCGCGGTGGTGGTGGCGGCCGACCGCGACACCGACGGCGGCGAGATCACGGTCGAGGCCGTGCGCGCAGCCGGCGGCGACGCGACGTTCCGCGCCTGCGACGTGACCTCCGAAGACGAAGTGCAGGCCCTGGTGGCCGCGGTGGTGGACACCCACGGCCGACTCGACTGCGCCCACAACAACGCGGGCATCACCGGCGCCATGGGCGCCGTGCACCAGCTGGAGCGCGAGGGCTGGGAGCACACGCTCACGGTCAACCTCACCGGGGTCTTCCTGTGCCTGAAGCACGAGTTGGTGCAGATGCTGGCGCAGGGCAGCGGCGCCGTCGTCAACACGGCGTCGGCGGCGGGTCTGGTGGGCGTGCCCGGGCTCGCGCCCTACTGCGCCTCGAAGCACGCGATCATCGGGCTCACCAAGACCGCAGCGCTGGAGAACGCCGCGGCCGGCGTGCGAGTAAACGCCGTGCTGCCGGGCAGCATCGACACCCCCATGCTCCACGACTACATGAGCCTCGGCCCGGCAGTGGAGAAGGCCATCAAGGCCAGCCAGCCGGGAGGGCGGCTGGGGCTTCCCGAGGAGATCGCCGAGGCGGTCGTGTGGCTGTGCAGCGACCGCGCATCCTTCGTCACCGGCACGCCCATGCTGGTAGATGGCGGCGCGGTGGCGAGCTAGGCGAGATGAAGGGCGTGCTCTTCCTGTGCACCGGCAACTCCTGCCGCAGCCAGATGGCGGAGGGCTTCGCTCGCCACGCGGCGCCCGAGGGCGTTCGTGTCTACAGCGCCGGAGTCGACCCGGTGGGGGTGAACCCGAAGGCGGTGCAGGTCATGGCCGAGGCGGGCATCGACATCGCCGACCAGACATCCAAGGATCTGGACACCCTCGCCCCCGGCGGGATCGACACGCTGGTCACCCTGTGCGGCGACGCCGCCGAGCGCTGCCCGACCCTGCCCGGCGTGAAGGAGACGCTGCACTGGCCGCTGCGCGACCCCGCACGCGCGACCGGCAGCCCCGACGAGGTCATGCGTAACTTCCGCGAGGTGCGCGACGACATCGCCGCCCGGGTCCGCAGCCTGTTCGCCGGCTAGGAGCCCGACGGGTGACGGCACGCCCCACCGTGGCTATAGTCCGGCTCGACTGTTGACTCCAGAGTCAACCTCTCTTTCGCACCGGCACACCCCCGCCCCCGAGCGGCGCCGGCGCTTCCAAGTCATCACGGGGCAAGGAGTATCCGCTCTCATGGGCAGGAAAGTGTTCGTCGTCGGCGTGGGCATGACCAAGTTCGAGAAGCCCGGCTCCAAGGAAGGCTGGGACTACCCGCAGATGGCCAAGGAGTCCGGGACCAAGGCGCTCGAAGACGCCGGCATCCCGTACGACACGGTCGAGCAGGTAGCCGTGGGCTACTGCTACGGCGACTCCACCTGCGGCCAGCGCGCCGTCTACGAGATCGGCCTGTCCGGTGTGCCGATCTACAACGTCAACAACAACTGCGCGACCGGTTCGACGGCGCTGTTCATGGCCAAGCAGTTCATCGAGGGCGGCCTCGCCGACTGCTGCATGGCGCTCGGCTTCGAGAAGATGGAGCGCGGCTCCCTGGGCAGCCACTTCAGCGATCGCACCAACCCGATGGACAAGCACGCCAAGGCCATGATCGAGAAGCGCGGCTTCGCCCAGGCTCCCCCGGCGGCGCAGTTCTTCGGCAACGCCGGCATCGAGCACATGGAGAAGTACGGCACCACGCCCGAGCACTTCGCCAAGATCGGCTGGAAGAACCACAAGCACTCGGTCAACAACCCGTACTCGCAGTTCCAGGACGAGTACTCCCTCGAGGACATCAAGAACGCGAAGATGGTCTTCGAGCCGCTGACCAAGCTGCAGTGCTGCCCCACCTCCGACGGCTCCGGCGCCGCCATCCTGGCCAGCGAGGAGTTCGTGCGCAAGCACGGCCTCGAGGGCCAGGCCGTGGAGATCGCGGGCATGACCATGACCACGGACTCGCCCAGCGCGTTCGACGGCAGCAGCATGAAGCTCGTGGGCTACGACATGACCCGCGACGCTGCCCGCAAGGTCTACGAGCAGTCCGGCTTCGGCCCGGAGAACGTGGACGTGGTGGAACTGCACGACTGCTTCTCGGCCAACGAGCTGATCACCTACGAGGCGCTGGGCCTCTGCCCCGAGGGCAAGGCCGGCGAGTTCATCGACTCGGGCGCCCAGACCTACGGCGGCCAGGTGGTCGTGAACCCGTCGGGCGGGCTCATCTCCAAGGGACATCCGCTCGGGGCCACCGGGCTGGCGCAGTGCGCCGAGCTCAACTGGCAGCTCCGCGGCCAGGCCGACAAGCGCCAGGTCGAGGGCGCCAAGGTCGCGCTCCAGCACAACCTGGGCCTGGGCGGCGCCGCGGTGGTGAGCATCTACAAGAAGGCGGAGCTCGGATAGCTCGACCCAGCGAATTCCATCTTCCCAGTTCGAGGAGAACACGATGAGCGAGATCAGCTACGAGGGCCGCGTTGCGGTGATCACCGGCGCCGGCGGCGGCCTGGGCAAGACCTATGCCCTGGAGCTGGCCAAGCGCGGCGCCAAGGTGGTGGTGAACGACCTGGGCGGCTCCACCGACGGCACCGGCGGCGGCAGCAGCATGGCCGACGAGACCGTGAAGCAGATCGTGGAGGCCGGCGGCGAGGCCGTGGCCAACTACGACTCGGTGGCCACACCCGAAGGCGGCGAGGGCAGCATCAAGACCGCCACCGACAGCTTCGGCAAGGTGGACGTGGTGATCAACAACGCAGGCATCCTGCGGGACAAGACCTTCGTCAAGCTCGAGCCGGAGCACCTCGAGGCCGTCATCGACGTCCACCTCAAGGGCGCCTTCTACGTGACCCAGCCCGCGTTCCGCGTGATGAAGGAGAACGGCTACGGCCGCATCCTCTTCACCGCGTCGGGCGCCGGCGTCTTCGGAAACTTCGGCCAGACCAACTACGGCGCGGCCAAGATGGGCCTGGTGGGCCTGATGAACGTGCTGGCGGTCGAGGGCGCCAAGTACAACATCACGTGCAACACGATCGCCCCGATCGCCAAGACGCGGCTCACCGAGAGCCTGCTGGGCGGGATGGCCGAGCACCTGGACCCGAACCACGTGACGCCGCTGGTGACGTTCCTTTGCTCCGAGGCCTGCGACCTCACCCACGAACTCTTCGACGTGGGAGGTGGCCGCTACGCGCGGATCTTCGTGGGCATGGGCAAGGGCTGGGTGGCGCCGAAGGACACCTTCGCCTCGGCGGAGGACATCCAGCAGAACCTGGACGCGATCCGCGACCAGAGCGACTACACGGTTCCGGACAGCATCGCCGGCGAAATGCAGGCGGTGGGCGAAGCGCTGAAGGCGCGGGGGTAGGCACGATGCCGGTCGATCCGAGCAAGGCACTGGGCGCGGAGCTGGGTGAAGGCCAGCACAGCTACACCCAGGACCAGGTGATCCTCTATCACCTGGGTGTGGGGGCGGGCGTGCCGGCCACGGACGCCAACGAGCTGGAATACACCTTCGAGAAGAATCTCAAGGTGCTGCCGAGCTTCGGCGTCATCCCGACCTTCGGTGCGATGGGCAACCTCGGTGCCACGCCGGGGCTCGAGTTCAACTTCGCCATGCTGCTGCACGGCGAGCAGGACCTCGAGATACACCAGCCGATCCCAACCCACGCCACGATCACCAACAAGGCAAAGATCGCCGAGATCTGGGACAAGGGGAAGGCGGCGTTGGTGGTGCTCCAGGTGGACAGCAGCGATGAGAAGGGAAATCCGCTCTTCACCAACCGCTTCTCGCTGTTCCTGCGCGGCGAAGGCGGCTTCGGCGGCGAGCCCGGACCGAAGGCGGGCAACAAGCCGCCCGAGCGCGAGCCCGACGGCGTGGTCGAACGCACGCTCATGCCCCAGCAGGCGCTGATCTACCGCCTGTCCGGCGACAAGAACCCGCTCCACGCGGATCCCGAGTTCGCCAAGATCGGCGGCTTCGACCGGCCCATCATCCACGGGCTCTGCTCCTACGGGGTGGTGTGCAAGGCGATCGTCGACGAGGTGCTCGGCGGCGACGTCACCAAGGTGGCGCGCTACCAGGTGCGCTTCGCCGGCGTTGGCTTCCCGGGCGAGACGTATCGGATCTCGTACTGGAAGGAAGGCGACAAGATCCTGATCCAGGCGAACTCCAAGGACCGGGACAACGCGCCCATCATCAGCAACGCCGCGATCACGGTCCGGGGCTGATCACCAGGTCGAGTATCCGCTCCACGAGCGCACCACCCAGCCAGGACCCCACGCCGATTCCGGCGTAGAGGCTGAAGCGACCCAATGTGCCCAGGTCGAAGGGCCACTCGCGCGCCGACTGGGTGTACTGGCGCAGGGTCAGAAGTGCAGCGAGACGCGCCGTGTCGGCCGACCCTTCCTTGGCCGCCCGCAACTCCTCGCCGAGCCGGGCCAGCTCCTCTCTCTTCGCGTGCCGCAGCCGTCGGTGAACGCCGACGCTGGGCAGCAGCAACGCCAGACCCACCATGCCGATCGTCAGGACCTGGAACAGCGGCACCGCCGGAGACAGGTGCTCCAGGCCGTACACGAGGGAGAAGATCGAGACGCCCACCACGATCAGCAGCCCGCTCTGGAGACCCCGGCGCGCCAGCGGGGCCAGGCGCGACTGATCGAGCAGCTCGACCTCGGCCCGCTGCTGGGTCAGCCGTGAGATGCGCCGGGATACGCCCAGATCGTGGGCGACGGCACGGCTCACCAGCCAGAAGCCCAGCACGTTCTGCCACACGATCCAGATCAGCCGTGGGTTGCGCGATCCGAGGTCCTCGGTGAGACCGGTGGTGAACAGTGTCGCGAATGTCGCGATCGCTGCCGCTCCGATTCCAACCGTGCGCAGCCACGTGGCGTCGAAGCGCTGGATCTCTCGCCGTGCGGCGTCCAGCTCCGTCTCGGACGCGCTCAGGATCGGACGGAGATCGTCGAAGGCGACGGCGTGTCCTCGGCGCGCATAAGCCAGGCCGGCGGCCCCGTATCCGATGAGGAGCGCGTACACCAACGTCGAGAGGAGGGCATCCGAGGGCATCCCCCCGCCGAGCGGAGAGGCCGAGCCCGTCGCGTCGATGGCGGCGTGGAAGAGCACGCTGCTCAGGATGTGCGCCAGCGCGAGACCCAGCCCGCACCAGGCCGGAGCGATCGCAAGTCGATCGATCCACGTCTGCGACCACGGACGCCACTCCGACGTCGCGCCCGCGGCGCTGGTGGGAGAGCCCATTTCCTCTAGGCGAACAGCGCCGGATGGAACCAGTACAAGACGACGGCGACCACCACGCCGCCGACGATCCCCACCCACGGAAGTTCGCTCGCCACCACCTCGGCGCGCCCGGTGAAGGCCGCGGCGAAGGGCAGCACCGAGCTCTCGGCGAAGTAGGCGGACAGCCTCCCGTCGTCGGCGGCGCGCTTGCGGGCGTCCTGGTGGTAGGCGCCCAGCAGGGCCAACGCCGTGAAGGTGCCGTAGAAGGCGACGTCGCTGGTCCAGCCGTTCATGAGCAGATGGGAGATGCCCCACAGCGCAAAGCCCATCATCAGCGGATGGCGGGTGATGCGCGCCATGCCGGTCGCGCGCACCGTCTCTCCGGGAGTCAGGCCCAGCGCACTGGGCTGGAAGAAGGAGGCGACGAACAGGGCAAAGCCCAGCATGCCCAGCACCAGGGCCAGGGGCGTCATGGCGGGGACGTCTCTCAGCATCCACAGCTGGTCTCCGCCATGGCGGTCGCCCCACCAGGTTCGCACCAGCAGGACGAACACCACGAGCGCGAAGAGCGAGTAGAGCCCCTGGAAGCCGCGGGCGCCGAGGCGCGCCACGAGCGGTGCGCGGACGGGCCCCGAAGAGAGCAGGAGGTGGCCCGCCACGAAGGCGAAGCCCCACAACGCAATCGAGGCGGAGTCGTTCATCGAATCCCTCCCTGGCGCGCTCGTGTAGTATGACGCAGGGGGAGGGAAAGCGTGTCGAGGCTGATCCCTTGCATCGTGGCGCCGGTGGCCGCCGCCGCCGCCCTGGCCTGTGCCTCCATGGCCGGCGCGCCGGCCAACCCCTTCGTGCCCGAGACGCGCTTCGTAACCTACGTGACGGAACGCGCGGGATACCTGGAAGCAGAGCTCTCGGGAAAGCCGGACCTGCGTTTCCTCTTTCCGTCGGGCCCGGCTTGCGCAGCGGTGCTCAAGCCCGAGGCGATGGTCGAGTACTCCGCGCGCGGGCGGTACGGGGAGCTGAACAATCCGGATCCCAAAGGGCACCCCTGCATCCCGATGGGCGTGGGCAACCTCGAGGTGTGGCGCGACAAGGGCCCGCGGCCGACCCGCTTCGGTGCCACCACGAGTTCGCTGCCCCGCCGTCCCGCCCGCTTCAAGGAGAGCTGGCGAGACGATGCCGGGATCTTCCTGCGCGGCCGCTGGCCTCTGGCGAGCTGGGTCGGCTTCGGCCAGACCGCCGACCTGGTGGCGGTGGTGCCGAACACCCGCACCTGCCGCGATCTCATCGCGGACGGCGAGGCCACGATGGAGTACCACTACGTGGACGCGCCGGCCTACTCGCTGATGGTGAAGCCGCCGGCGAGCTGCCCGATCCGCGCCTTCGCGATCCCGCTGCCGGGACCGAACTGAGCCGGGTCAGACGCGGCGCAGGATCACCACCGGGATCTCGCGCTCGGCCGACTCGGCGTACTTCCCCCACGGCGGGTTGTAGGCCACCAGGAGCGGCCACAGGCGCGCGCGCTCGGCGGCGTCGGCCACGTCGGCGTTCGCGTCGAACACCTCGCGGCCCGCGCGCACGCGCACCCGCGGCTGCGCGCGCAGGTTGAGGAACCACGCCGGGTGCGACGCCATCCCGCCGTTCGAGGCCACCACCACAGGGGCATCCCCGTCGTCCAGGTAGGCCAGAGGCAACGTGCGCAGCTCCCCGCTGCGGCGTCCGGTCGTGGTAAGGAGCAGCATGTCTCGCCCGGCCATGCGCCCACCCAGCCGACCGCCGCTCTTCTCGTACAGCCACTTGTGGGCATCGCCGAAGTATTTCCAGGCTGTAGTCACAGGACCTCCTCGACCGCTCCATCGAGCAGCGTTTCGTAGGAGACGGGCACCAGGTCGGCGCTCTCCACGCCGAGCTCCTTCAGGAGGTACTCCACCTTGCGGCGCTCGGCGGGTTCCGACTCGGGGCGGCCGTCGAACACCGCTTCGAGCTCCATGAAGGTGCCGAGGCCTTCCACCCGGTCGAGGTGGATGCGCACGTTGTCCCACAGGAAGATCTCGCGCTCCTTGCGCACGACCCGGTGCACACCCAGAAGGTCCGACAGCAGCTCGCGCGCGGCATCCGCGTCGGAAACCGGGATGACCTGGTAGTCCGAGACGCGCGCGCCGTCTCCGTCGGGGCGCAGGTAGGGCACGAGCTGACCGCCCGAGAGGCTCGATTCGCGCAGCTTGAGGCGCCCGGCGCGGGTGCGGAAGTAGGTGTCCACCTGGCGGTCCAGCCCCACGTAGCGCGTCGCCAGCGCCTCGGCGCGGCGACGCAGGACGGCCAGGTCGGCGCAGCGCGCCTTCACCTCGAGATTGGCGCTCACCTGCGCACCCCTGTGGATATCCGAGTCGCCGCACGTACGCTGCGCCCCATGAAGGCGGCAGGGTACCGTAGAATGGCGCGCGCATGGCCCAGGGCGAAGCGCGGCGCCTCTCACTGACCACCAAGGTCGTCTATTCCCTGGGCGATCACACGGTCAACATCGTGCTCTCGGCACTGACCCTGGTCTACCTCCGCTACCTGACCGACGTCGTGCACTTCTCGGGCACGCTGGCCGGGGCCGTGCCCTGGATCGGGCGCATGGTGGACGCCTTCACCGATCCGATGATGGGCCGCATCTCGGACACCACACGCTGGCGCGCCGGGCGGCGGCGACCGTACTTCCTGATCGGATGCGTGCCCTTCGGCGTATTCTTCGCGCTGCTCTGGTTCGACGTGCCGATCGCGTCGACGCCCTGGCGCTTTGCCTGGTACTGCGGTGTCTACGTGATGCTGAGCCTGGCGATGACCACGCTGTCGGTGCCGTATCTGGCGCTCATCCCCGAGATGTCGCGCAACTACGACGAGCGGACATCCCTCAACACCTGGCGCTCGGCCGCCGGCATCGTGGCGGTCTTCTTCACCATCGGCATGAGCGCCCTCGCACGGATGCTCGGTGACGACGCCCGCGCCTGGTCACTGGCGGCCGCGATCACCGGCGTGTGGCTGGTGCTGCCCTGGTTCGCGGTGCACCGGGTGAGCTGGGAGCGTCCCGTCGTTGCCGGCGGCCCGCCGCCGGTGAGCTTTCGCGAAGCCATGCGTGCCCTCTCGCGCCACGGCTCCTACCGGGTGCTGTGCGGCGTCTACATCGTGGGGCGCATCGCGGTGGACATCACCAGCGCCATGTTCTTCTACTACGTGGCCTGGGTGATCGGCCGGCGCGAGGACTTCGAGATGGTCATGTTCACCTTCCTCGCGGTGGTGATCCTGGCGCTTCCGTTCTGGCTGGCGATGGCGCGGCGCTTCGACAAGAAGACGATCTTCATCGCGGGGGTGCTCTGGTGGATCAGCGCCCAGGGCTTGATCTACGTCGGCGGCCCGGACTGGCCCCGCTGGATCATCTTCGCGGTCGCCGCGTTCACCGGGATCGGCTACGCCGTCGCCGACCTGATGCCGTGGGCCATGTTGCCCGACGTGATCGACGAGGACGAAGCCACGACGGGAGAGCGCCGCGAGGGGCTGTACGCGGGAACCTTCACCTTCCTGCGCAAGATCGGGGGCGCCACCGCAGTGCTCATGGTGGGCGTCGGCCTGGATCTGGCGCGCTACGACGGCACAGCCGCCGTCCAGCCGGAGTCCGCCGTCGAAGCGATCCGCGTCATGATGGCAGTCGTGCCCGCCGTTCTGCTGGCCGCGACCGCCTGGATCGCGCGGCGCTACCCGCTCTCGCGCGAAGCCCACGCCGCCGTGCTGCGCAGCCTCGAGGCACGCGCTCTGTCCCGCTGAGATATCCTCCGCTCCCATCCGAGGAGGACCTCATGCGCCACCTGCGACTCCTGCTGATCCCGCTCTGCGCCCTGGCCCTCGCCTGCAGTGAGGACGCGGCGACCCCGGAAGCAGCGCGACCGGAAGCGACGATCACGGCCGAGCCGATCGCGGCCGCCGATCCGCTGGACGACCCGCTCCCGTTGCCCGCGCCCCAGGGCGAGCGCGCCGCGCGTATCGACCAGCTGGCCGGGGAGGCGGAGCCCGAGGTGATCGCGTGGCGGCGGCACATCCACCGCAACCCGGAGCTCTCCAACCGCGAGTTCGAGACCGCGGAACTCGTGGCGGACGCGCTGACCGAGCTGGGAATCGAGGTGCGCACCGGAATCGCCCACACCGGCGTGGTGGGCTTGCTGCGCGGCGGCGGGGGCGGCACCGCCACCGTGGCGCTGCGCGCCGACATGGACGCGCTCCCGGTGGTGGAGCAGACCGGCCTGCCCTTCGCCTCCACGGTGCGCACCAGCTACGCCGGGCGCGAGGTCGGCGTGATGCACGCCTGCGGGCACGATACCCACGTGGCCATGCTGCTCGGCGCGGCGCGCGTGCTGGCAGCCATGCGCGACGACCTGCCGGGAACCGTGCTCTTCGTGTTCCAGCCCGCCGAGGAGGGCGCGCCCATGGGAGAAGAGGGGGGCGCCCGCCTCATGCTCGAGGAAGGCGTCTTCGATCCGCCGCCCGACGCGGTCTTCGGCATCCACGCCACTCCCGACTACGCGGCGGGCGAGATCGGCTGGCGCAGCGGCGGGGTCATGGCCAGCTCGGACCGTCTCGAGATCACCGTGCGCGGGCGCCAGACCCACGCCGCCTACCCGTGGCGCGGCATCGATCCGGTGGCCGCCGCCGCGCGCATCGTGCTCGCGCTCCAGGCGATCCCAGCGCGCCGCGTGGACGCGCGCGTGGGCTCCATCGTCTCGATCGGCGCCATCCACGGCGGCGTGCGCAACAACATCATCCCCGACGACGTGAACCTCCTCGGCACCATCCGCTCGCTCGATCCCGAGATGCGCTTCGAGCTGCACCGCCGCGTCCGGGAGGCGGCCGATCACGCGGCGGCGGTGGACGGCGCATCCGCAGAGGTGAACATCCGGCTCGGCTACCCGGTCACCTACAACGACGCGAACCTGGTGAGCCGGGCCCTTCCGACCCTGCGGCGCGTCGCCGGCGCAGACCAGGTGGTGGAAGGACGCGCGCGCACGGGAGCCGAAGACTTCTCGTTCTTCGCCGAGAAGGTCCCCGGCTTCTACTTCTGGCTGGGCTCACGGCCGCCCGACGTGGCGCCCGAGATCGCCCCTCCCAATCACTCGCCGCTCTTCCTGGTGGACGAACGGGCCCTGGTGCTGGGCGTCCGCACATGGGCGAACCTCGTGTTCGACTTCCTGGAGGGGCGTCCGGCGCAGTAAGATGGCAGCCGAGGTCGCGCCCGCGTGAAGCTCCCCACGCCCTTCGAGAACGAGCCGTCCTGGCCGGCAGCCGGGAACGGCGGGGTGGCCTTCCTGCTCGACGCGTCGAGCCCGCTGGAAGAGCGCATCCTGCGCGACTGGATCGAGCGGTCCCAGCCGCCCGGCGCGACGGCCGGCAACCTCCAGACCCTGTGCATCCCCGCGTCGCGCCGTCGGAGCCGCCGCACCTCGAGCGACGGCCTCGACGCGTGCGTGGCCGTCGCGAACGACGACACCCGGTTCAGCCCGCTGCGCGTGGCGTGGTTGGCCGGCAAGCGCGGCGGGGTGCGTGCGGCGCGTTGGTCGGACCTGCTGACCTTCGGCGACCCGCGCGATCCCGGCCGCCTGCGCCAGCGCTGGACCCTGCGCTTTCATCCCGACCGCTGCCGCGTGGTGGCCGGCGAGCCGGCGCCCCTGTCGCAGCTCCGGGATCGCTGGAGGCAGGCCGGTGGCAGCGACGCCTCGGCCACCACCAGCCTGGGCGAGTTCGTCGCCCGACAGGCGGCGCTCGCGCTGGAACGTGCCGAACGCGCCATTCGCGGCGCGCGCTACAAGGTCCCCCGCTTCGTGCGCGACGACATCCTCTCGCGCCCTGCGGTGCGCGGCGGCCTCGCGCGACTGGCCCGTGAGCTCGGCAGGCCGGAGGACGGGGTCGTTCGCGAGGCCTCGCGCACGCTGCGCGAGATCGCTGCCACCCACAGCCCCTACGTGATCGACCTGGCCGCCTCGCTGATTCGCGCGCTCTGGTCGCAGGGCTACCGCAACCTGCGCTTCGACGAACACCAGCTCGAGGGCGTGGCCTCGCTGGGCCAGCGCCATCCGGTCGTGTTTCTGCCGTCCCACAAGTCGAACCTTGACCACCTGGTGCTCCAGTACGCGCTGCACGTGCGTGGCCTCCCGCCGAACCACACGGCCGGCGGCATCAACATGAACTTCTTCCCGATCGGCCAACTGGTACGACGCAGCGGGGTCTTCTTCATCCGGCGCAGCTTCCGAGACAACGAGGCCTACAAGTTCGTGCTGCGCCAGTACATCGACTACCTGGTCGAGAAGCGCTTTTCGCTCGAGTGGTACGTGGAGGGCGGCCGCTCGCGCTCGGGGAAGCTCCTGCCCCCGCGCTTCGGCCTGCTGGCCTGGGTGGTGGACGCGTGGCGGCGCGGAAAATCCGAGGACGTATTCCTGATCCCGGTCTCGATCGCCTACGACCAGATCTCGGACGTGGGGGACTACGCCGCCGAGCAACGCGGTGGCGCGAAGGACAAGGAGAGCTTCGGCTGGTTCGTCGGCGTGGTGCGGCGCATGCGCAGCCGCTACGGGGACGTGCACATCCGCTTCGGCGATCCGCTCTCACTGGCCGAGGCGCTGGCGAGCGCCGAAGCGGGCGCCGAACCGGACGCGGACGAACCCGAGCTGGCGGTCCAGAAGCTGGCGTTCGAGGTGTGCGTGCGCATCAACCGCGTCACTCCCATCACGCCCACGTCCCTCGTGGCGCTGGCGCTCCTGGGAACCGGGAACCGAGCGCTCACCGCCGATGACACCCTGGTGGCCATGCGCAACCTGCTCGACTACGTGGCGCGGCGCAAGCTGCCCACGACGACGGAGCTCGAGGAGCTGGAGGTAGCCGACGGCGTGCGTCGCGCGCTCGACGCGCTCTGCTCGAGCGGCGTGGTGTCGTGCTTCGACGAGGGGCCCGAAGCCGTCTACGCCATCGAGCGCGATCAGCACCACGCGGCGGCGTACTACAGGAATTCCATCGCGCACTTCTTCGTGGGCGGAGCCATCACCGAGCTCTCGCTGTTGGCGGCGTCCCGGGTCGACAGCGCGGACGCCATGCGCGTGTTCTTCGAAGAGGCGCTGCAGCTACGCGATCTGCTCAAGTTCGAGTTCTTCTTCGCGGACAAGGAGTCCTTCCAGCGCGAGTTACGAGAGGAGCTGGCCTTCCACCACCACGACTGGGAGCAGCGCCTTCAGGCGGGCGGCGCCGAGGTGCGGCGCATGGTGCAGGGCATCCGCCCCTTCAGCGCCCACCGGGTGCTGCGCCCCTTCCTCGATGCGTACGACGTAGTGGCCGACGCACTGGCGCGCCGCAGCACGAAGGAGCCCTTCGACAAGGGCGACTTCATCGACAGCTGCCTGCGACTCGGGCGCCAGTACCTGCTCCAGGGGCGCACGCGCAGCCCGGAGTCGGTCTCCAATACTCTCTTCGAGACAGCGCTGCGCGTGGCCGCCAATCGCGACCTGGTCGAGCCCCGCTCTGAGGACACCGGTCTGGCCGGACGCCGGCGCGCCTTCGCCGCCGAGGTGCGCGAGGCGCTGCGCCGTGTGGAGATCATCGAGGCGCTGGCGGCGGCTCGCCGGGCGGGGCTGTCCTGATCCAAAAAGCTATTTTATTTCAGTGAGTTCCGGACTCGCGCCCGGTCGAGATTGACTATTCGAGCATTTACTCTAAGAGTAGATGCATGGAACTTCGAGTCGAGGAGCTGGCGCGCCAGGCCGGCGTCTCCGTGGACACCATCCGCTTCTATCAGGGTCGCGGGCTGCTCCCGCCCCCCGAGCGCCGCGGCCGCCTGGCCATCTACGGCGAGGCCCACCTGGAGCGACTGCGTCGCATCCGCACCTGGCAGGAGGCCGGCCTCACCCTCGCCGTGATCCGCCGCCTGGTGGAGCGGCCGGAACGCTCGGCCGACGAGGCATTGCTCGAAGCGCTCGCCACCGAGCGCCTCGGAGAGCGCAGCCTCACGCGGTCCGAGCTGGCCGCGGAATCCGGCGTGCCGGAGGTCCTGCTCGGCGCCGCGGTCTCCTCCGGCCTCATCTCCCCGCTTCGCGTGGGCGACGAAGAGCGCTTCTCCGAAAGCGACCTCGAGATGGCGCGAGCCGGCGTCGCCATCCTCGGCGCCGGCTTTCCCATCGACCCGCTGCTGCGCCTGGCCGGGGAGCACGTGGCCCACGTGCAGCGCACGGCTGACCGCGCCATCGAGCTCTTCGACGAGCACGTGCGCCATGGCCGAGACGGCGCGGATCCGGACGAGGTGACGCGCGCGTTTCGCGATCTCACTCCCATGCTCACCAAGCTCATCGCGCTGCACTTCCAGCGAACCCTCGTGAACCGCGCGCTGGAGCGCCTCGAAGGCCGAGAGGAGTTCGAGGCGCTGGCCGAGGCGCTCGCCGCGGTGGAGTCGTCCCGGCTCGAAGTCAAGTGGAGATGAGATGAGCCTCCCCCCCTCGTCCACATTTCCCTCCCTCCCCTCCCTTCTCCAGGGCGAAGAGAAGCGAGCTGCGGTGCGGGAGATGTTCGACCGCATCGCACCGCGCTACGACCTGATGAACCGGCTCATGACCGGAGGGCTCGACCGCCGCTGGCGCGCCGCCACGGTGGACGCGATCGGCGTGGGACCCGGCGACACCGTGCTGGATCTGGCCTGCGGCACCGGCGACCTGCTGGCCCTCTGCACCGCGCGGGGAGCGCGTGCACTGGGCGTCGACTTCGCCCACGAGATGCTCGCGCGTGGCCGCTCGCGGGCCCCGGCGGCACCGCGGGTGCAGGGCGACGCCGCGCAGCTGCCGCTGCGCGACGGCGCGGTCAGCGCGCTGGTCTGCGGCTTCGCGCTGCGCAACTTCACGTCGCTCGACGACGCCTTCGCCGAGATGGCGCGGGTGGTGGCGCCCGGCGGACGCATCGCGCTGCTGGAGGTGGACCGACCGGAGGGACGCCTGCTGCGCGCCGGTCACACCCTCTACTTCGACCGCGTGGTACCGCGCATCGGGGCACTCCTCTCGGACCGCGCGGCCTACACCTACTTG
>CAXMOD010000084.1:0-11977 GCA_964194905.1 uncultured Desulfobacterales bacterium | reverse complement strand
TCGGCCGATCGCCTGCGCGCCGCCGGCTTCTCCGACGCGCAGCTCGACCAGCTACGCGCCGCCTTCGCGCCCGACAAGCTCGAGCTGGGCGCGACGCCCGAGGCACGCATCGCGGGACTCGAGCGCGTGCTCGGAGCGGTGGCGCTAGCCGCCGACGGATCCTGGCGCTCGCGCCTCCTCGCGGGCTGGACGCTCTGGCGCGCCGGCCTCGGCCTGCGCGACCTCTGGAACCTGGCGCAGCTGATCCGCGGCCCCGCGCAGGGCACTCCTCTCGAAGTGCTTCTCGAGGAGGGGCGCACTCTGATCGGCATCCCCGAGTTCGCTGCGGACCCAGCGGAGGTGGAGCGTAGCGCCGGGCAGCTCGCAGCACTCCTCGAATCGGGTGCGCTGCGACCGCGGCTCGTGACCATCGCGCGCTCCGTACGCGACGGGTTCACACCGGCGCACGCCTGGCCGGAGATCGAACGCCGTACGCTGGACGTCTTGCAGAGGGGACTCGGACCCCTCGACGTGGTCTACGACCGAGGCCTGCGACCGGCACCCTGAAGGAGCGCGCCCGCAGCGCAGAGGGCCATGAAAGCGAGCCAGGGGGCGTCGCCGAAGCGCGCGTGGAACGTGCGTGCGCGGCGCGGCTCCACGCGGCCGCGCAGGACGCCCTCCTCGAAGAGACCCAGGCGACTCACGATCCGGCCCGCCGGATCGACGAAGGCCGAGATGCCCGTGTTGGTGGCGCGCACCAGCCAGCGACGCAGCTCCACCGCGCGGAACGGAGCGTGCGCCAGGTGCGTCTCCGCAAAGCCGGTGCGCCCGAACCAGGCGTCGTTGGACAGGTTCAGCACCAGCTCGGCTCCCGCAGCGTCGAACTCACGCAGCAGGTCGGGGTAGGAGATCTCGAAGCACACCGGCGCCGCAATCGCCGCGCCCGGAAGGCGCAGCAGGGTGGGCCCGAGTCCGGGCACGTAGGGGTCACCCACCACCAGGGGCGCGAGCAGCGGCTCGAGCCAGCGCAGCGCCGGCGGCTCCGACTCCGAGAAGGGAACGAGACGCTGCTTGTCGTAGACGCTGAACGCGTCGTTCCCCGGCGTGAAGAGCAACACGGAATTGCGCCGCGCCCCACCCGCCGCACGCGGAGCGCCGGTGACCAGCGGCACGCCGGTCTCGTCCACGAGCCGGTGCAGGCGCCGTTCGAGCGCCGGCACCGCATCCAGGTCCTCGTCGATCGCCGTTTCCGACCAGACCACCACGTCCGCACTCCGCTCGGCCAGCAGCCGGCGGGTGAGCGCCTCGTGGTGCAGCGTGTTGCGCAGCGCGGAGCCCGGCTCGAAGCGTTCGCGTTGGGGGACCGAGGCCTGCACCACCGCCACGTCGAGGCCCGTCGGCGCGGACGGCGCGCCGACGAAGGAGGCGAGGCGCAGCGCGCCCCAGCCCGCTGCGACCGCCACGAACAATGCCGGTGCCAACAGAGCGGCCGCGCCGGCCCGACCCGGCCGCGCAGCGGCCACACCGATCCCGGCACCCACCAGCGCGACGCCGAATCCCGGCGCGAAGACACCGCCGAGCTCGGCCGTCTGGATGGCGAGAGGCACGAACGCGAACGGGTGGGCCGCCAGCACCCAGGGCAGACCCAGGGGCTCCGCGCGCAGCCACTCACCGAACGTCCAGAGCGCGGCAAACAGGATGGGTGCGGCGGCAGGACCCACGCGCGGGCGCAACGCCGTGTAGGCGGCGGCGGCCGTGGCGGGAATGATCGCGTAGGCACCGACGAGCAGCGCCGCGAACGTCCACCCGGCGGCCGCCGGAACCCCGTACTCGACGGAAAGCGCGTGGAGCAGCCAGCGCACGACGACCAGCGCCATCGCGACGGAGTAGACGTAGGCAAAGCCAAAGGCCGCACGGGCCCCGCGCCCCTCGCTGAAGGCCACGAGCGGCGCCAGCATCCCCAAGGCCAGGGGCCAGTACGGGCGCGGCGGCTGCGCGAGCACGGTCGACACCACGCCCAGAAAGAGCAGCAGAGCGACGGCGAGCGGCGGGCGCAGGGCGGGACTTCGCATGGTTGGCGAGCCGGATTCTATCGCCTGCGATAGGTTCCGAGCCCCCATGAGCGAGCTTCTGATCGACTTCCTGCGCCCGGTCGGCGGGGATCGCGGGTGACGCTCGCCACGCGCGTCCTGCTGGGCCTCGCGCTCGGCGTACTGGTGGGGCTCTTCTTCGGGCCGGAAGTCGGGTTCCTGGGGCCGATCGGCGATGCCTTCATCCGCCTGCTCCAGATGACGGTCCTGCCCTACATCATGGTGTCGCTGATCGGGGGCCTCGGCACCCTGTCCTACACCATGGCGGGCCGTCTGGCGCGCAGCGCCGGCGGCTTCCTGCTCGTCCTGTGGGGCATGGCGCTTCTCACCGTGTTGGTGGCCCCCCTGGCCTACCCCGACTGGCCCTCCGCCTCGTTCTTCAGCCACACCCTCATCGACGGCAGCGTGCCCCAGAACCTGCTGAGCCTCTACATCCCCGCCAACCCGTTCCACGCGATGGCCGAGACGGTGGTGCCGGCCGTCGTGCTCTTCACCATCGCCGTCGGCATCGCACTGATCGGCGTCGAGGACAAGACGGCTCTGCTCGAAAGCCTCCGGGCCCTGAGCGACACCATCACCCGCGTGATGAACTTCGTGGTGGGCCTGGCCCCGTACGGCGTATTCGCGATCGCCGCCAATGCGGCCGGGACGATGGAGGTGGGCGACGCGCGGGGCCTGTACGTCTACCTGGCGGTCTACATCGCGATGGCGCTGATCCTGGCGCTGTGGGCTCTGCCCGCGCTGGCTGCGATGCTGACGCCCTTCAGCCACCGGCAGATCCTGAGCGCGGGACGCGCGGCGCTGATCACGGCCTTCGCCACGGGCAGTGTCTTCGTGGTGCTGCCCGTGCTCGCCACGCGCACCAAGGAGCTCCTGGCGACGGCAGACGCGTCCGAAGACGCCATCCAGACCGTGGACGTGGTCGTCCCCACGGCGTTCAACCTGCCCAGCGCCGGAAAACTCCTGACTCTCTCCTTCGTGGTGTTCGCCGGCTGGATCTCCGGATTCCCCGTCAGCCCCACGGAGTACCCGAGCCTGCTGGCCACCGGTCTGGTCAGCCTGGTGGGAAGCACGTTCGTGGCGATGCCCTTCCTGCTGAACCTGTTCCAGATTCCCGCCGACACGTTCCGCCTCTTCGTGGTCGCAGATCAGATGGTGGGCGGCCGCTTCGGCGCACTGGTGGGCGCCACCCACATCCTGGTGCTCTCGCTGCTGGCCGCGAGTGCGCTGGGCGGCCGCCTGCGCGTGAAGCCGGCCCGCGCGGCGCGCTTTGCGATCGTCACGGGCCTGGCGGTCGTAGCCACCCTCGGCGGCGTGCGCCTGCTCGCGAACGCCGTCGGCCACGGGTATGACACCTACGAGCTCTTCATTCAGCGCGACCACTTGCTTCCGGTCGCGCTGGTGCGCACGCGCAGCGAACCCCAGCATCCCCTGCCGACCAGGCCACCGGGCGGCGCACTGGAACGCGCACGTGCGCGTGGCTTCGTGCGGGTCGGCTACGCACCCGACGCACTGCCCTTCGCGTTCACCAACGGCGACGGCAGCGTGGTGGGTTTCGACATGGAGATGGCCCACACCCTCGCCCGGGATCTGGGCGTGGACCTGGAGCTGGTACGGGTGCCCCGCGAACGCCGCGAGGAGCTGATCGACACCGGCTACCTCGACGTCTTCATGTCCGGGGCCGTGATCACGCCGCTGGCCCTGGAGAGCTTCGGCGTGACCCAACCCTACCTCGAAGAGACCCTGGCCTTCGTCGTGCCCGACCACCGACGCGAGGACTTCCGCCGCCCCGAGAAGCTCCGGGCACTGGAGGCGCCGCGAATCGCCGTCCCCGCCACGCCCTACTACGTGGGCAAGCTGGAGCGCTTCCTGCCCCAGGCCGAGCTGGTGGTGATCCAGAGCCTCGACACCTTCTTCGAGGCGGAGCCGGGTGCGTTCGACGCCCTCCTCTACACCGCCGAGGCGGGTGCATCCTGGTCGCTCATCCATCCTCGGTTCACCGTAGCGGTGCCCACGGGAGCCCAGGTCTCGGTTCCCGCCGCGTACCTGGTGGCGCGAGACGACGTGGAGATGCTCGCCTTCCTGAACGGCTGGATCGAATTGAAGCGCCACGACCGGACCCTCGAACGACTGCACGAGTACTGGATTCAGGGCAAGACACCGCTCTCGAAGAAGGCGCCGCGCTGGTCGATCGTGCGCAACGTATTAGGCTGGGTGGATTGACCGCCCGCCGGAGGAACGCGACATGGGAAGCCCGCCTGCACGCTCACTCGCCGAAGAAGTGCGAGCCAACGCCACCGCGATGATCCTGCTCGGGATCGTGATGCTGATCCTGGGAGTGTCGGCCCTGTCGGCCCCGCTCTGGACGGGCGTGGCGGCGGCGTTGCTGGTGGGATGCCTGGTGCTCGCGGCAGGGATCTCTCAGTGCTTCTTTGCACTCCAGGCCGGCTCCTTCGGACAACGCCTGCTCGGGCTGCTGGCCGGGATCCTGACTGCCCTGTGCGGAGTGGTGATGATCGCGCACCCGCTTCTCAACCTGGGCTTCCTGACCCTCGCGCTCGCCTGGTACTTCGCAATCGCCGGAGTCTTCGAGATGGTGCAGGCGCTGCGGCTGCGTCCGTTGGAGGGCTGGAACTGGGTCCTCGGCGGCGGCGTCCTGTCGCTCCTGCTCGGCCTCATGATCTGGAAGCAGTGGCCCCTCTCGGGCGAGTGGGCCGTTGGCTTCCTGGTGGGAAGCAAGGTGCTCTTCCTGGGGGCCACGATGATCGCGCTGGGCCGCGCCGCACGCACCCCGACGTCGCACTAGCTCCCGCCTGCGCGTTCGCGCCCCGAGCGATCGCCGCGCGGTCCGGGTAGGCTCCCGGCCGTGACGGATTCCGCTTCGCCTGCCTCCCGCGCGCCGGGCTCCGTGGCTTCGCTGCGCGTCGCTGCCGGAGCCCTGTCGCTCCTGATCGCGCTCCTCGCGGTGTGGACTCATGCGGCGTTCATCGATTCCGACGGCTTTGCTCAGCGCGCCACAGCGGCTCTCGACAACCCGGCGGTGCGCAGCGAGCTCGCCGACCGCATCGCAGACGCGGTGATCGAACAAGGATCCGCCGAGCTGGTGACGGTCCGTCCGCTCCTCGAAGGTCTGGCCGCGGAGCTCCTGGCGACGCGGCCCTTTCGCGCGATCTACCGGGCCGCGCTGCGCGAGGCCCACGCCTCGTTCTTCGGGGGGGACGAGGCCTTCGTGCTGCGCCTTGCGGATGTCACGATCCTGCTGAGCGCCTTCGCCGAGTCTCTCGAGGAACTCGGATCGCTGCCGTCGGCGCTGCGCCGCGAGGTCTCGGTGCTGCGCGCCCGCAACTTCGCGACGGGAACCCTGGCGCTGGCGGCGCGGGTCGATCTGCTGGCCTGGCTCATCCCGTCGGGCGTCACGGCTGCGTTCACCGCCTGGCTCGCGCTCGCCTCGGACCGGCGGCGCGCATGGCGCGAGGCCGGCACGGCAGCCGCCGTCGCCGGAGTTCTCGGCGTCGCGGGGATCGTGGTATTGGGCGCCGCGCTGCCCTCCCTCCTCCCGGCCGCTCCGGCCGACGCGTTGCGCGGTGTCTGGAATGCGTTCGCGGCGCCGCTGCGCGGCGCGAGCCTCGGCCTCGCGGTCGCGGGACTCGCCCTCGGCGCCGCGGCCACGGCGGGTGTCGGCGACGGTCCCCACCGCGCCGTGGCCATGATCGCGCGCTGGTTCACCACGACGCCGTCGTCGAGGACGGCCCGCTTCGCGCGCGCCCTGCTCGTGCTCGGGTTGGGCGTGCTCCTCGCCACCCGCCCGGAGGACACGGCGTACACTGCGGCCCTCGGCGTGGCCTGCCTGGCGCTCTGGTGGGGCCTGGTGGAGATCCTCCAGACCGTCGGGCTGGGCGCGGGGCTGGAGCACGGCGAGGAGCCGGCGCCGGGCCCCGCGACGGTCGCTCTGCGAACCGGGCTGCGCGTGACCCTGCCGGTGGCGATCGCCGCGGCGATCGGCGTCTGGCTGCTGCGCGACAGCGGCCTCCCCGCGGTCCCCTTTCTCGAGCCCCGCCCGGGCTGCAACGGGCACGTGGCCCTGTGCAACCGCCCCTTCGACCAGGTGGCGTTCGCCAGCACCCACAACGCCATGTCCGCAGCGTCGGAACGCGGCTGGTACTTCGCGTCGCACGGGGGCGGCATCGCCGCCCAACTCCGCTTCGGCATCCGCGGCTTCCTCATCGACGCCTACTACGGTGTGCCGGTCGAGGGAGGAGTGCGCACGGACGTCTTCCACGCCGCCGACCGCGCCGAGCTGGTGAGTCAGTACGGTGAGGCCTTCGTCGACGCCCGCGACCGGCTGGCCGCGAACCTGGGCCTGGCCGGCGAAGACGTTCCGCGCCGTCTCTACTTGTGCCACGGGTTGTGCGAGCTGGGCGCCACTCCGCTGTCGGACGCCCTCGGCGCGGTCCGCTCCTTCCTGGAGGCCAACCCGCGCGAGGTGCTGGTGGTCTTCGTCGAGGACCACGTCCCCGCTGATTCGGTGGCGGAGGCGTTCGTCGAGGCGGGGCTCGAACCCTACGCGTTCACGCATCGGATTGGCGACGCGTGGCCCACCCTCGGCGAGATGATCGCGTCCGGGAAGCGCCTCCTGGTGATGGCCGAGCGAGACGGCGGCGGCCCCGACTGGTACCACCCGGGCTTCGAGCTGACGCAGGAAACGCACTACTCCTTCAAGACCGACGCCGACTTTGACTGCGAGCCCAACCGGGGACGAGCGGACAGCCCGCTCTTCCAGCTGAACCACTGGATCGAGAAGGTGACGCCTTCCCCCGGCGATGCGGCGCGGGTCAACCGTTATCCGTTCCTGCTGGAGCGGGCACTCGCGTGTCAGGCACGCCGGGAACACATCCCGAACCTGGTGGCGGTCAACTTCTACGAGCTGGGCGACACGCTGCGGGTCGTCGATGTGCTGAACGGCATCGCCCCCGAGCCTTGATAGACTGGGGCCATCACCGGGAGAACGCCTTGCCCTACGCCCAACGCCCCACCCACGACGCCGACGCTCACGTCATGGAGACCCCCTTCTGGCTGCACGAGCACGCGGAACCGGCCATCCGCGAGCGGCTCAAGCCCATCTTCCTGGCCAGCGTGAAGCCGGGCGAAGAGACGCTCATCGACCAGTTCCGCACCAAGCACGCCGACCCGGACTACCGCGCCGAGGACGAGGCCAAGCTCATGCTGCGCAAGAACTGGGCGGCCACCGGCTCGTTCCTGCCGGAAGACCGGCCTCAGGCACTCGACCTGCTCGGCTTCTCGAGCCAGCTCGTCTTCAACACGTTCCTCAACGGGCGCCTCCTGGCGGCCGAGCGCGCTGACGACGTGGACTACGCCTACGGATTCGCGCGCGCACACAACCGCGCCATGCTGGCGTTTTGCGACGCCGACCCGCGCCTGCTCGCCACGGGCTACGTGCCGCTGCGAGACTTCGAACGCTCGCGGGCGATGGCCGACGAGGTCATCGCCATGGGCTGCAAGGCCCTGCTGGTGCCTTCCGGGTGCCCACGCGGCCACTCGCCCAGCCACACGGGCCTGGATCCGGTCTGGGCGCGCGCGCAGGAGGCGGAGCTGCCCATCGTCTTCCACGTGGGCGGTGGACACCGCGCGGCCGACGGCAACCTGATCGACCCGGACTACTTCGAGAACGGCGGCCCGCACATCCCCGACTTCCACGGGGGCGACGAGAACTTCCGCTCCGTCGATTACATGGCCATTCCCACGGCCCCGATGCAGACCCTCGCCGCGATGATCTTCGACGGCGTGCTGGAGCGATTCCCGGACCTGCGCTTCGGGGTCATCGAGCAGGGGGCGTCGTGGATGCCGAGCTGGATGCGCTTCATGGAGTCCGCATTCGATGCCTTCCGCAAGAACGAAGAGCGCCTCCAGAAGCTCGCACTGCGCCCCAGCGACTACGTGCGACGCCAGATCCGGGCGACCCCCTACCCCGCCGAAGACGTGGGATGGATCGTCGCCAACGCCGGCGAGGAGGTCTGCCTCTTCTCTTCCGACTACCCGCACGTGGAAGGCGGCCGCAATCCCATCAAGCGCTTCGAGGCCAGCATGGGCCAGCTCGGGGAGGATGCGAAGCAGCGCTTCTACTTCGACAACTTCACGGATCTGATGGGCGCGGGACTCGACGGCCTGGAAGGCTAGGCTCCGGCGCCTTGATCGAACTCAAGCTCGCATTCGCCGTGGCGGTCCTGGCCGCGGGTGCCCTGGGTGGCGCGATCCCGCTGTCGCGGCGCGACGACGGGGAGGGAGGACGCTTCCTCGGCCTGGGCAACGCCTTCGCCGCAGGCGTGTTCCTCGGCGCCGGCGTGATCCACATGCTGCCGGATGCGGGCGAGACCTGGCGCGGGCTCGGCTGGGAGTACCCGATCGGCTACCTGCTGGCGGCGGCGGCGGTGGTAGCCATGCTTCTCTTCGAGCACGTGCTCCTCCCCGAGAGCGCCCACGAGAAGATGCACCACGCCCCGTCGGGCGAACCCTTCGCCCACGTGGCGGAGATCGGCGAGCAGGGTGCCGGTCTCACGCCGTACGCGGTACTGACGGCGCTCTCGATCCACTCCTTCCTCGCAGGCCTCGCGCTGGGAGCGCAGTCGGCTGTCGCGGGCGCGCTGGTCATCTTCATCGCCATCGTGGCCCACAAGTCGACGGCGGGATTCGCGCTGGGTGTCTCGCTGGTGCGCAATCGGATGGCGGCGACCCGGGCCTGGAGGCTGCTGGTACTGTTCGCCCTCGCCACGCCGGGCGGGATCCTCGTCGGCGCCGTCCTCGACGACGCGCTCGCCGGTCCGGCGCAGCTCGCCTTCGAGGCGACCTTCCTCTCGCTCGCGGCCGGCACCTTCACCTACGTTGCGCTGCTCGACATCCTGCGCGACGAGTTCGTCGCGCCCGGCGGGCTCTGGGCGAAGTGGCTCCTGGTAGCCGCGGGGACCGCGGTCATGGGAATCCTGGCCGCGTTCGTGTGACGACGCCGGCCGTGGGACGCGCCGTCTCCTCGGCGCCCGGGCCGTCGTGCTAGGCTCCTCTGACGCAGCGTCAGATTCCAGTGAGCCCCCATTGCAGATCCCCATCCACGAAGGACTCTTCACGTGGCCCGCCGAGCGGCCGGAGCTGATCGGGAGCCGCTGCCGGACGTGCGGCGAGGTGGCCTTTCCCGCCCAGGCGAGCTGCCCCGCCTGCACCGGTGACGAGACGGAGGAGACCCACCTCTCGCGCGCGGGGACGCTCTGGACCTGGACGATCCAGCGCTTCCCTCCCCCTTCGCCGCCCTTCGTCGGCGACCGGGAGGACTTCGTACCCTTCGGCGTGGGCTACGTGGAGTTGGCGGAGGGCATCCGCATCGAGGCGCGCCTCACCGAGAACGATCCCGACGCGTTGCGCATCGGAATGCCGATGGAGCTCGTGGTCGAGCCCTTCGACGTGGACGACGACGGCAACGAGCGCGTGACCTTCGCCTTCCGGCCCGCGGCCGGCTGACCCCGAGAGACCCGATGGATGTCGCGATCATCGGAATCGGACTACACCCCTTCGGTCGCCACGAAGGGGTGTCCGCGATGGAGATGGGTGTGATCGCCGCCAACCGCGCCCTCGAGGACGCCGGCGTGCGTTGGCAGGACGCGGACATCGCCTGCGGGGGCAGCCTGCAGGTGCTCCAGCCCGACACCATGAACAAGTTCATGGGCCTCACCGGCATTCCGTTCACGAACCTCTACAACGGCTGCGCCACCGGCGGGAACCTGCTGCTCTCGGCGGCCAACGCCATCCTGGCCGGCAGCGGCGACCTCGCGATCGCCATCGGCATGGACAAGCACCCGCGCGGCGCGTTCTCGGTGGGCGACGACCTGGCGGGGATCGGCCTGGGCCAATGGTACGGCGAGATCGGGCTGGCCGTGAATCCCCAGTTCTTCTCCATGAAGACCAGGCGCTACATGCACGACCACGGCATCAGCGACGACACCCTGCACCGCATCGCCGTGAAGGCCTTCCGCAACGGCGCGGCGAACCCGCACGCCTGGCGCCGCCGGGCACTCAGCTACGAGGAGATCGCGCAGTCGGACATGGTCTGTGACCCGCTGCGCAAGTACCACTTCTGCTCCCCCAGCGAAGGTGCCGCCGCCATGGTGGTCTGCCGCGCCGACCAGGCGAGCCGCTACACGTCGAAGCCCATCCACATCCGGGCGGACGTCTTCAAGACGCGCCTCTACGGGTCGTTCGAGGTCATGCACTCGTCCATCCCCGCGGACAGTCGCCCCAGTCCCTCGGTGCAGGCGTCCCAGGAGGCCTACGAGGCGGCAGGCATCGGGCCGGAGCAGATCGACGTGGCCCAGATCCAGGACACCGAGGTCGGCCACGAGATGATGCACATGGCCGAGCTCGGCTTCTGCAAGGACGGCGAACAGGAGGCCTGGATCCGCGACGGCGCCACCGAGATCGACGGGCGCCTCCCCGTCAACACCGATGGAGGCCTGCTCGCCAACGGAGAGCCGATCGGCGCCTCCGGACTGCGCCAGGTGTACGAGGTGTGCCTCCAGCTGCGCGGCGAGGCCGGTGCGCGCCAGGTGCCTGGTGACCCACGCACGGGCCTCACCCACGTGTACGGATTCCCCGGCGTCTCCTGCGTGACGATCCTCTCGCGCTAACGTCGAGCACCATGCGCTACCTGCACACGATGGTTCGAGTGACCGACCTGGACGCGACCCTCGATTTCTTCTGCGACAAGCTCGGCCTGGTGGAGCAGCGCCGCGTAGACGTGGAGGCGGGGCGCTTCACACTCGTCTTCCTGGGCGCGCCCGACAACTCCGACGTCCACGTGGAGCTGACCCACAACTGGGACCCGGAAGATCTCACCGGCGGGCGCAACTTCGGCCACCTGGCCTACGCCGTGGCGAACATCTACGCCACGTGCCAGAAGCTGATGGACGGAGGGGTCGTGATCAGCCGGCCGCCCCGCGACGGGCGCATGGCCTTCGTGCGCTCGCCCGATGGGATCTCCATCGAGCTGCTCCAAGAAGGGGACGCGCTCGCGCCCCAAGAACCCTGGTCATCCATGGGGAACACCGGCACCTGGTAGGAGCCGAGGCTATGCGCACTCGCCTCACCGAACTGCTGGACATCGAGCACCCGATCGTCCTGCCCGGAATGAGCTGGATCTCGAAGCCGGAGCTGGTGGCGGCGGTGAGCGAGGCCGGAGGGCTCGGCCTGCTCGCGACCGGGCCGCTTCAGCCCGATGAGACGCGCGCGGCGATCCGCGAGGTGCGCAAGCGAACCTCGCGCCCGTTCGGCGTCGGCGTCACGCTGATGATGCCGGGGGCGGCGCAGAACGCCCGAGTTTCGCTCGAAGAGCGGGTTCCGGTCATCAACTTCCAGCTGGGCAAGGGCGAGTGGATCATCCAGGGGGCGCACGAATACGGCGGGCGCGCCATCGCCACCGTCACCCGCGAGCACCACGCGCGCTCGGCGCAGTCCGCCGGCGCCGACGCGGTGTTGGTGACCGGGCACGAGGCTGCCGCGCACGGCGAGGAAGTCACGTCGATGGTGCTGATTCCGGCCGTCGCGCGGGCCGTAGAGATCCCGGTGATCGCGGCCGGGGGCTTCGCGGACGGCGCCGGCCTGCTGGCGGCGCTGGCCCTGGGTGCCGACGGCATCGCCATGGGCACGCGCTTCGCGGCAACACAGGAGAGCGGCCTGCACCCCGACGCTCGTCACGCCATCACGCTGAAGAGCGAGGAGGAGACGCTCTACACCGACCGCTTCGACGGCATGTGGGCGCGCATCATGAAGACGCCGGAGGCCGAGCGCATCACCCGACGCCCAGCCGGCTTCGTGGCGACGGCCTGGCGCGCGTTGCGCACGGCGCGCCG
>CAXMOD010000083.1:0-18330 GCA_964194905.1 uncultured Desulfobacterales bacterium | reverse complement strand
CGGCGCCGTGTAGAAGATGGTGATCTTGTGGCGCTCGATGATGTCCCAGAAGCGGTCGGGCCCCGGCGTCGTGGGGCCCCCTTCGTACATGAAGGTCGTCGCGCCGTTGGAGAGGATTCCGTACACGACGTAGGAGTGGCCGGTCACCCAGCCGATGTCGGCCGTGCACCAGTAGGTATCCGAGTCCTTCAGGTCGAAGATCGCCTTGGCTGTGGTGGTCACGTGGGTGAGGTAGCCGCCCGTGGTGTGCAGGATGCCCTTGGGGCTGCCTGTGGTGCCGCTGGTGTAGAGGATGAAGAGCGGGTGCTCCGCGTCGAGCTTGGCGGCGGGGCACTTGTCGGTGGCGTGAGCCATGAGGTCGTGCCACCAGTGGTCGCGCCCCTCCTGCATGTCGATCGGGTTCTCGCAGCGTCGCGCCACCACCACGTGACGCACGCTGGTCACGCCTTTCAGCGCCTCGTCCACCGCCGGCTTCAGCGGCAGCGGCTTGCCGCGCCGGAAGCCACCGTCGGCGGTCACCACCGCGACGGCGCCGGCGTCGTTGATGCGGTCGCGCAGCGCCTCGGCGGAGAAGCCGCCGAAGACGATGCTGTGGGGCGCGCCGATGCGGGCGCAGGCCAGCATCGCGATCGCGAGTTCCGGGATCATGGGCATGTAGAGCGCCACACGGTCGCCCTTCTTTACGCCCAGCCCCTTCAGCACGTTGGCGAACTTGCAGACCTCGCGATGCAGCTGGCCGTAGGTCAGGACCTGCTGGTCGCCGGGCTCGCCTTCCCAGATGATCGCCGCCTTGTTGCGGCGCCAGGCGTTCTCACCCTCCAGGTGCCGGTCGAGGCAGTTGTACGCGACGTTGGTCTTGCCGCCGACGAACCACTTGGCGAAGGGCGGCTTCCAGTCCAGCACCTTCTTCCAGGGCGAGAACCAGTGGACGTTCTCCTTGGCCATCTTGGCCCAGAAGCGCTGCGGGTTCTTCTCGCCCAGCTTGCGGTACTCGGCCACCGTGGTGCGGTTCCAGTTGGCGTCGCGCACGAACGCCTTGTCGGGCTTGAAGGTGCGCTTTTCCTTCAGAAGGGTTTCGATATCGGCCATCTCTGCTCCGGGTGTTCGGGTCCGTTTCTGGGGCCGGGAGGCGGGACGCGGGTGCGCTCAGCGGTCCTGGACCCACGCCTCCACGTCTTCGGGCTGCTTGGGAATCGCCTGGGTCAGCACCTCGCACCCATCGGCGGTGACGAGCACGTCGTCCTCGATGCGGACGCCGATGCTGCGGTAGCGCGGCTCCGCGCCTTCGTCGTCGGGCGCGATGTAGAGACCCGGCTCCACGGTCAGCACCATGCCGGGCTCGAGCGGCCGTGGCTGCCCGTCCACCGTGTAGGTGCCCACGTCGTGCACGTCGAGTCCGAGCCAGTGGCTGGTCTGGTGCATGTAGTAGGGCTTGAAGGCCTCGCTCTGCACGGCGGATTCGGCGTCGCCCGAGAGCACGCCGAGCTCGATCAGGTTCTCGGTGAGGCGGCGCACGGAGATGCCGTGGATGTCCTTCAGCGTGGCCCCGGGGCGCACGGCTGCAATCGATGCCTCCTGCGCGTCGAGCACCGCCTCGTACACGGCGCGGCCCGGCCCTTCGAAGCGCCCGCCCACCGGGTAGGTGCGTGTCACGTCGGAGGCGTAGCCCTCCAGCTCGCAGCCGGCGTCGATCAGCAGCAGCGTGCCGTTCTCCAGCTTCTGGTCGTTGCGGATGTAGTGGAGCACGCACGCGTTGGCGCCGCCGCCCACGATGCTGGTGTAGGCCGGGCCGCGCGCGCCGCGCCGCCGGAACGTGTAATCGAGCACCGCCTCGAGCTCGTACTCGTAGTGGCCCCCGTGGGCGAGGCGCGCCGCCTCGCGGTGGGCTTCGCAGCTGATCGCCGAGGCGCGGCGCATGATCTCGATCTCGCGGTCGTCCTTGATGAGCCGCATCTCGTGCACGATGGAGCGAGGATCCACGATCTCCGCCGGCGGCACCTGACCCAGGCGCGAGCGCAGGCGCATCTCCTCCACGGCCTGCACCAGCGCACGGTCCAGCGCGTCGTCGCGACCCAGCACGTGGTAGACGCGGCGTGCGCCCGCCAGCAGCTCGGGGATGTCGGCTGCGAGCCCCTCGCACGGGTGTGCATCGTCGGCACCGTGGTCGGAGACGGCGCCCTCCACGCCCGGACGCAGGCCGGTCCAGATCTCGGCCTCGCGCAGGCGCGGCTCCACGTAGAGGGTGTAGTCGGGACCGTCTCCCGTATTCAGGATGGCGGCGGCGTTCGGATGGTCGAAGCCGGTCAGGTACCAGAAGTCGCTGTCCTGGCGGAACGGAAAGTGGGTGTCGGCCGAACGGGTGGCCAGGCGTGCGCCCGGGAGGATCGCCACCGAGTTGGGACCCATCGCATCGAGGAGGCGTCGTCGTCGGCCGGCGAACACGGTCGCGCGATTCTACCGGGGCGCCGGGGCGCAGACCACCGAGACCCCGGCGCAGAGCGTGGCGCAGATCTCGCCGCCGCTCGGCACTGCGCTGTAGAAGAGCCCCGCCCCCTCGCGGCGCAGCGCCCCCGTCCGGACCACGGGCTGTGCCGGGTCGGCGAGGTCCACGCTGTGGAAGCGGCCGCTCCAGCGCATCACCACCGCGCGTTGCCCGCCCGCGTCCCACTGCACGTCCTGGGCGAAGTCCGCGCCGGCGTGGAAGGAGTCGTCGAGCAGCACTCGCCGGCCGCGCTGGGGCATCGGCAGGGCGTCGCCCGGCTGCAGCACACGCAGCCAGAGTTCCGAGCCCTCCGCTTCGACGGACACGCCCACACCGTCGGGCCGGAAGCTCATGAACTGGATCTCCGGCTTCTCGACACGGGCGATCTCGCGGCCTCGTGCGTCGATGACGCGCGCGTCGTAGCGCACGGGGGCTCCGGCGCGCGGCACCAGGTCGGCGTTGACCCAGTACTCGTCGCGCGCCGGGTCCCAGGCCACGCTCTTGGTCGCCACCACGTAGCCCGGCTCTGCCTCGAGCACGTGCTCGGCCAGGATGCGGCCCTCCTCGGACAGCACCACCAGGCTGCCGTCGCCCGTGTCCGGGCCGCCGTAGCGGGAGGCGACGATGGCCCCGTCCGGGCCGTGGGCGAGCTCGTTCAGGCCGTGCCCCAGCTCCGTGAAACGCTCCACCGCGCCGCTCTCCGGGTGCACGCGGCCGGGCGCCTCGAAGAAGGTCGTGTAGTAGACCCAGCCGTTCGCGTGGGGGAGCACGTCCCAGACTCCCGAGCGGGCGCCCGGCGCCGTCACGTCCAGCGGCGCCAGCAGCTCCGGGGCCCCCGGCCCCTCGAAGCGCAGGCGACCGATCCACTGGGGCCCGGGAGTTTCCAGGTCGGCGCGCGGGTCGCCACCGGCCGCGCGGAAGGCCGACCAGAAGGCCGCCTGACCGAAGTAGAGGATTCCGTCGCGTGGGCTTGCGTACCACGCGCAGTAGCCCGAGGTCTCATCGGTCTCGGCCTGGGTGAGGATCCGGGCGCCGGCCGTCGGCTCCGTGGGAGCGCCCGCACAGGCCAGGGCCAGCCAGAGAGGCAGCAGGAGGGCTGCCGCCGCCGGCTGCCATGCCGCACCAGGATGCACCCCCCAAAAGTGTCGCAAGGCCCTGTCACTCATGGAGAAATACCATCCGAGTGAGATTCGGCCCAGCCGGGGGCTGCATCTCCAGGCTGCACCCTGTGTTTGCACATGCTCCGGCGCCCTCACACTTTCCAAGCAATTCCGTGGACTTGTACCGGGCGGGCGAAGCCGGCCGACTTGGCATGTTCCCTGCTCTACAGAGGGGCAACGCAAGGGCGATCTGGCAAGGGAGAAGTCGCCCGGTCGTGGGCGCGCACGGTCGACGGATCCCAGCCTCGGAGGAGAGGGCACTCAAAACCAACGCAAGGCGCTTTCCCCCAAATGGCACCCCGCCTTGCCCTTCCTTCGAGGCGCCAGATCAAACTGACCCCCCGACCGAGAGTATCGGTCGGGGGGTCATTGCGTTCGGGCTAGCTCTTTCCCCCGCCCCCGCCTTCATCGGGCGTGTTGATCGCGGCCACCACCTCGGCTCCGAACTCGCGTGTGAACCACCCCTTCAAGTTCTCGACCTCGAGCAGGTCTTCGACCGACACGGGTCGCCGCCAGGCGATCGCTTCCAGTCCCGAGTTGGGGCAGAGCACGCCGGGATCCATCTTCAGCTCGCCCGCACGGCGGGCGCGCCAGCGCTTGAGGCGGTTGACGCGGTGCTCGGTGCGCCGGTCCATGCGGCGGCGTCCGGTCCCCTCCGTCTTGGGAATGGGACCGTGGGCCTTCTTGCGGCCGCGTTCCACGGCGCCCAGCAGCTCGCGGCCCAAGCGCCGCATGATCAGATCCGTCACGCCCTTGATGTTGCGCAGCTCGCCCTGGCTGCGGGGCAGGCGCTGGCAGAGCTCCAGCAGGGTGCGGTTGCCGAGCACCTTGAAGGCCGGGCGGTCCACCTCGCGCGCGCGCCGGTCGCGCACCAGGTAGAGCTCGCGCAACACGGACAGGCGGTCGGGATCGAGATTGCGCGCGCCCTTGATCTTCAGGTAGCCGAGGCGGTCGAACTGCCGCGACGGCCACGCCCGTCGGGTGAGGGCGGCGAAGTCCTCGTAGGCCCACTCCAGCCGGTCCGCACGCCGGAGATCGCGTTCGACCTTCTCGGTGAGGCGGATCAGGAACTTCACGTCGGCGGCGGCGTATTCGAGCTGGCTCTCGCGCAGCGGTCGCAGCGACCAGTCGGAGCGCTGCTCGTCTTTCGGGAGCTTCTTGTCGAAGTGACGCTCGATCAGCGCCGAGAGGCCGATGGACGAGTAGCCCAGGAGCTGCGCGCTGATCATCGTGTCGAAGAGGTTCGTGAACTCGAAGCCGCAGTCGCGCTTCAGCACGTAGATGTCGTATTCGGCGGCGTGGAAGATCTTGCGCACGTCCGGCGAGGCCATCACCGGCGCCAGCGGCGCAAGCTCGGCCGGCCCGCCCATCGCCAGCGGATCGATCAGGTAGATCTGCTTGCGCGTCGCCACCTGCACGAGGCAGGTCTTGTCGAAGTAGTGGTAGAAGCTGTCGGCCTCCGTATCGAATCCGACCACTTTCTCCCGCAACAACAGCGCAGCCAGCTCTTCGAGCTCGCCGCGCGCCTCGATGCGCACGTACTCGGCCAACGGGTCTCCGACAGCTTTCTACGGGGGGAAGCGGCTGTGGCGCCAGGGGAGTGGTGAGGGCGCCTCGCCGGGGCCGAGGGTAGCCGAGGGGACCCCCGAGCGCCCCGTAGGAAAGTTGGGAATGACCTGGAATCCCGGCGAAACTGTCGCAGTGAACCGGATGAGCGCAGGCGTGGGAGTTTCGACGGAGAGCGATCCGAGGCGCGCCGCCGCCGAGGCTGCACGAGCGGCCCGGGACGACGCCGGAGGCCCGGTGGACGCCGCCTTCGTCTTCGCGTCGGCGGAGCACGCGGAGATGGGTCCGGAGGTTCTGGAGCAGGTGGCCGAGGCCCTCGGGACCGACACGCTGGCGGGAGCCAGCGTGCAAGGCCTCCTGGCCCGGGACCTCGAGAGCGAGGGTGGACCGGCCCTGGGCGTGGCGGCCCTCTGCGGGATCGAGGCACACCCCTTCCTGGTGGACGGCTCGGCGGTCGAAGACGGCCGCGCCGGAGCGGAGATCGCGCGCCGCGTGAGCCCGGCGCCGGACGACCTGGTGGTGCTGCTCCCCGACCCGGAAGCCCTGGGCGACGGGTCGCTTCTGACGAACCTGACCGCGGCACTCGCCCCTGCGCGCCTGGTGGGCGCGGGCGCGGTCGACGCCGCCGGCGGCGCGGCGCTCCAGTGGGCGGGGCTCGGGATGGCGACCGGCGCCGTCGCCGGCATGCTGCTGCGCGGGGCGGCGCCGCCGCGCATCGGCGTGACGCAGTCGTGCCTCCCGGCGACCCGCGTCATGAGCGTGACGCGGTCGAATGGCCACTGGGTGCAGGAGCTCGACGGGCGCCCCGCCCTCGACGTGTTTCGCGAGGTGGCGCGCGGCCCGCTCTCGCGCGACCTGCGCCGGGCTGCAGCCTTCGTGATGGCGGCTGTCCCCGCCGGCGACGGCCCCGACGCCGGGCCTCTCGAAGCCGGCAGCTATCGGGTCCGCAACGTGGTGGGCTTCGATCCGGCCTCGGGTGCCATCGCGGTGGCCCACAGGCTCGGCCGCGGCGACCGCATGGCGCTGGCCGTGCGCGAGCCCGAGGCGGCGCGCGCGGACCTGAAGGCCATGCTGGCGCGGCTCGCCGATCCGGCCCCGCGCCTGGCCCTCTACTTCGACTGCGTGGCCCGGGGCGCCAACCTGTTCGGCATCGAGGGCCTCGAGGGTGGCTACCTGAGCGCGGCGCTCGGCCGCAGCCCAGTGCTCGGCGTGCTCGGCTCCTTCGAGATCGGGCCCATCGGGGGCTCGACCGAGCTGTTGACCTACACGGGGGTGCTTGCAGCGCTGGACGGCTGAGAGCTTGACGGTTCCACTATACGGGCTAGTGTCCCGAAATATGGAACAGGCGACCGCGATCGAGAAGGCCCTCGATGTGCTCTTCCACCTGCACACCAGCGCCGAGCCCCAGGGCGTGACCGCGGTGGGCCGCGCTCTCGGCCTGCCCAAGTCGAGCGTCCACCGGCTCCTCGCGTCTCTCGGTCGCCGCGGCTTCGTGGAGAGCGATGCGCGCGGTCGCTACCGGCCCGGGATCGCGCTCGTGGCGCTCGGCGTGGGTGCGCTGGAGCGCGAGCCCGTGGTCGAGGCCGCGCGTCCGGTGCTCGAACGCGAGGCCGAGACGCTCGGCGAGACCCTGTTCCTCGCGGCCGCCCGCGCCGGACGCATTCACGTGCTCGACAAGGCCGAGGGCTCCGGCTTCCTGCGCGCGGCACCGCGCGTGGGCGCGGTGGTTCCGGTGCACGCTACCGCGGTGGGCAAGCTCCACCTGGCCTTCGCGCCGGACGCCGTCGAGCGCGACCCCGACGCCGAACGTTTCACCGAGCACACCCGCCTCGGGCGCGCGCTGGCTCGCGATGTGGAGGAGGCGCGCGCAGCGGGCTTCGCGGCGAATCGCGACGAGTGGCAGCCGGGCCTCACCGCGGTGGCCGCTCCGGTCTTCGTGGGCACGCGCCTGGTGGCCGCGGTGGCGGCGGCCGCGCCTTCGGCGCGCCTCGCGGCCGCCGACGTCCCGGCGCTGGCCGCACACGTGCGCGCCGCCGCCGACGAGGTCTCCGCGCGCCTCGCGGGTCGGCCCGCGGAGCTCGCGTCGTGAAGGTCTGGCTCGACGGCAAGATCGTCGACAGCGCCCAGGCGCTCGTCCCCGTCACCGACCACGGCTTCCTCTACGGAGACGGCGTCTTCGAGGGCATTCGCGTGCTGGCCGGGCGCGTCTACCGGATCGACGACCATCTGGCGCGCCTCGACGCTTCGGCCCGCGCCATCGGAATGGATCTCGGCGCCGTCGGCGGGCGCGGCGAGCTGCACGAGATCGTGCTCGAGACGCTGCGCGCCTTCGACGACGACGACGCCTACGTGCGTCTCATCGTTTCGCGGGGCGAGGGCGCCCTCGGCGTGGATCCGACCACCTGCCCGACGCCACGCGTGGTGTGCATCGTCGCCGCGCTACGGCTCTATCCGGAGGACCTCCTCGCCCGCGGCCTTGACCTGGTGACGTCGCGCTGGCGGCGCCCGGAGCCCGACATGCTCGACCCGGCCGTGAAGAGCCTGAACTACCTGAACAACGCCCTCGCCAAGCTCGACGCCCGCCGCCAGGGCGCCGACGAGGCGCTGCTCCTCAACGCCGCCGGTCTGGTGGCCGAGGCGAGCGTGGCGAACATCTTCGCCGTCACGGACGGCGTGCTGCGCACGCCGCCCCCCGCCGACGGCGCGCTGGCCGGCCTCACCCGCGCAGGCGTCCTCGAGATCGCGGGCGAGCTCTGCATCCCGAGCGAAGAGCGCAGCCTGCGCCGGGTGGATCTACTGGGTGCGGACGAGGTCTTCCTCACCGGAAGCGGCGCCGGCATCGTGCCCGTGCGCAGCCTCGACGGCGAGCCCGTCGGCCCCGGCCGGCCCGGCCCGCTGACGGCGCGCATCCGCGCGGCCTTCCCGGACTACGCACTGCGCAACGGCACGCCCTTCAGGCCCGCTTGACCCTCCGGGCCGCCTGACCTCCTGACTCGCCCGCTGCTAGCCTTCCGTCTTCGCCCAAGGCAAGGGGCAGAAGAGGTACCGTGCGCTGGTCCCAGGCGTTCATTCCCACGCTCCGCGACGATCCCGCCGACGCGGAGGCGGTGAGCCACAAGCTGCTCGTCCGCGGCGGCTTCATGCGCCAGCTGATGAGCGGCTCCTACTCGATGCTGCCCCTCGGCAAGCGCGTCTGCCGCAAGATCGAGAACGCGGTGCGCCAGGAGATGGAGCGCATCGGTGCCCAGGAGTTCGAGCTGCCGACGCTCCACCCGGGCGAGGTGTGGCAGCGCAGCGGTCGTTGGGAAGTGATCGGGCCGGAGATGTTCCGTCTGCGCGATAGGCGCGACACCGAGCTCTGCCTCGGCGTGACCCACGAGGAGATCTTCACGCTGCTGGCGAGCGAGATGCGCTCCTACCGCGCGCTGCCCCAGATCTGGTTCCAGATCCAGTCGAAGTTCCGCGACGAGCCGCGGCCCAAGTCGGGGCTGCTGCGGGTGCGCGAGTTCGTGATGAAGGATTCCTACTCCTTCGACATCGACCCGGACGGCCTCGACAAGGCCTTCCAGTTCCATTTCGAGGCGTATCGCAAGATCTTCTCGCGCATCGGTCTGGAGACCACGGCCGTGGAGGCCTCGTCCGGCTCCATGGGCGGCAGCGAGTCCGTGGAATTCATGGTGCCTAGCGACGCGGGCGAAGACCTGATCGTCTCGTGCGGGAGCTGCGGTTACGCGGCGAACGTGGAGAAGGCCATCTCGCGCGTGCCCCCGGTGCACGACGAGCCCGGCGCGGCCGAGCCCGAGAAGTTCGCCACGCCCGGCGTGCGCACCATCGAAGACCTGGTGCAGTTCGACGGCGGGGCGCCGGCCGACCGCCAGATCAAGACCCTCGTGCAGATCGTGGACGGCAAGGCGGTGCTGGTGCTCCTGCGCGGCGATCACGACCTGGTGGAGCAGAAGCTCCTCGACGGCCTTGCGGCCCACGACTGCCGCGCCGCCGACGACAAGGAAATTCGCGCCCTTCTCGGCGCTTCGGCCGGGAGCCTGGGCGCGGTGGGCGTGCGCGACCCGGAGATCCGCATCGTCGCCGACGAGCAGCTTCGCGAGCGCACGAACATGGTGACCGGAGCCAATGAGGACGACTTCCACGTGCGCGCTGTCGACGTGGCGCGCGACATCGAGGTATCCGAGTGGCTCGACCTGCGCGCAGCCAGGGAAGGCGAGCCGTGCCCGCTGTGCGATGCGCCGCTCGCCGCAGGCAAGACCATCGAGGTGGGCCACATCTTCAAGCTCGGCACCAAGTACTCGGAGACCCTGGGCGCCGAGGTGCTCGACGACGAGGGGAAGTCGCACCCGATCGTGATGGGCTCCTACGGGCTCGGCATCGGGCGCGCGATGGCGGCGGTGGTCGAGGCGAACCACGACAAGAACGGCATCGTGTGGCCCGTGACGGTGGCGCCCTACGAGGTGGTGGTCACCGTGGTGAAGCCGAAGGATGTGGCCACGTCGGAAGCGGCGGCGCGCATCTACGAGGAGCTGGTTGGCGCGGGCATCGAGGTGCTTCTCGACGACCGCGACGAGCGCCCGGGCGTGAAGTTCAAGGATGCGGACCTGATCGGGATTCCCTACCGCATCACGGTGGGCCCCAAGGGCCTCGCCGAAGGCATGGTGGACTTCCAGCGCCGGCGCGACGGCGAGTCGCGCACCCTCGACGTGAACAAGGCGGCCGACTGGGCCACCGAGACCGTCCTCGAGGAGCGCCGCTGACGCCGCCCACCGTTCACCTCGTGGACGGACACGTGTGGATCTTCCGGGCGTACTACTCGTTGCCCCCGATGGAGGCTCCGGACGGTACGCCTACCTTCGCGGCCTACGGCTTCGCGAACACGCTGCTCAAGTACCTGACGGAGACGGGCGCGACCCACGTGGGCATGTGCTTCGACCACGCGCTCACGAGCTTTCGGAACGAGCTCGAGCCCGACTACAAGGCCGACCGCACCGACGCACCGGAGGACCTCGAGCACCAGTTCGACCTGTGCGTGGAGGTGGCCGAGGCGCTGGGGGTGGCCGTCTACGAGCGCGAGAACTACGAGGCCGACGACGTGATCGCCACGCTCACGCACCAGCTCGCGCCGCGGCGCGCGCGCGTGGTGGTGGTGAGCAGCGACAAGGACCTCTCGCAGCTCGTGCGCGAGGACGGGGCGGTCGTGATCCACGACAACGCCAAGGGCATCACCCTCGACGCCGACGGCGTGCGCCAGAAGTTCGGCGTGTCGCCCTCCCAGATCCCCGACTACCTGGGCCTGATGGGCGACGCCATCGACAACCTGCCGGGCGTCCCCGGCGTGGGGGCCAAGAGCGCGGCGGCGGTACTGGGGCGGTTTCCCGACATCGACTCGATCTCCGACGATCCGCGCGACTGGGAGGGGATCCCGGTACGGGGTACCGCGCGGTTCGCGGGGCTCATCGCGGAGCACCGCGAGCGCGCACTGCGCACCCGCGAGCTGGCCACGGTGGTGCGCGACGGGCCCGGGGTGACCGCCACGCTGCGCGAGATGCGCTTGGCGGGGCCCGATCCCGGCCGGGTGGACGAGCTCTGCGAGCGCCTGGGTTGGGAGGGCCTGCGCCGGCGCATGCTGACTCAGGCGCCGGCGTCAGGCGAATAGCCACAATTCAATAGAACGACGTTTCTGCACCAACTCCCGCGGGTGACAGCCTAGAATAGCCGCGAGCATTCTTCATGCTCACTTTCTTCATTCCTCAGAGGGGGGGAGACGATGGAAATCATCACCACTGCAGACGGCTGGATGTTCCTGTTTCGCTGGCTGCACTTCCTGGCCGGCATCACCTGGATCGGCATCCTCTACTACTTCAACTTCCTCCAGACGCCGTTCTTCGGGAGCGAGCTGGGCGGCTCCGCCAAGAGCGCCATCACGCGCGGGCTGGTGCCCAACGCGCTGTGGTGGTTCCGCTGGGGCGCCATGTTCACGATCATCTCGGGTCTGGCGATCATCGCGATCCGCCTGCACCAGGGCGTGACGCTCGGCGATCCCTACATGACCAAGATCCTGACCGGTGGGCTCATGGGCACATTCATGTGGGCGAACGTGTGGTTCGTCATCTGGCCCATCCAGAAGATGGTGATCGCCAACGCGGAGACGGTGGCGTCGGGCGGCGAGGCCAATCCCGATGCTGCGGCCCGGGCGCCGCGCGCCGGCACGGCTTCGCGCACCAACACGCTCTTCTCCCTCCCGATGCTCTTCTTCATGGGTTCGTCCAGTCACCTGGCTGCCTTCGACGGTATGAACGACGAGCTCTACTGGATCGGGACGCAGCTCGTCGTGCTGGCAGTCGAGGCGAATATCTTCTTCGGGACCGCGGCCACCAAGAAGCCGCTCGCGACCGTGTCGGGCACCATTCACGGCGGTCTCGCGCTCACCGTGTTGCTCTACGTGTGGGGCGTGATCGTTCTCTAGTCGGGCGCCCGTGAGGCGGAGGCTGGGACTACGGCTGGGCCTCGTTGAGGAAGGCGTAGAGGTCGTCGATGGAATCGGCCAGGTGGGGCAGCGCCACCATGGCGGTGGTGCTGCGCTTGGGCGTGTAGCCGGGCGGGTACTCGCCGCGCACGACCCGCAGCTCCAGGAGCTCGCGCGAGCTGCCGGCCACGTCGGGTCCGAGGGCGCCAGCCTTGGCGGGGTCGCTGGCGTGGCAGGCGGTGCAGTTGGCCACCCACACGGCGCGGCCTCGCTGCGCAGCCTCGGAGAGCTCCTGCGGCTCGCCGCAGGCCGCGGCGAAGAGCAGCAAGCTTCCGAGCATTCCCAACAGGCGCATCCGGTTCTCCTCCATCGGGGCGCGAGGTTAGCTGGTATTTTGGGCGCGAGATGAACGCGCCCGACACCCCCGATGCAGGGCCGACCGGCTGGCGCACGGCCGCCAACGGGCTCACGCTGCTGCGCCTGGCCGCCGCCCCTGCGCTCGGCGTCGCCATCCTGCACGGCGCCTGGTGGACAGCCACGGCTCTCTTCTGGCTGGCGGTTGCGACCGACGTCGCGGACGGCGCGCTGGCGCGACGGCACCGCCAGACCTCGGCGCTGGGGGGGCTCCTCGATCACGCCACCGACGCGTTCTTCTGCACCGTGGGGCTCGCTGCGCTGGCGGCGCGCGGAACCCTGCCGGCAGTGCTGCCGCTGCTCGTGGCGCTCGCGTTCACCCAGTACACCGTGGACTCGCGCGCGCTGCGTGGGCGCCCGCTGCGGGCCAGCCGGCTCGGCCGCTGGAACGGCATCGCCTACTACGTGATGGTGGCCATCCCGATCATCCGCGACGCCCTCGGCCTGGGCTGGCCGGGCCCGGGCCTGGTGGGGCTGCTGGCCTGGGGGCTGGTGCTCGCCACGCTGATTTCGATGGCAGATCGCCTACTTGCGCTGCGGCGCCCGGCCGGCTGAGGCTCCTCCGCACGTTCACTTTGGTGCATTCTTACAGTCTGGTGTAAGATCCGTGCGATGTCCGCCCAGGTCGAGATCTCGCGCCGAGAGCGCCGCAAGCTGGAAGTGCGGGGTCGCATTCTCGAGGCCGCCTTCGAGCTCTTCGAGGCGCGCGGTGTCTCCGCCACCCGCGTCGCCGACATCTGCGAGCAGGCCGACGTGGCCCAGAAGACCTTCTTCAACCACTTCGAGACGCGCCAGCTGCTGCTGCGCGACATCGCCGAGACGGCACTCGACGTGCTGCTGGCCGACATCGAGGAAGCGCGCAAGGCGCCGGTGGACACGGCCGAGCGCATCGCACAGCTCTTCGGCGTCATCGCGGACAACGCGCTCAACGCGGGCCCCATGCACCGCGAGCTGCTGACCGAGATCATCCACAGCATCCACGAGTCGGGCACCGACTCCGAGCAGGCGCGCAAGCTGCAAGATGCCTTCGGCGCGCTGGTGGCCGACGGCGTGGCTCGGGGCGACGTCGGCACCGTGGACGATCCGGAGATCCTGACCGACACATTGCTGGGCACCTTCTACGCCCTGATGCTGAACTACGCCAACCTCGAGGGCTATCCGCTCCGGGAGCGTGCCGGCGCGGCCGCACGCTTCCTGGGCCGGGCCTTCGCGCCCCAACCGCAAATGAAGGGATCGAAGGGATGAGCTTCCCGCAAAACCGACAGGCCTCCCCCGGCATCCCCAACGGCTGGTTCGCCGTGGCCTGGAGCAAGGACTTGCTGCCGGGCGAGGTGAAGCCCATCCACTACTTCGGCCAGGATCTCGTGCTCTTCCGCACCCGCAGCGGCCAGGCCAAGGTGCTGGACGCCTACTGCGCGCATCTGGGCGCGCACCTCGGCCACGGCGGCCGCGTGGTGGGCGAGGGCATCCGCTGCCCGTTCCACGCCTGGCAGTACGATGGCGACGGCCGCTGCGTGCAGATCCCCTACTGCGCGAAGATCCCCGCCAGGGCGCTCGTGCGACCCTGGGCCACCGTCGAGGAGAACCACCTGATCTTCGTCTGGCACCACGCCGAGGGGAAGCCTCCGGACTGGGACGTGCCGAGGATGCCCGAGCTCTTCAACGAGGAGTGGATCGAGCCGCGGCCCTTCGAGCTGGAGGTACCCTGTCACATGCAGGAGATGGCCGAGAATAACTGCGACCCGGTCCACTTCCAGTTCGTGCACGGCATGACGGAGCCCCTCGAGTCCGACATCAGCTTCGGCGAGGACGGCCGCTTCTTCCGCATGGCCAACAACGGGCCGCGCGAGACCCCCTTCGGCACCATCGACATGAACCTCGAGCGCGATACCTGGGGTCTGGGCGTCACCAGCGTGCGCCTCAAGGGCTTGCCCGAGGCCGGCATGATGATGTTCTCCGCCACATCGCCCATCGACGAGCGCAATACCATCAGCCGCTGGATCTTCAGCACCACCCGCAACATCGCCGACGTGGGGGGCGAAGAGTGGATCGAGAGCATGTCGACGGGCGTGCTCCAGGACATGCAGATCTGGAAGAACAAGATCTACCGGCCGGACCCCGTCCTGTGCGAGGCCGACAAGTACCTCGCCGCCTTCCGCAAGTGGACCAAGCAGTTCTACTCCAGCCCGCCGCAGGCGGACTGAGGAGCCATCGCATGGCCAAGATGGACAAGCACCTCGTCATCTCCTCCGACTGTCACGCGGGCCTGCCGCCCGAGAAGTACCGCGACTACCTCGATCCCAAGTACCGCGAGCTCTTCGACGTGGCCCTGCCCATCCAGAACCAGATGGCCCAGGAGATGTCGAAGAAGTTCCTCATCGACGAGATCAACGCCGAGTGGCGCAAGGGCCGCGAAGAGGACCTGTCCGGCGCCTGGGACAGCGACCAGCGCAACAAGGTGCTCGACGGCGACGGCATCGCCGGTGAGGTCGTCTTCCCGGACGGCATCACCGAGATGAACATGCCGCCCTTCGGCGCGGGCGTCTCGATGCCGACGGACGACCAGGTCAACCCCGAGCTCCAGTGGGCCGGCTCGATCGCCCACAACCGCTGGCTGGCCGAGCTGTGCGCCATGGCGCCCGAGCGGCGTGCGGGCGTGGCCTGCGCGCCCATCTGCTGGGACGACGTGGACTTCTCGGTGGAGCAGATTCGCTGGGCGAAGGAGAACGGCCTGAAGGGCATCCTGATCCCGTCGCGCTGGGGGAAGCAGCCCGCCTACCACGCCCCGCGCTACGACCCGATCTGGGAGGTGTGCCAGGACCTGGGCATGGTGATCCACTTCCACTCCGGCTCTGCGCCGATGGAAGACTACGGCGATCACACCGGCATGATGGGCATCTACATCAGCGAGGTGGTCTGGTGGAGCGCGCGCCCGCTCGGGTTCCTGATCTGGGGTGGCGTCTTCGAGCGCTTCCCGCGACTCAAGGTGGCCATCACCGAGAGCACCTGCATCTGGGTGCCGGAGACGCTGCGTCTGCTCGACTTCCGCTACGAGGAGACGCACTTCGCGGAGAAGCTCGGGGACTACCGCAGCCACCTCTCGATGAAGCCCAGCGACTACTTCCGGCGCAACGTGTTCCTGGGCGCGTCGTGCATGCCGCGCAAGGAGTCGGAGCTGCGCCACGAGATCGGGCTCGCCAACATCATGTGGGGCAGTGACTACCCGCACCCCGAAGGAAGCTGGCCCGTCACCCGCGAGCAGATGATCGGGACCTTCAAGGGCCTTCCCGAAGATGAAGTGGCCGCCATGCTGGGCGGCAACGCCGTTCGCGTGTACGGCTTCGACGACGAAAAGCTGGCGCCGCTGGTGGCGCGCATCGGACCCGAAAAGAGCCTGTTCGCCTAGGGCGACCGGCACAAAGGAGACCCCCATGGCGCGACTGCGCTACGTGAAGAGCCCCGAGCAGCTGAAGGCGCAGGCCGAGGCCGGTGCACCCAAGCTGGAGAGCACCGTCCGCAGCATCCGCATCGTGTACGAGACGGACCCGGCGCTTCACCGCGCGGTGATCCCGCAGCCGCTCGAGCCGGCAGAGCGTCCGGAGATCCATGTGACCCTGTCCCACGTGGCGATGCACATCTCCCCGGAGTTCACCTTCGAGATCGGCTCGGCGGCCTTCGGAGCGGCGGCGCGCTACGACGGGCGGGAGGGCACGTACCTGATCGCCATGCCGATGACGGCCGAGGCCGCGGTGGTGGGCGGCCGCGAGCGCTACGGCGAGCCCAAGAAGATCGCCGAGATCGACTTCCACCAGGAAGGCAACAGGGCCCGCTGCAGCGTGACGCGCATGGGCATCCCCTACATCGAGGCCAGCGGAACCCTTGGAGCCGACCTGGGCGCGCGGAAGTTCGACGAGTGCGCGTTCTGCATCAAGGCCTTCCCGTCCCCGGACGAAGGCGTGAACTTCGACCAGCCCCCGCAGCTGGTGCGCCTCGACTGGAGCCACAGCCACAACAAGGTGCACGCGTTCGACGGCGAGCTGACGCTGAACGAGTCGCCCTTCGATCCGGTGGCGGACCTCCCGGTCAAGCGCATCGTGCGCATGGAGTACGAGGAAGGGAGCACCGAGAGCAGCGGGACGCTGCTGCGCGACCTCGATGAGGAGTGGGTGCTGCCCATCCTGCACGGCCGCAACGACGAGCCCGGAGTCGAGGGCATCGAAGTCGCCACCGAGGAGGGCTAGCCGTGGAGCTGCGCGGCAAGGTGGCCGTGGTGACAGGCGGCGCCAGCGGCGTGGGTCGCGCGCTGGCCGACCGCTTTGCCCGCGAGGGCATGAAGCTGGTGCTGGCCGACGTGGAGAAGCCGGCCCTCGACAACGCGGTCTCCCAACTCGAGGAAGCCGGCGCCGAAGCCATCGGCGTGGTGACCGACGTGACCCAACGCGAGGCGGTGGAAGCGCTGGCCGAGCAGACCTATGGGCGCTTCGGTGCGGCCCACGTGGTCTGCAACAACGCCGGCGTAGGCACCGACGAAACGCGCCTCAAGATCTGGGAATCGCCCGACAACGACTGGCGCTGGGTCTTCGCGGTCAACGTGTGGGGCGTGCTGCACGGCATCCAGGCATTCGTGCCGCGCATGCTGGAAGCCGGCGAAGAAGGCCGCATCATCAACACCTCATCGGGCAACGGCGGCCTCTACCCGCTGCCCACCACCGCGATCTACCCCACGACCAAGGCCGCCGTGACCACGATGACCGAAGTGCTCCACCACCAGCTCGCCATGGCGGGTTCGGTCCTCAAGGCGGGCATCCTCTTCCCCGGCCCGAACATCGTCAACACCGGCATCTTCGACGCCGCCAGAAACCGCCCCGAAGACCTCCCCCTCCACGAAGGCGCCCCGCCCCCGCCCACCCTGGAAGACATCAAGCAGATGGCCAAGGGCATGGGCCACGAGCTGCAAGTCACCGAGCCCCACGAAGTGGCCGACTACGCCGTCCCCGCCATCGCCCGCGGCGACTTCTGGATCCTGCCGGAGAGCGAGGACGCAGACACGAAGGTGCGCGCGCGGGCGGACTCGATCCTGAAGAGGACGCCTCCGCCACTGCCGTTTCCGTAGGACTGCGTCAACCGTGAAGTGGGAGTCCGCCCTTGGAGGAGGACGTGCGCATCGATCGAGTAGTTGCCCTGGCGTTCGCTTTGGCGTTCATGGCGACGCTGGGAGGCTGTTCGTTTTTCGACGGACCAACGGGCCCGTTTCCAGGTGGGCGATTGCGGACAGGCGAGCTCGTCTCCGAGCCGGACGTCGATTGGGCGCTCGCAACTCGGGACGTCGAGCCGCTCTTCATCGAACTACAGCTCGTCGAGCCGCCGCGGTCGAGAACGACCGGTGCGATGGTGTACGAAGGACAGCTCTACGTGCCATGCGACCTCGGCTTTCTCTGGCGTCGGGCGCCTGCGCCCGCGCGTTGGGTGCTCCACCTGATCTACGTCTTTAAGCGCTGGCACGAGGACGCTTCGGAAGATGGCCGTGTCGTAGTGCGCATTCGAGATACTCGCTACCGACGGCAGGCTGTTCGGGTGACCGATCCCGAGCTCGTGGCGAAACTCCGCACAAGAGTCGAGGAGGAGGCCGAGAAGATGCTCGGTGCGCCTCTGGGAGAAGTTCCGACCGACGATCCCAACGACATATGGTTCTTTCGTCTAGATCCACGACCCGCACTGAGCGATTTATCTCAGAGTGAGCCCGCCGCTCAACAAGGCGCTGCAGCTGCCGGGCGTCGCGCCCTAGGCGAGGTCGGGCCGGGACCTGTACGTGCCCGGGCGCCAGACGGAGCCGGTGCGTTTGACAGCAACGCTGACAGCAGCGAAGGCATACGGAATGCGAGGTGGGCCGACGTCTGGAGAATCCGGCTTGGACCCCAAGTCCTTGCCCCGCATACGCTACTGGACGCCGGGAGACTCCGGTGGAATCTGCCCGAAGCTGATTCGTAATCAGCAGGTCAGCGCTTCGAGTCCGCTCGTCGGCTCCAGCATCCCCCTTGCGGATCAGCCACTTGGCGCCGGTCCCACGGCCGGCCTAGAGCTCTCACCTGCTCTTTGACAACAGTTTGACAGCAACGGGCGCACCACGCGCCCTCCGCTGATGCCTTCCTTGCGGTCTATTGCTAGTTGGGCTGCGCGGCGAACGCTACCTAGCTACTAGCGGCCCATCTTGAAGCGCTCGTTCGCTTCGCGGA
>CAXMOD010000082.1:0-5621 GCA_964194905.1 uncultured Desulfobacterales bacterium | reverse complement strand
CGTGTGGAGGCGGGGAGCGTGTGGCTCACGTGCGATGACGCGTCGCGGGCGCTCGTGTTGGCGCGGCTGTCCGAAGAGGCGGGCTTCATGCTCGGAACGGCGGAGACTCCGGCCGGCCGGGTGACGCTCGACTTGCAGGATGTCCCTCTGGAGCAGGCACTCGCCACTCTTCTGGAGGGCGTGCCGTTCAGCATCGAATACGCCGCCGAGCGGGACGAGAATCGCCGGCTCGCGTGGGTTCGGGTGGGGGCGCTGGGTTCCGGGGCACCGGCTCCCGGGTCGGAGCCCGCGTTGGTGCCCGAACGCCATCCCACCCCGGAGCGCGCTCGGGCGGCGTCCATCGCTGTCGCGACGGAAGACCTGGGTGACGAAGGTCTCCAGCGGCGTCTCACCAGCGCCGATTCCCGCGAGCGGGCCGAGGCCGTGGGTGATCTGGTGGCGGACGGCGAAGAGCTGACGTGGTTGGTGTCCCTGGCCACGGACGATCCGGATCCCGAGGTGCGCATCGCCGCGCTGGAAGAGCTGGAAGGGGAGGAGAGCTACGCGGCGCTGCGGACCCTGATTCGCGCGCTCGAGGACCCGGAACCGGCGGTCGTGGTGCGAGCCCTCGAGGCGATCGCCTTCCTGGGAGACTCGACGTTGCGGGCGCAGATCGAACCCCTCGCGGATCACCGGGACGCCAGCGTGCGCGCCGCCCTCGCTGAAACGCTCGAGGAATTGGAGCCGTAGCAGGTCGGGGCGCTGGCGGCCCTTGCCCCATCGGGATCAACGCTGCGGCGAAGCGACGGGCTGGGGTGCGGTGACCGGCTGCGGCTCGCCCCGCATCTCGGCCAGCACCTTCTCCACCTGGCTGAGGTCCTCGCGGGCGCGCTGGGCGACCGGATCGTGGGTGCCCAGCTGGGCCTCCAGGATCGCGACGCTCTCGCGGAAGGCCGGCTCGGCCAGATCGAATTCGCCCTGGGTCGCGTAGACCAGGCCGAGGTCGTGGAGCAGGCGCCCGGCGTGGGCGTCGTCGCGGCCGACACTGGCCTCGACGATCTCGAGGGCGTGTTGGTACGCCGACTCGGCGTCCACGAAGTTCTGCTGGGTGTGGTTCAGGACGCCGAGACTGTGGAGGGTCACGGCGAGGTTCGGATCGGTCGCGTCGCCCCACTGGCCGCGGATGTCCACCGAGCGGCGGTAGTGGGCCGCAGCCTCGGCGTGGCGCCCCTCGGCGTGCTCCATGCGGCCGAGCTGGTCGTGCAGGGACGCCCAGTTATCGGCGGCGCGCAGCACGCGCTTGTCTCGCTCGCCGAGGCGCGTGTGCAGGGCCGGCACGGCCTCCGCGTAGAGCTGGGCCGCCGCGTCGAGTTCGCCCTCGGCGGCCTTGGCGGTCGCCAGGTTGGCGCGCGCCAGGGCCAGCTCGGGGTCGCGCGACTGGCTGCTTCCGTACGCGTCGACCACCTGGCCGTAGAGCTTCTGGGCCTCTTCGGCTTGTCCCTGCGACCGCGCCAGCTGCGCCAGGCGGAAGATCACGCGTGCCACGTCCGGGTGCTCGTCGCCGTGGCGCCCGCGGAGCTCCTCGAGGGCCTTGCGGTACTGGCGGGCGGCGGCGGCGTGGTCACCGGAAGATTCGAGGCCCTGCGCGACTGCCAGGCGCACGGAGGTGCGCGTTTCGGCGCCGCCTGCCGCATCGCCCATGGAGAGGGCGCGCTCGTAGGCCGCCAACGCTTCGCGCTGGCGCCCCGCCTTGGCGTGAGCCGATCCGGCCAGCAGGAGCGCCGTCCCCAGACCCTCCGGATCGGGCTCGGGCATCGGCTCCAGAATCGCCATCGCGCGCTCGGCGAACGCGGCGGCCTCGTCGGCATCGCCCGCGGCCAGCGCTTGTTCGCCCAGCAGCGTGAGGCCCCAGACCAGGTCCGGGTGCTCGCCGCCCAGGCTGCGCTCGCGCAGCGACAGCCAGCGGCGCAGGAGCGGGACGGCTTCCGTCTTGCGCCCCTGTGCCACGTACGTCTCCGCGAGGACGGCAAGCGCCTCGGCGGTGAGGGGGTGGCCGTCGCCCAGCCCGGCCTGGGCCAGCTGGAGCGCGCGGCCCGCCGATTCCTCAGCATGCGCCGCGCGGCCGTCCTTCACATCGAGTCGCGCCAGCACCAGGAGCGACGTCGCAAGGTCGGGATCGTCCGGTCCCAAGTTCTCTTCCTGCAGCTTCAGGGCGCGCACGAACAGGACGCGCGCCTCAGCGGTGTTGCCCTGACGCAGCTCGATGGAGCCGAGGTTCTCGAGCAGCCGCGCGACGGGCACGGGATCCGAGGCGCCGCCCCGCTCGTAGCTGGCAATCGCACGCTCGTAGAAGTCCGAGGCTTCGTCGAGCTTGCCCGTCCCAGCCAGTGCCACGCCGAGGTGCGCCAGAGCCGACGCGACGGCGGGGTGGCCGAGCCCGTAGGATTCCACGGCGATGGGCAGGGCACGCCGCAGCACCGGCTCCGCCTCGGCGTACTGCTCGCGCGCCACCTGCAGCTCGCCCAGCGTCTGGAGCGTGCCGCCGATCTCCGGGTGGTCCGGACCCAGCACCTTCTCCTGCACGGCGAGCGCCTGGCGCAGCAGGGCCTCGGCCTGGGTGTATCGCCACTGGGCGGTGTAGAGGACGGCCAGGTCGCGCCAGGTGGCTGCGGTGCGGGAATGATCGAGACCCAGCACCTGCTCGCGGATGGCACGTGCGCGCCCCAGCTGGCGCTCGGCCTCGTCGTAGTCGTCGCGACGCAGGGCCACCACGCCCAGGTCGTTGATGCTGGCGGCGGTGTCCGGGTGCGCCGGACCGAACGTCTCGCTGCGGATGGCCAGCGCGCGGGTGAGGAGCGCCTCGGCTTCGATCATGCGGCCGTCTTCGGCCCGGATCAGTCCCAGCAGGTTCGCAGTCACCGCCACATCCGGGTGGTTTTCGTCGAGTTCCTTCTCGCGCACGGCCAGCGCGCGCTCGGCCAGCTCGCGCCCCTCGTCGTCGCTGCCCATCAGCCGGGCGAGCATGCCCAGGTTCGCCATGGTGGTGCTGCTGCGGAGGCTGTCCTTGCCCAGCGCCTCCTCGTAGATCTCCATGGCCTGGCGGTACAGCACCTCGGACTCGCGGAAGCGCCCGCGCTTGTGGATGAGCGCGCCGAGGTTGTTCATGCCGTCTGCCGTGTGCGGCGACGCCTCGCCGTAGAGCGACAGACGCAGCTCGAGCGACTCGCGGTACAGGGGCTCCGCCTCGGCGTACACCTCGTCGTCCTCGTGCACCCGCGCCAGTCGATCCAGCAGCGCCACGCGCCGCGGACCTTGTTCATCACCCCCGGCGTCGCCGATGGCGCCTTCGAGGACGTCGATGGCCCCCTGGCGGTCGCCGTCCAGGAGCGCCTCCTGGTACTGCTGGTCCACCGAGGTCGGCGTGGCGCAGGCGAGGCCGAAGGCCAGGAACGCCAGTGCGTAGACGGCTAGGCCGGCTCGTCCAGCGAAGTGGTGGCGCATGATCCGGCGTCTCCTCTTTCGGCCGTACGCCCTCGTGGACACAGATATGGGTCCGCGCGGGCGCGCAGGTCCACTCGCGTATATCGGCAGCCAGAGGCAGAACTGATGCGGGAATCCGGCTGAATCGCCCGCCCGGGAAGCGGGCGGACGGGGCTCCTGGAGGGCTCAGCCGGCGGCGAATGCGGTGCGGATCCGCTCCACAGCTTCCGCAATGTTTTCGCGGGAGTTGAAGGCCGAGATGCGGATGTAGCCTTCTCCCGAACGTCCGAAGCCGGCGCCCGGGGTACCCACCACGTGGGCGTTCTCGAGGAGGCGGTCGAAGCAGTCCCAGGAGCCGAGGCCCTGGGGCGTGCGCATCCAGATGTAGGGCGCGTGGACGCCCCCGAACAGGGTGAAATCGGCGGCGCCCAGGCCCTCGCGCAGGACGCGGGCGTTCTCCATGTAGTAGGCGACCTGCTCGGCGGTCTGCTTGCGGCCTTCCGGTGAGAAGACCGCCGCCGCGGCGCGTTGGGTGGGATAGGGCACCGAGTTGAACTTGGTGGCCTGGCGGCGTGCCCAGAGCCCGTTGAGCGGCACGCGTTCACCCGAGGCGCTGGTGCCGCACACGTCGTGGGGAACCACGGTGTAGGCGCAACGCACGCCGGTAAAGCCCGCACGCTTGGAGAAGCTGCGCATCTCCACCGCGCACTCGCGAGCGCCTTCGATCTCGAAGATCGAGCGCGGCAGGGCGGGGTCCTGGATGAAGGCGTCGTAGGCGGCGTCGAAGACGAGCACCGCGTCGGTCGCACGGGCCCACGCAACCCAGCGCTCCAGCGTCTCCCGGGTGGACACCGTACCCGTCGGGTTGTTGGGCGAGCACAGGTACACGAGGTCCACCGGCTCTTCCGGGGGATCGGGCGCGAAGCCGTTCTCTGCAGTCGCCGGCAGGTAGAGGATGCCCTCGTAGGTGCCGTCGTGGCGCGCGTCTCCGGTGCGACCCGCCATGACGTTGGTGTCGACGTACACCGGATACACCGGGTCCGTCACGGCGATGCGGCAGCCGGTGTCGAAGATCTCCTGGATGTTGCCCGAGTCCTGCTTGCTTCCGTCGGAGAAGAAGAGCTCGTCGGGCGCGATCTCCACACCGCGGGCGGCAAAGTCGTGCTCGCGCACCGCGTCGACCAGAAAGTCGTACCCGCCACGCTCGGGCCCGTAGCCCCGGAAGCCCTCGGGTGTGCCCATCTCGGCGGCGGCCTGGCGCAGCGCGTCCACCACGACGGACGCGAGGGGCAGGGTCACGTCGCCGATGCCAAGCCGGATGATGCGGGCGTCCGGATTCTGTTCCTCGAACGCCGTGACGCGCCGCGCGATCTCGGGGAAGAGGTAGCCGGCCTGAAGCTTGCGGTAGTTCTCGTTGATACGTGCCATGGAGGGCGAATCCTAGCGTCCACTGCCGGCTGGTTCAGGGGGCAGAGGGGTCGATCAGCACTCCGGGGTTGAGGACGCCGGCCGGGTCGAGCTCGCGCTTGGCCGCGCGCAGCGCTGCCGCGAAGGGCTCCGGGCGCTGGCGGTCGTAGCCCGGGCGGTGGTCGCGGCCGACGGAGTGATGGTGCGTCACCGTACCGCCCAGCTTTCCCACCGCCTCCATCACGGCGGCCTTGATCTCGTCCCACTGCTCGAGCTCGCCGCCCGGGCGGCCCGGTGCCATCACGCTGTAGTAGGGCGCAGGCCCGTCGGGGTAGACGTGGGTGAAGCGGCAGGAGAGCGTCCCGGCGCCGCACACGCGCCGGGTGGCGTCGCTTGCGGCGGCGCGCACGCCCGCGTCGAAGTCGGGGAAGCGGTCCCACGGAATCGCGGTCTCGAAGGTTTCGGTCACCACCGAAAGCCGCGCCAGCGCGTCCCGCAGGTAGGGCATGTTGAGGAACGCGCTGCGCCAGGCACCGGCGGCCCCTTCGCGGCCGGCGCCCGGGTCGGTGCGTGTACGCCCGGCGTCCGCGGGCGCGTCGCCGCCGGCGTCGCGCGCCAGCTCGAGGGCGCGTTGCATCCACGGGTCGAGGTCGTGATCCGCCGACTCGAAACCGAGGATCAGCACCGCAACGCTGCCGTCGCCTGCGCCCGAGTTGGCGGCTTCGAGCGGATCGAGCAGCCGGCAGTTGGCCGGG
>CAXMOD010000081.1:0-18490 GCA_964194905.1 uncultured Desulfobacterales bacterium | reverse complement strand
GATCGGGGCCGAGCTTCGTTCCAGCGAGAGCGCCGACGATTCCAGCAAATCCCGCGAAGGCGATCGCTATCTCGGCAATGACCTCGAGTGTGCCGCCTGCCTCCATGTTCTGCCGCCCAACGGAGTGGGCGCTCAGCTGCGTGGCACAGGCCACCGACGGTGGCTGAGGCACCCAAGTTCAATGCCAGACTCTACCAGAGGTCGATTGAAACGCGGGCGTGATAGGTGGATGGCGCATAGCGTGTCTGAGGATTGAATAGGCTGTGCCCGCCCCCGAGCTAGGGCTGGACGACGCTGACGGGGCCGAAGCGCTCGAGCTGCGGCTTCAGGACGTCGGCCGGGCCGACCACCACGATCGCCACGCGTTCCGGATGGATCGTGGCGAGCGCGGCCTCGCGCAGATCGGCCTGGTTGAGCTGCTTCACGCGCGTGCGGTAGGTGTCGAGGCTGTCCGGCGGAAGGCCGTACACGTCGAGGTCGACCAGTGAACTGAGGATGGCATCCGAGGTCTCGAGCCCCAGAGAGAAGCGACCCACGGCGAGGCTGCGGGCGTGCTTCGTCTCCTGTACCGAGGGCGGGTTGCTGCGGGCTAACTCCAGCTCCTCGAGGATCATTTCGATGGCGCGTCCGGCCTCGGGCGCGCGCGTACCCGTCGCCACCACGAAGGTGCCACCGTCGCGGCGCATGCCGTAGCCGCTGTAGGCGTAGTAGGCGAGGCCCTCGTCCTCGCGCACCCGGCTCATGATGCGCGACGAGAATCCTCCGCCGCCGATCACGAGGTTCATCACCTGCACCGCGATCCGGTCCGGATCGGTGCGCGTCAGGCCCTCGTGCCCAAGGTAGATGGTGGCCTGACCCAGGTCCGGGCGATCCACGATCACCACCCGGCGTTCGGCGGGCGGGGCCGGCGGCGCTGCTGCGCTGGGCGGCGGCTCGCGTTGCGCCCCGTCCCACGACCCGAAGAGCTCGCGGACGCGCGCCACCGCCCGCTCGGTCGCGATGTCGCCGGAGACGTAGAAGACCGCGCCGTCTGGTACGAAGAAGCGCGCGTGCGCGGCGCGCGCCGTCTCGGCATCGAAGCGAGCCACGGTCTCCGGCGTACCCACCTCGGGGATCCCGTAGACGTGGCCGGCGAAGAGCGCCTCGGCGAAGCTCCACCCCACCAGCGTCCGCGGATCGTCCTTGGCGCGCTCGAGCCCCGCCAGGCGCTGGGCGCGCAAGCGCTCGGCCTCCTCGGGCTCGAAGCGCGGGCGCAGCGCGGCGTCGGCCAGCAGCTCACAGAGCGCGTCGAAGTCTCTGGAGAGGCCGCTCGCGTAGACCGTGATGCTGTCCCAGTCGCTGCCGGTGCCGAGCGATGCGCCCAGCGCGTCGACCGCCTGGGCGAAGGCCAGCGCGTCGCGCTCACCGGCGCCACGGTTGAGAAGCTCGCCCATGTAGGAGACGAGACCGGCCTGCTCCACGTCGACGGCCGCCGCCCCACGCGGGATCACCAGTCCCATCGACACGCGCGGCAGGCTGTGGTCCTCCATCACCAGGAGGCGCAGCCCGTTGTCCAGGGAGACGCGGTGCAAGCGATCCTGGGGCACGACCGGCCCCTCGCTCGGCTCGGGCGGCGGCAGCTCCCACGCCGGCGGAGCCGACGTGCAGGCGAGGGCGAGTCCGACGGCCAGCAGGCCGACCGCGCGCCTCACGAGGGATCCTCGGGGGTCGGAGCGGCGAGAGCGTCGCCCTCGGGAGGCGCGACCACCTGCACCACGCTGCGCCGCTCCGGGGCCAGGTAGGTGCGGGCCACGCGCTGCACATCCTCGACGGTGACGGCGCGGATTGCAGCGAGTCGCTCGTCCAGCGGGCGGATGCGGCCGAAGGAGACCCAGTCCTGTGCGACCCGACGCCCGAGCTGGTGCGCGGTGCGCAGCCCGCCCACCAGATTCACCTCGAGGGTGCGACGCGCCTTGTCGAGCTCGGCTTCGCTGACGGGTTCGCTGCGTACGCGCTCGATCTCCTCGAAGAAGAGCGCCTCAGCCCGCTCTACGCTGGCGTCGGGCCGCACGCTGAGCGAGCCGTAGAAGATCCCGGCCTCCTGCATCTCCCAGTAACCACCGCCGGCCGAGAGGGCCACCTGCTCGTCGTTCACCAGGCGACGGTACAAGCGGCTGGAGCGCCCGCTGGAGAGGATCACCGAGAGCGCGTCGAGCGCGGCGCCGTCTTCGTGGCCGGTGGGTGGCGCGTGCCACGCCGTCATCACCAGCGGCGCGCGCACGTCGAATAGCACCGTGTCGCGCCGCTCACCGCGCTGTTCGGGCTCGACGGTCGGCGAGCGCGGGATCTCGGAAACCGGCTCCATCGCGCCGAAGGCCCGCTCGATGCGCGCAAAGGTCTCGTCGGGATCGAAGTCACCCGACACCGCCACTACCAGGTTGTTGGGTGCGTAGTACGTGTCGAAGAACGCGCGGCAGGCTTCGGCGGGGACGGCCTCCACGTCGCTGCGCCACCCGATCACCGGCCAGCGGTAGGCGTGGGCGCGGAACGAGGTAGCCAGCAGCGCCTCGAAGGCGCGACCCTGGGGTTGGTCTTCCGTGCGCATGCGCCGCTCTTCCAGGACCACCTGCCGCTCGGAGTCCAGCAGCTCGGGCGTCACCTCCAGGTGGGCCATGCGCTCGGCCTCGAGGTCGATCACCAGCGGCAGCGTGTCGGCCGTGACGTCTTCGAAGTAGACGGTCACGTCGTGGCTGGTGTAGGCGTTGAGCCGTCCGCCGCGCTCCTCGACGTAGCGCGTGTAGTCCTCGGGACCGAGATTGCGCGTTCCCTTGAACATCATGTGCTCGAAGAGGTGAGCGATGCCGGTGTAGCGGGTCTCGTCGCGCGAGCCTGCCTTCACCCAGACCTGGAAGGAGACCACCGGGGTACTGCGATCCGGGAGCAGCAGAACCGTGAGTCCGTTGTCGAGCATCTCCACGCGCGTGTTCACAGCGGGATCGACGAGTGTGGTCTCCGCTCGCAGCCCGCCCGGCGCAAACAGGGCCGGGACGAGGGCGAGGAGCAGGAAAACGCGGAACGGCGCGCGGCGCATGGCGCCAGACGTTAGACGGCGGCACCCTGTGTGTCGAGGTGAATGCGGTGGACGGCGGGGATTCGGACGACCAGCTTCGCGAACTTCTCGAGCGCGTGGAGAGCATCGCCGTCCTCGGCGCGAAGGCCGGCCCCGAGGACGACGCGTTCCGCGTACCCCGCTACCTGCAGGCGCACGGTTTTCGCGTCCTGCCGGTCAACCCGAAGCTCCGCGAACTGCTCGGTGAGCGTGCATGGGAAGATCTGGCGGCGCTGCCCGAAACGCCGGACCTGGTGAACGTGTTCCGCGCTCCGTCCCACATACCGGGTCACGTCGACGAGATCCTGCGACTCGACCCGCTTCCGAAGGGCGTGTGGCTGCAGCTCGGCATCCGCCACGACGAAGCCGCCGAGCGCCTGCGCCGAGCCGGCATCCAGGTGGTGCAGGATCGCTGCCTGATGGAGGAGCACGCGCGGCTCTTCGGTCCGGCGCCGGGCGGGGGTTGAGCGTGGCGCGCATCCCCATCCACTTCGATTTCGCGTCCACCCTCTGCTACGTGGCGCACCGGGTGATGGGCGCCATGGGCCACGACCTCGAGGCGCTGGGAATCGAACTCTGCTGGACGCCCGTTGACCTGACCCAGCTGACCGGCTGGCCGCGCGGCGCCGACGTCCCCGACCTGCGCCGCGAGAACGCGGAGCGGGTCGCTCGCGACCTGGCCGTGCCGGTCGTCGTACCGCGGGTCTGGCCCGACTCCCGGGCTGCGAACGCATCGGCGCTGCTGGCCGAGGAGGCCGGTGCGGTTCGCGCGGCGGCCTGGCGAGAGCGGGTCTGGAGCGCGCTGTTCGAGGAGCGCCGCGACCTCGACGACCCCAGCGAGGTCGCTCGCCTGGCGCACCGCGCCGGCTTCGCGTTCGAGCCCGGGGATCTGGCGGGCGCCGCCGAGGAGCTGGAGCGGCGCACGCTGCTGGCTGCGGCCGAGGAGGTGACCGGCGTGCCCACCTTCATGCTCGATCGTTGGGCCTTCGGCGGCATCCAGAGCCCGGAGACGATGCGCTCCATCTTCGAGCGCTGGGTCGTGCGCCGCGCGCAGCAGGCCGGCTGAAGCCCAGCGCCCGTGCGGTATCCTGAGCCCATGTCGCGCTCGAGAAGGCCCGGAGACGACGCGCGCACCGTCTGGTCCAGCGAGTCCGGCGACCAGCGAATGCCCCCCGCAAGCGCCGCAAAGCGGCGCGCGCAGCGAGGCGCGGCCGAGCGAAGTCCAACAGCGGCCGACGGCATCGTGCGGGTCAAACGCGAGGTGGCGGGGCGGCGCGGCAAGCCGGTCACCACGATCCACGGGGTACCGCTCGATCCGGGCGCACTGAAGGATCTCGCCGGCGAGCTGAAGAAGCGCTGCGGAAGCGGCGGCTCGGCCAAGAACGGCGTGATCGAGATCCAGGGCGACCACCGCGACACGGTGGTCGCGGAGTTGGAGACGCGCGGCTACATCGTGAAGCGCGCGGGGGGCTGACGGCTGGCCGCGCTCTCGTACGGGCAGCGCGTGCGTCGGCTGGCCGAGGCCGACCCGGACGCGATCGCGCTGGTGTGCGGCGATGCGACCCTCACGCGGGGCGAGCTCGAGCGCGCCGCCAACCGGTGGGCACGGGTCTACGCCGAGCGCGGCGTGGTCCCGGGCGACTTCGTCAGCCTGTGCCTGCCGAACTCGCTGGAGCTGCTCGTGGGCATGCTGGCCGCCTGGAAGCTGGGGGCGGTCCCCAATCCCGTGTCCTCGCAGCTACCTGGCCCCGAACGCCGCAAGGTCCTGGCCCGTACCGAACCCGCCCTGGTGGTGGGCCTCGACGACGACGAGGCGGGCGGGCACCCCGCCCTTCCCTCCGGCTTCCGCCCAGCGCCGGAGGTGAGCGACGCAACGCTCCCCGACCGCACGCCGCCCCACGAGCGGGCGCTCGCGTCGAGCGGCAGTACCGGACTGCCCAAGCTGATCGTGCCCTCGAACCCCGGCCTCTACGATCCCGACAACCCATCGCCCCTCTTCTGCGCGCGACGCGCAGCGCTGGTGCCCGGCCCCCTCCATCACGCGGTGCCGTTCAGCGCGGCCTGGCAGGCGGTCTTCGCCGGTGCGCGGGCCGTCGTGATGGAGCGCTTCGACGCGACCGAGTGCCTGCGTCTGGTGGAGCAGCACCGCGTCGACCGCATGTGCCTGGTGCCGACGATGATGCTGCGCATCTGGCGCCTCCCGGAAGAGGAGCGCCTGGCGCGCGACGTCTCGTCGCTCGAGTTCGTGATGACCGGGGGCGCGCCATGCCCGCCCTGGCTCATGCGGGCGTGGATCGAGTGGTTGGGGCCCGACGTCCTGCACGAGGCTTTCGGTCCGAGTGAGCGCATCGGAGGCACCTTCATCACCGGGCGCGAGTGGCTGGCGCACCCCGGCTCCGTCGGGCGGCCAAGCCACGGGCGCATTCGCATCGTGGACCCGGAGAGCGGCCGCGAATGCCCCCCCGGCGCGCTCGGGGAGATCTGGATGCTCCCGGCGGGCGGTCCGGGGAGCACCTACCGCTACGTGGGCTCCGAGGCCCGGCGCGACCCCGAAGGCTGGGAGAGCGTGGGCGACATGGGCCGGCTCGACACGGACGGCTACCTCTACCTGGGCGACCGGCGCGCGGACATGATCCTGGTGGGCGGCCGCAACGTGTACCCGGCCGAAGTGGAAGCGGCGCTCGACGAGCATCCGGGCGTGCGCTCGAGCGCCGTCATCGGCCTTCCGGACGCCGACCTGGGCCAGCGCGTCCACGGGCTCGTGGAGACTGGGCAGGACACCGACCTGGAGGCCCTGCGCGCCCACGTCGGGACGCGGCTGGTGGCGTGGAAGGTGCCGCGCAGCATCGAGCGTGTGGACCACCCGCTGCGCGACGACGCCGGCAAGGTGCGCCGCTTCGCGCTGCGCGAAGCGCGCCTTGCGCGCGACTAGCGCAGGACCCGGCCTAGGGCTCGCGGCACAGGACGAACCAGCTGCCCATGTCCTTGCCCTTGCGCGCGGCCGACCCGATCGTGACGTGCTCCGACACACGGCGCAGCGTGTCGATCATGAAGCCGTAGACGAAGCGGCCGAGTCCGGCCTCGTTGCGCTTGACGCTGGGCCAGTCCACGGGCAGACCCGCGAGATCCGTCGGCGGCACCCGGTTGTAGTCCACCCAGACCTCGGCCCGGTTGGGGTCTTCGACTGCCAGGAAGTAGCCGGGCCCCGTGATGCTGCCAAGCACCGGGGTGGGCTGGAAGTTGTAGCCGTAGAGGGCGTCGGGCTTCTCGGCGTCGGCGCCGGCGGGCCGTGCGAAGCGCTTCTCGAACTGGGTGAAGGCGGGCAGCGTATTGCGCCCGAAGTGGCGGACCGCCACACGGTCGCCCACCGCGGCGGGCACCATGTCTCGCAGGTGCACCTCGGCGAAGCCGTCCACGCCCTTGTACAAGGCGCGCTGCTCGGGGCGCGCGAGGGCGCGCACGGCCACGACGCGTTCGTCGTGACTCCAGGCGTCCAGTAGGCTGGCGATCTCGGCCGGGCGGATCGGCTTCTCGCGCAGGCGCGCGGCCAGCTCCGTCTGGGGCGTAGGGGATTCGGTCATCGGGGACACCTCCAGTCGGAAGACTACCCGAAGGGAAGCTCGAGGCCCCGAGATCGATGCATCTCCGACGCGCAACTCACCGCCCTGTTGCGGGATTCGGGGCTCGGCTAGACTCCCGGCTCCGCAGCCTGGACCGATGGCATCTTCGTTCGGAGGACCCCCCGTATGGCCGAGACCGCCCAGCTACGCCTCGGTGACAAGACCATCGATCTTCCCATCGTGGAGGGAACCGAAGGCGAGCGCGCCATCGATATCCGTTCCTTACGCTCGGAGACCGGGCACATCACCCTCGACCCCGGCTACGCCAACACAGGCTCGTGCCGAAGCTCCATCTGCTTCATCGACGGCGAAGAGGGGATCCTCCGCTATCGCGGCTATGACATCGAAGGTCTGGCCGACAAGTGCGGCTTTCTCGAGGTGTCCTACCTGCTCATCTACGGGACGCTGCCCACCCCGAGCCAGCTCGAATACTTCACGGAGTCCATCCGCATCCACACGATGCTCCACGAGGACTTCAAGGCGCTCTTCAACTCGCTTCCGAAGGACGCGCATCCCATGGCGGCCTGCTCCGCCGCGGTTGGGGCATTGGCCACTTTCTACCCGGACTCGCTCGATCCGCGAGATCCGCGCCAGGTGGAGATCTCGGTCCACCGTCTGATCGCCAAGCTGCCCACGATCGCAGCCTACGCCTACAAGCACTCGTTCGGGCAGCCGTTCATGTATCCGCGCAACTCCTTCGAGTACGTCGAAAACTTCCTGCACCTGATGTTTTCCAATCCCTGCGAGGAATACGATCCGGACCCTGTGGTCGCAAAGGCGATCCACCTGCTGCTGATCCTGCACGCCGACCACGAGCAGAACTGCTCCACCAGTACGGTGCGCCTGGTGGGTTCGTCGATGCCCAACCTGTTCGCCGCCATCTCCGCGGGCATCAACGCGCTCTGCGGGCCGCGCCACGGCGGGGCCAACCAGGAAGTGATCGAAATGCTGGCGGAAATCCGGGACGAGGGCATGACCGCCGGCCAGTTCGTGGACCGCGCCAAGAGCAGCGACGACACGTCGCGGCTGATGGGCTTCGGCCATCGGGTCTACAAGAACTACGACCCGCGCGCGCAGATCATAAAGAAGGCGTGCGACGAGGTGCTGGCCAAGCTGGGCATCCACAGCAAGCTGCTCGAGATCGCCAAGGAACTCGAGGAGATCGCGCTCAAGGACGAGTACTTCGTCGAGCGCAAGCTCTACCCCAACGTCGACTTCTACTCCGGCGTCATCTACAACGCGATCGGCACGCCGGCCAACATGTTCACCGCGCTCTTCGCCCTCGGGCGACTCCCGGGCTGGATCGCTCATTGGGTCGAGATGCACGGGGACAGCGACTTCAAGATCGGGCGCCCGCGCCAGATCTACACCGGCGAGAACCGTCGCCAGCACGTCCCGCTGGACCAGCGGTAGGACTCTCGCACCCATGTCCCGGGCCCGCGCCTGCTACACGACGGCGCGCGTTCGCCGCGGCGAAGTGCTCTGGCTCGACCGCCATGTGGAGCGTCTCGTGCGAGACGCCGACGCGCTCGGACTCGGCGTTCTCGAACCCGAGCTGCTCGCCGCACTCTTCAGCGATCGCGCCCGCCAGGCCTTCGGCGACGGAGACGGCGCGCTGCGCGTGGAGGCCCGCTGGGCCGGCGAGCGCCTCGATCTGCACGTCGCCCCACGCGAGCTCGGGGCCAACCCCCCCACCTGGAGAGCTCGGATCGCGCGCACCGTCCACCCGGGCCCTGGCGCCGTGCTCGGGGTGAAGCGAGCCGACGACGACGCGCTGGAGTCCGCCCGCGTAGAAGTGAAAGGCGCCGGTGTCGACGAAGTGCTGATCTTCGACGCGCAGGGCTTCCTCGTGGAGGGAAGCCGCAGCGCGGTGGTGCTGGCTCTCGGCGGGCGCGCCCTGACTCCTCCGAAAGCCCGCGGCGGCGTGACCAGCCTGACGCGCGACGCGGTCCTGGCGGGCTGCCCGGAGCTGGAGGAAGCGGACGTTCGCCCCGCCGACGTGGCGGCGGCCGACGAGCTCGTGTGCGTCAATGCCCTGCGCGGCGCGCGGCCTGTCGTGGAGCTGGACGGCGCGCCTGTCGCCAGCGGTCGACCGGGCCCGCTGGCGGCCCGGCTGTCCGCCGCGTTGCCGGAGCTATGATCCCAGCCCCCGACGGTGGGCACGTCCGGCAACAACGAACAGGGAGACACGGTCATGGACCTCCGCGGAATCGGCGCAGCGGTGACGGGCGGCGCATCGGGCTTGGGCGAAGCCACGGTGCACCTGCTGGTGGAGCGGGGCGCGCGCGTAGCCATCCTCGACCTGGGGCATTCAAAAGGTGCGGAAGTCGCCGCCTCGCTGGGCGACGAGGCCATCTTCTGCGAGGCCGACGTGCGCGATGAGGAGCAGGTGACGGCCGCGCTCGACCGCGCGGTCGAGACCTTCGGCGGACTTCACGCCACCGTGAACTGCGCGGGCATCGGCTCCGCCGCCCGCACCGTCGATCGCGACGGGAATCCCTTCGACCTGGGCATGTTCCGCCACACGGTCGAGGTGAACCTGGTCGGTACCTTCAACGTGATCCGCCTGGCGGCGGCGCGCATGCTGAAGAACAGCCCCAACGACGGCGGTGAGCGCGGCGCCATAGTGAATACCGCCTCGGCCGCAGCCTTCGAGGGCCAGATCGGCCAGGCCGCCTACTCGGCGTCGAAGGGCGGCATCGTCGGCATGACACTGCCCATCGCCCGCGACCTGGCCAAGGCCGGGATCCGGGTCAACACCATCGCCCCCGGTCTGTTCGCCACTCCGCTGCTCATGCTGATGCCCGAGCCCGCGCGCCAGGCGTTGGCGTCCCACATCCCGTTCCCGCCGCGCCTGGGCGAGCCGCCGGAGTACGCCGCCCTGGCCGTCCACATGCTCGAGAACGCGATGCTGAACGGCGAGACCGTGCGACTGGACGGTGCCGTGCGCATGCCGCCGAAGTAGCCGAGGGACCGTTGGGGATGGCGCACACGGTCTTCGTGACGGGAGCCACGGGGCTCGTGGGCGCGCGCCTGGTGCCCCTGCTGCTCGACGCGGGCCACGCTGTGCGCGCGGCGACGCGCAACCCGCACACTGCCCGGCTCGACCCGCGCGCCGAGGCGCTCGCCTGGGACGGCTGCACTCCCCCGCCCGAGGCTCTCGAGGGTTGCGACGCCGTCGTGCACCTGGCAGGCGAGCCGATCTTCGGCGGGCGCCTGACCCGCGCGCGCAAGCAGAGCACCTACGACAGTCGCGTGGGGTCTGCGCGTGCCATCGCGGAAACACTGCGGGCACAGCCCGTGGCGAACCGTGCCGTCACCTGGGTTTGCGCTTCGGCCGTGGGCTACTACGGGTCTCGTGGCGAGGAGGCGTTGGAGGAATCCGCGCCGCCCGGAGAGGGCTTTCTCGCCGATCTCTGCGGCGACTGGGAAGGCGCCACATGTTCGGCAAGCGAGGCGGGCGTGCGTGTCGTGAACCTGCGCATCGGCGTGGTGCTGGCCGCCGAGGGCGGCGCGCTCTCGCTCATGGCGGTTCCCTTCCGGTTCGGGCTCGGCGGGAAGCTCGGCGACGGCCGCCAGTGGTTCCCGTGGATCCACGCCGGCGACCTGGTCGCGCTGATCCTCTTCGCGCTCGACACGCCCGGGATCTCCGGTGCGGTCAACGCCGTCGCCCCCGAAGCGGCTCGCAACGCCGATCTGACCCGCGAGCTGGCCGCGACCCTGCACCGGCCCGCCCTCATCCCAGTGCCGGCCTTCGCCCTCCGCCTGGCGCTCGGGGAGCTGTCCGACGAGCTGCTGGGCAGCCGGCGGGTGGTGCCGGCGGCCGCCCAGGCCGCAGGTTTCAGCTGGGCGCACCCTTCCCTGCGCGGGGCTCTCGAGGCCGAGCTGGGAAGCGTCTGACGTCGGTCTAGTGCGCCTGGCCGCGGGCAGGCGGGAAGACCGCGGGCAGCACTTCCTTCACCGCCAGTTCGTCGCAGCCCGGCTCCACCTGGAAGAAGCCCATGCGCACTTCCGGCTGCGTGGTGACCGGGAACTTCGAGGCGAAGTCGGAGAGCAGCCGCTCCATGATCCCGCGCGCCTGCTCCCGGTCCACGTCCGCCAGGAACAGCACCGCGCGCTCGCGAGTCATGCGGAAGATCGCGTCCTCTATGCGCAGCGCGCTCTCCACATAGCCGAGCAGCTCGGGCGCCATCCGGTCGCCCTCGCATCCCGCGATACCGACCACCACCGACGGCAGCCCATGGGTGTTGGCCAGCTCGCGCGAGCGGAGCAGATGTTCGCGAATGCGGAGCGGGTCTTCGCCGAGCTCGAGCTGGGGAGGGGTCATCATTTTTCTCATCGACCGTTGGACGGGGAAGCTGTAGCCGGAGGGAGTGTGTGGCACCGGCAACTTCGCGGCAAGATCACGCCTCCGCGCTGCGCTCGAACGCAGCCACCGCCGCGACGGCGCAGGCCGCGGTCAACACACACAGAAAGACGGTGCTGCGCCCGACCGGCATCTCGCTGACTCCGAGCAGGCCGTAACGCAGCAGGTCCACTCCGTAGGTGAGGGGGTTCGCCGACGCGAGCCAACGCGTGGGCGCCGGAAGCGTGGCAACCGGATAGAAGATCCCGGACAAGAAGTAGAGCGGCACCGTGACCATGGCCGCGATGAGCCGGTAGCTCTCGGCGCTGCGCAGGAAGGCCCCCAGAACGACCCCGAGGGAGACGAAGACCACCGTGATGGAGACCACGCCCAGCACGACGGCGCCGGGATCGACGAGCCGCAGCGGCGTGAAGCCGGCCAGCAACGCCACCAGCAACGCCACCAGCGCCAGCGACGCGGCGACCCGCGCCAGGATCTTGCCGACCACCACGGCGCCACCCGAGACCGGCGCCACCAGCAGCGCGCGCAGGAATCCGCTATCGCGGTCCTGGATGAGGGTCATGCCCCCGCCCACGCCCGCCGAACCCACGATCAGGGCGAGCATTCCGGAGGCCAGGTGGCCGAGGTAGTCGGTGCCCGTCGGAAGCTGCACCACGTCGTTGAGCCCGAAGCCGATGAATGCCACCGCCACCAGCGGGAACGCGATCTGGCCGACCCAGTAGGCCCGATCTCGCCGGTAGCGGAGCCACTCGCGGCGCAAGATGGCGCCGGTGTCGGTGACGAAGCCGTTCATCGCCCGTTTCCGTTCTCCCCGAGGCGGTCGGGCTCGAACGGGTGCCCGGTGTGGTGCAGGAAGACGTGCTCCAGGTCCGGGCGGTGCAGCTCCACGTCCTCCACCGACCAGGGGCGCGCGGCGTCGAGGAGCGCCGCCAGCCGGCGAGAACCCTCGGAAATCGTGACCCGCAAGCGGCCGTCCGCGTCCACGCGTACGTCCCGCACCCCGTCCACCTTGGTCACGGCCTCGCGCGCCGCCGCACCGGCGCCGTCGCCGAGGCCCAGCAGCACCACGTCGCCTCCCAGATCCGCCACCAGCTCGGCGGGCTTGCCCTCGACCACCAGCCGCCCGCGGTCCACGATGCCCACGCGCTCGCAGAGCGTCTCCGCCTCTTCCATCGAGTGGGTCGTGAGGAAGACCGTGGTGCGCCCACCCGCCCGCAGCGCACGCAGGTGCTCCCAGACTGCCGCGCGCGAGGTCACGTCGAGACCCAGCGTGGGCTCGTCGAGAAAGAGGACGCGCGGTTCGTGCAGCATGCCCCGCGCGATCTCGAGGCGCCGCTTCATGCCCCCGGAGAAGCCGCGCACGGGGCGGTCGGCGTCCGCGGCGAGACCCACCCGGGCCAACGCGTCCACTACGCGGCGGCGTCTGTCCGAGAGACGATAGAAGCGCGCCTGCAGGTCCAGGTGTTCGCGCGCCGTGAGCTCGCGGTCGAGGCTCGGCTCCTGGAACACGACGCCCAGGTCGCGGCGCACTGCGGCCCGCTCGCGTGTGACGTCGCGCCCCAGGACGTGCACATGTCCCGCATCGGGGCGGGTGAGCGTGGTCAGCACCGAGACGGTCGTGGTCTTGCCCGCTCCGTTGGGTCCGAGAAAGCCGAAGAAGCTTCCCTCTTCGACACACAGGTCGAGCCCGTCCACCGCGACCTGGTCGCCGTAACGTTTGACCAGGCCCTCGATCCGGATGGCGGGCTCGTTTGTGTGCGTGGACTGCATCGCTACTGTGAGGGACCTAACGGTAGAACCCCTGGCGTCCCCGTCCATGCACCCTGCACCCCCCCCTGCCGACCCTTCGCTGCTCGGCTTGGCCCGGGCCTACGCCGGCCTGGTGGCCGCCATCGTCGGCCTGATGGTACTGGGAGCCCTGGTGCGGGCGCACGGCGCGGGTCTCGCCTGCCCGGACTGGCCGCTCTGCTTCGGCGCACTCGTTCCGCGCTTCGACCTGAAGGTGGCGTTCGAGTGGACCCATCGTCTGGTCGCCGGAAGCCTGGGGCTCGTCTTCCTCGGGCTGACCTACCTGACGTGGCGCCGCCCCGCGGCCTTCGCATCGGTACGGCTTCTCCTCGCGGCGGCCGCGCTGTTTCTGGGCATCCAGGTATTGCTGGGTGCGCTGACGGTCTGGCAGCTGCTCGCCAGCTGGACCGTGACGTCTCACCTGGTCACCGCCAATCTCTTCGCGATCGCCGTGCTGCTCGTCGCGTTGCGCATCCGCGAGCGTGCCGTGGGCGCCCCGCCGCGCCCGCCGGTGCCCAGCGCGGCGCGCACCTGGGGCGTGGTGGTCGCGCTGCTCGTGGCCGGGCAGATCGTGCTCGGCGGACTCGTCTCCTCCTCCTTCGCGGGCATGGCCTGCCCCGAGTGGCCCGCTTGCATCAACGGCGAGTGGTTTCCGGCGATCGGCGGGCTGGTGGCCCTGCACGTAGTGCACCGCACCAACGGCTACCTGGTTCTGGCGGCGCTGCTGGCCCTGGCGGCGAGCGCGCGGGGGACGCGCGCCGCGAGCTCCGCGGCCGTGGCCGCGGGGCTCGGCGTGGCACAGGTGGTGGTGGGCGTAGCGAACGTCCTGTGGGGACTGCCCGTGGAGGTGACGGGCCTCCACTCCGCCCTCGCAGCGGCACTCGTGCTGACGCTGACGGTGACGGTCCGGGAGCTCACCACGCGGCCCTCGTGAACACGGGGTGCTACAAAGGCCGCGCCGTGCGCTCCTTCCAGGTATTCGCAGCCATGTCGCCCGAGGCAGCCCAGACATTCTTCGACGAGCTGGCCGAGAAGGCCCCGGGTGTGGCGGCCCAGGCGCTCGCGGCTGCCAGCGCCGCGATGCGCGCGCGCCCGCGCTTCATGGCCCGCCAGCCCCGAGACAAGCAGGCGGCCGCCGTGCGCCGCTGCCTCGCCCGGGTGGCGTCGAACCCGCTCGCCGAGGAGATGCTGGCCGTCTTCTTCCTGGAGTGCCGCAAGGAGCTGCTGGTGGAGTGGCTCGACACCGCAGGGGTCTCCCACGAGGACGGCACCCTGAACGAGGACCTGCCCTCCGAGCCCGATGCCGAGGGCCTGGTCCAGGCGGCCGAGACCTTCCGAAAGGGCGAGGACCCCGAGCTGCGGGAGATCCTGCTGCGTGCCTTTGCCGCCCAGGACTCCATCGATTGGCCCGCGTTGGACGCCCTGGTGACCCCTGGGGCCTGAAGTCGGCGCCGAGCGGGCCCGGCGGTGTGGTGCCATACTCCTCCCCGATGCGCGTGAACCCCACGGGGGAGCCCATGCCGCGGACTGACTCCGGAAACGCGGTCGATGCCGCCCGCCGCAACGTGGCACTGGTCTGGCTGGTCCCTTTCTTCGCCTTGCTGGCAGCGGCACTGGGGCTCTTTGCCATCACCGTGTGGATCGAAGAGATCCCGCTGCCGGCCGGGGCTCCCGCCTGGCTGACCGGTCTCGACACCAGCGCGGCCCTGGCGAGCATCTCCAACGCCGCCGAGGTGGTGGCGGCGGTGCTCGGCATCGCCATCACGGTGGTGGCCATCGTCGTGGAGCTGGCTGCCAACCGGTACACCCACCGCATCACCGAGCTCTTCACCCGCGAGCCGATCAATGGGCTCATCATGGGCTTCTTCGTCCTGACCGCGGGCTACTGCGTGTGGATGTCCGCGACCCTGGGCGGCCGCGAGGCCCAGGGCGGTGACGTGCCGTACGGCGCAGTGAGCATCGCCCTGCTCATGGTGAGTCTCTCGCTGCTCCTGCTCCTTCCCTACTTCGCCTTCGTCTTCGCATTCCTTCAGCCGCTCAACGTGGTGGACCGCATCCGGGGCCACGCCTTCCAGGTGGTGCGACGCGCCGCGCGCCTCTCGCGCCCCGGACTGCGCGCGGAGATGGTCACCAACCTCGAGCAGCTCGAGGATGTCGCGATGAACGCGATGGGGCACAAGGACCGGGGCATCTCGATCGCCGCCGCCGATGCGCTCTATCAGTTCCTGCACGATTACTCCGCGATCCGCGACACCCTGGACGACGCGTGGTTCGAGATGGACCGCAGCCTTGCACGCGACGCGAGCTTCATCGCCATGGCGCCGCACGCCCAGGAGGCCGTGGCTCGCGACCGGGTGTGGGTGGAGATGAAGGTGCTGCGCCAGTACCACTCGATCTACACCGAAGCTCTCAACGAGATGCGCTCGATCGCGTACCTCATCGCGCTCAACACGCGGCGCGTGGCGGAGGAGTCGCTCGCCGGGCGCCGCTACTCGGTGTTCGACCTCTGCCTGCGCATCTTCAACAGCTACCTGCGAGCGGGCATCAACCAGAAGGACGTGCGCACCACCTACTACACGCTGTACCACTACCGCTGCCTGGCCGAGGCCGCGCTCCAGCGCAACGAGTCCGAGCGCTCGCTGGAGATCGCGTCCTACCTCCGCTACTACGGGCAGCTCGCGTTCGCGGAGCGGATGCCCTTCGTGCTGGAGGCCGTGGCCTACGACATGGCCCAGGTCTGCGAGGCAGCGTTCGAGTGCCAGAGCGAGGACCGTGACCGCATGCTGGATCTGTTCCTGACGGTGGACAAGGAGAGCGAGCACCCCGATCAGGAATCCACGCTGCGCGGCGTGCGGCGCGCCCAGGTCCAGCTCGCCACGTTCTTCCTGGCACAGGGCGACACGGGCCGCGCCCGCCGGGTGTACGACGACATGGCCCACGAGCGACCCGAACGCCTGGCTTCGATTCGCGAGGAGCTCCTGACGGAGGACGCGCCGGACTACTGGGAAGTGACGGACCGCGGGGTCAATTTCGGCTACCTGCCCCCCGATCGGCGTGCGCGCGTGGAGGAGTTCTTCGAGTGGTTCGGCTCGCGGGTACCGCGGCGCCACGTTCCCCTCGAGCACGATACCGTCGAGTCGCCCAGCACCAGGCGCGCCGGCCGTGCGGGCGTGGTGGCCGGTGGCTCGACGGACGACCCGGATCTCATCCTCTAGCGCGGCCCGAAACCCCGGCGCCCGCGCGGGCATCGGACGGGCCGAGGAAGCGCCGCCGTGACCGAAATCCAAGCTGAGCCGAGCCCCAACGCCGCGAGGTCCCATCGCCTGCGCGTGGCTGTGGTGGCGGCCATCGCGGTGGCGGTCCTCCTGGTGGCGGGTCGCACCCTGGCCGGCGGCGTCCTGACCTTCGCGCAGTGGGTGGAGGAGATCGGACCGGCGGGGCCCATCGTTTTCATCGTGGGCTACGCGGTGGCCGCCGTCGCGCTCGTGCCGGCCTCCCTGCTGACGCTGGCGGCAGGAGCGATCTTCGGCCTCGGCGCGGGCGTGGCCTGGTCGTTCGTGGCGGCGTTCCTGGGCTCGGCCGCCGCCTTCCAGGTGGCGCGCCACGGCGGCCGGCGCTTCGTGGAGGGCCGCATCGCGGGCGATGCGCGCTTCACGGCGATCGACCACGCCATCGCCGAGCAGGGCGGCCGCATCGTGTTCCTGCTGCGCCTCTCTCCGGTGTTCCCTTTCGTGCTGCTCAACTACGCGCTCGGCCTCACGCGAATCGGATTCCGAGACTACCTGCTCGCTTCGATCGGGATGCTGCCCGGCACACTCCTCTACGTGTACTACGGAACCGTGGCCGGGGAGGTAGCGGCGCTGGCCGGCGGCGGCGTGCAGCGCGACACCGGCTACTACGTCAGCCTGGCAGTCGGACTCGTCGCGACCGTTGCGGTGACTACGCTCGTGACCCGCATCGCCCGCAAGGCGCTCAGGGAGGCCACCGGTGACTGAGTTCCCCGCGCTCGAGCCCCTCGACCAGCACAACCTCACCCTCCAGGCGAACGTGCACCCGCCCGACTGGACCAACCCCCAGCCGCACAGCCGCTACCACCTGGTGGTCGTCGGTGCGGGAACCGCCGGCCTGGTCTCGGCCGCGGCCGCAGCCGGCCTGGGCGCGCGGGTGGCCCTGGTGGAGCGCGAGCTGATGGGCGGCGACTGCCTCAACGTCGGCTGCGTGCCCTCGAAGGGCGTCATCCGCGCGGCGCGAGCCTTCCACGCCGCGCGGGCGGGAGCGCCGTACGGCGCGCCGGTGGCCGACGCTGAGGGCGATTTCACCGCAGCGATGGCACGCATGCGACGGCTGCGCGCCGGAATCAGCGCCATCGACGGCGCCGCCCGGTTCGCCGAGCTCGGGGTCGATGTATTCCTCGGCGAGGGTCGCTTCACCGGGGCCGACACGATCGAAGTGGGCGACGCCACGCTGCGCTTCCGCCGAGCGGTCGTGGCCACCGGCGCCCGGGCCGCGCTGCCGCCGATCCCGGGGCTCGCCGACGCGGGCGCGCTCACCAACGAGACGGTCTTCTCTCTGGAGAAGCTCCCGCCCCGGCTCGCCGTGGTGGGCGCGGGCCCCATCGGCTGCGAGCTGGCCCAGGCGTTTGCACGGCTGGGCAGCCGGGTCACCGTGCTCGATGTGGCCGACCACGTGCTTCCGCGCGAAGACCCGGATGCTGCCCGGGTGGTAGAGGCTGCAATGACACGCGACGGCGTCACCTACCTGCCGGCTAGCCGCGTGCAGGAAGTGAGCCGCGAAGGCGCGTCGCAACGCATCCGCTACAGCCGCGACGACGGCGACCACGAACTGCTCAGCGACGAGATCCTGGTGGCGGTCGGACGGGCACCGAACGTGGAAGGGCTCGGGCTCGACGCCGCCGGCGTAGAGTTCGACGCAAGCGGTGTCGCCGTGGACGACCACCTGCGCACAGCCAACAAGCGCATCTACGCCGCCGGCGACATCGTGCGCTCCTTCAAGTTCACCCACCTGGCGGACGCCCACGCCCGAATCGTGGTCCAGAACGCCCTCTTCCCGTTCCTGCCGCCCTTCGCGCGGCCCCGTGTCTCGCGCCTGGTGGTGCCCTGGTGCACCTACACCAGCCCCGAGATCGCCCACGTGGGGATGTACGAGCGCGACGCCCGCGAACAGGGCATGGAGGTGGAGACGATCACCGTGCCGCTCGCCGACGTGGACCGGGCGATCCTCGACGGCGAGGACGAGGGCTTCGTGCGCGTACACCTGAAGAAGGGAAGCGACCGGATCCTGGGCGGAACGCTCGTCGCTGAACACGCCGGCGAGATGATCGGCGAACTGTGCCTCGCCGTGACCCACGGCATCGGCCTGGGCAAGATCCAAGCGACGATCCACCCCTACCCCACCCAGGCCGAGGTCTTGCGCAAGTCCGCGGACGCGTGGCGCCGCACGAAGCTCACGCCGACGGCGAAGCGCGCCTTCGCTGCATGGTTCCGCCTGTTCCGCTGACGCGATACCCTCCGCCGGCTCGCATGATCGATGATCTCAGCACAGGACTGCCCGGGCGCGAGGCGCGCACCGTCGCTGATGCCTGGGCGGCGTGGCGGGACGGCGACTGCA
>CAXMOD010000080.1:0-12384 GCA_964194905.1 uncultured Desulfobacterales bacterium | reverse complement strand
TCGGCTAGCTGGTTCCATCTTGCCGAGGACGAGCTGCGCATGATCGGCAAGCACTTCGCCGGCTACCCGCGCCCGTGGCACGCGGGCCATTCTCGTCACGACGAGTGGTGCGCCAACCTGGCGCGCTTCACGGAGCTGGACGCCCGCTCGCCGCGCCCGGCGGTCCGCGTCTGGAGCGCGGGCGAGATCCGCCGCTACTGGATCCGGCTGCGCGCGCGGCGCGCCTGGTACGATGCGCGCGCACGCTGGAATCGCGCGCGCAGCGAGCTGCGGCGCACCGCTCCCGCCCGGCGCATGCGTTGGCTGGCCGGGCGGGTGCGCGCGCTCCTGGGCGGATGACGCATGGCGTCCAGCGTCCTCGTCACGCTCGCCGACGAGAACTACCTGGAGGCGGCGCGCCAGCTCTTCGCCTGCGTGCACTTCGACGCTGGCTGGGACGGCGACCTGCTGCTCCTCGCCCACGACGTGCCCGAGGCGAAGACGGCGCCGTTCCGCGAGCGGGGCATCCTCGTGCATCCGGTCGCGACCTGGCATCGCGCGCGCCCGAGCCTCTACCACCCGCCGGCGGTGCTCTCGAAGTTCGAGCTCTTCACCCCCTTCTTCCGAGCCTGGAAGAACGTCCTCTACCTGGACGGCGACATGATGTTCTGGGCTTCCCTCGGGCGGCTCGCACACGTGCGCGGCCTGCACGCCGTGAGCGATCGCACCGACCTGGCGTGGCAGTTTCGGCGCGAGGGGCCGGCCCGGGCGCGTGAGGACCTCGGGAGGCGCTATCGGCTGCACCGCGAGGCGTTCAATACCGGGCTCCTCGCCTTTCCGACAGACCTCATCCGGGACGACACCCGCGACACCCTGCGCGCGCTCTACGATCGCTACGAGGGCCTTCACGCCAACGCCGACCAGGGCGTCGTGAACCTCCACTTCGCGGGACGCTGGAAGCGTCTTCCGGACTTCTACGCGGCGCTGCGTCACGTTCCGGCGCGACACTTCGGCGTTCCGAAGGAGGAGTTCCGCGCCATCGGCCGCCACTTCGTGGGTGCGCCGCGGGTCTGGGAGCCCGGCAACCCCTGGCACGAGGAATGGCGGCGCAGTCTCGCGCGCTTCGAACAGCTGGACGCGCGCCGCAAGCAGCCCGCGCTGCGCAGCTGGAGCGGCTGGGAGATTCGTCGCTACTGGTGGTGGCTGCACGCACGCCGTGCCTCGCGGCGCGCGTTCGGTCCGCTGGCATCGGCCTGGCGCGCGCTCAACCGGACACCCCCGATCAAGCTCGCACGCCGCGCGCTGGAGCGACTGCGCGGCGCCTAGGTGTGGGACCTCTGGCGCCGCGGGTCACGGCCGGCCGCGCGACTCGCCGCGGACCAGGGCCGCGGCCACCAGGTGCGCCACGCGCAGCGCCTCGGGCAGCTCGCTCTTGTTGCGGCAGTGCGCCATGAGACGCAGCGCCTCTTCGGGCTCGATGCCGCACGCGGCCACGTGCAATCGCTCGCCGACCGGCTGCGCCGGCGGGGCGCGCTCGAGAAGCGCTCGGCGTTCCGAGAGTCCCGCCGCGTCGAGCGCAGCTAGCAGGCGTTCGTCGCGCGGCTCGCGGCGGTTCACCACGAGCACGGGAACGCCGAGCTGCTCGGCCAGCGCGGGCACGTCCACGACCGCCAGGCCCGCGATGGTGACGCCGCCGAGCACCACGGCCTGGAGGGACGGGCGGAAGCGCAGGCCGTCGACCCACGCCGCCAGGAACTTCGTCACGTCTTCGCCGTCCACCGGGAACGTCGTCGTGGCCACGGCCTCGACGAGATCTGCGCCCTCCATGAGCACACCTACGACGGGAACGTCGCCGCCCGCGTGCTTGTCGAACGGGCCGTCGTCGATCCCCAGCAGGTGAGGGCGATCGGGGAGTCTCGTCGCCGGCGTTCGCAGCGCCACGGGCCGAGTCTAGGTGGCTGTGGGGCGCTATGCTGGCGGGCATGGTGGAGACCGAGATCGGAGGGGCGGCCCCGGATCTGGTGCTGCGAGGCGCTGACGAGGTGCCGGTGAAGCTCGAGGAGCTCCGCGGAGGGCGCCCGCTGGTGGCGATCTTCCTGCGCCACTTCGGCTGACCCTACTGCCGTCGGCACCTGGTCCAGGTGCAACGGGAACTTGAGGAGTTCGAGAAGCGTGACGCGCAGGTGGTGGCCGTGGGGATGGGGACCGGTGCGGAGGCCGAGGCCATGCACGAGCGCCTCGGACTCGGATTCCCCCTTCTCGGCGATCCCGACCACGACGCCTACGCGTCCCTCGACCTGCGCCGAGAGGGTTGGTGGAATCTCATCGGCCGCCCGCTCGTGCAGCGCCCGCTCAGCGCGCTGCGCGACCTCGCCGACGCGGATCTCAAGGCGTCGGCGAGCCCGCGCAGCGACGTCCAACGCCTGGGTGGCGCGCTGGTCCTCGATCGCGACGGCATCGTCCGCTACTTCCACCGCGCCGCGCGCAGCGACGACATCCCGTCGAATGCGGCGCTCCTCGCGGTCCTGGACGCGCTCTAGCCTCCAGTTCCCGCGTCCTTCCCGTGCGTCCGCAGTCCGGACGCCATGCGAGAAACTCGAGGAGAAGCGATGAAGGAGATCCGTCTCACGGAACTCGTTCCCGCCGGCGGTTGAGCCCGCAAGCTGGGAGCCGGGGACCTGGTCCAGGTCCTGAAGGACGTTGCGCCGTTTGAACACGCCTGGGTGGATTCCGACGTGGGACCGCTCGAGGATGCGGCACTCCTGCGTCCCGAATCCGGTCTCGACCTCGCCTTCACTGTGGACTTCATCACGCCCATCGTGGACTCGCCCGAGGACTTCGGCGCCATCTCCGCCGCCAACGCGCTCTCCGACGTGTACGCGATGGGCGGTGAGCCGCAGGTGGCGCTCGCCGTGTGCGGCTTCCCCGACGACAAGCTCCCCCTCGAGGTGGTGACACGCATCTTCCGGGGCGGTCGCGACAAGGCCGCCGAGGCGGGCTGCGCCATCGTCGGGGGGCACACCGTGCTCGACCCGGAGCTGAAGTACGGGCTGTGCGTGATCGGCCGGGTGCCGCCCGAGGGGCGGCTAACCCACACCGGCGCCCGACCCGGCGACCGCCTCGTGCTGACCAAGCCCATCGGGACCGGGCTGGCCGCCCAGGCGCTGAAGAAGGAGCGCCTGGGCACCGACGAGCTGGCGCTCGCGGTCGAGGTGATGACCACACTGAACAAGGACGCCAAGGACGCCGCGCTGGCCGCCGGCTGCCGCGCCGCGACGGACGTGACCGGCTTCGGCCTCCTCGGGCACCTGCACCACCTGCTGCTCGGCTCGGATGCAGCGGCGCGCGTGGACGCTTCCGCGGTGCCGCTCCTGCCCTTCGCCCGGCGCCTGGCGGAGGAGGGCCTGGTGCCCGGCGGGAGCCGGCGCAACGCCGACTACGTGGAGCCGAAGGTGACGTGGAGCGCCGGACAGGGAGAGGTGGAGCGCCTGCTCCTCTGTGACGCGCAGACGTCCGGAGGGCTTCTGCTGGCGGTGCCGCCCGAGCGCGAGGCGGATCTGCTCGCGGATCTCGCGGCGCGGGGCACGCCCGCGGCCGCCGCCATCGGCGAGGTGACGGAGGGAGCGTCGGGGTCTATCGTCGTTCGGGGATGAGTTTCCCGGAGGTGTCCATGAGCACGGCGGACGAGACCGAGAGCGCTCCCTTCCACCTGAGCGGCAACTTCGCGCCCGTCGTCGAGGAGGTCACCGCCTTCGACCTCCCGGTGCAGGGGGAGATCCCGCGGGAGCTGTGCGGCCACCTCTACCGCAACGGGCCCAACCCGCGCTGGGGCCCTTCGGAGCACTGGTTCGGCGGAGACGGCATGATTCACGGCGTGGCCTTCGAAGACGGCGACGCCCGCTGGTACCGCAATCGTTGGGTGCGCACGCGCTACATGAGCGAGGGCGAGGACGGCCCCGTCTTCATGGATGACGACGGCAACCTGGACCGGACGGCCGTCAGGGCCAACACCAACATCGTGTGTCACGCCGGCCGCCTGCTGGCGCTGGTGGAGAACGGCTATCCCACCGAGTTGACCCGCGACCTCGATACCGTGGGCCTCCACGATTTCGACGGGGCGCTCACCACGGCCATGACCGCGCACCCCAAGTTCTGCCCCACCAGCGGTGAGATGCACTTCTTCGGCTACGGCTTCGCGCCGCCCTTCCTCACGTACTACGTGGCGGACAAGAGTGGCGCGCTCGTCCACTCCGAAGAGATCCCCGTGCCGGGCCCGACGATGATCCACGACTTCGCCATCACGGACCGGCACGCGCTGTTCCTGGACCTGCCGGTCGTGTTCTCTCCCGAGCGGCTGCCGGGCATGCCCTACGGCTGGAGCGACGACTACGGCGCGCGCATCGGAGTGATGCCCCGCCGGGGTCGCGCCGCCGATTTGCGCTGGTTCGAGATCGAGCCCTGCTACATCTTCCACTCGCTCAACGCCTGGACGGACGGCGAGACCGTCACGCTGGACGCGGCCCGCTACCCGGAGCTGTGGCGCGAGAGCGCGGTGGACTTCCGCACCGCCAGCCTGCACCGCTACACGTTGGATCTCTCGTCGGGCGGGGTGAAGGAAGAGGCTCTGGACGACATGGGGATCGAGTTCCCGCGCGTCGACCCGCGCCGAGAGGGCCAGCGGCACCGCTACGGCCACGCGGTGCGCTACCTGGCGGGCGTCGACGGGCCGTCGATCAACGCGCTCGTGCAGTACGACCTCGAGGCGGGCGGCACGACGGTGCACGACTTCGGCCCCGGGAGAGTCCCCGCGGAAGGGGTCTTCGTCCCCGCCTCCGCCGACGCGGCGGAGAACGAGGGCTTCGTTCTCACGTACCTCCATGACGAGGCAGACGAAGCGAGCCAGCTGGTGATCCTGGATGCCCAGAACTTCGACGCTGCACCGCTCGCCAGCGTGCCGCTCCCGCAGCGCGTTCCCTACGGGTTCCACGGAAACTGGGTCCCGAAGGGGTAGGTCGCGCTAGCGGGTCTTCTCCCGCATGGTGACGAACTCTTCCGCGGACGTGGGGTGGATTCCCACGGTGGCGTCGAACTGGGCCTTGGTGGCGCCGCACTTCAGGGCGACCGCGAAGCCTTGCACGATCTCGCCTGCGTCGTCGCCCACCACGTGCAGGCCGACCACGCGGTCGCTCTTCGGCTCGACGATCAGCTTCATCATCGTGCGCTCGGTGCGCCCGGACAGCGTGGCCTTGAGCGGGCGGAAGGCCGAGAGGTAGACGTCCACGTCGCCGTGGCGCTCGCGCGCCTGGCTCTCCGTGAGACCCACGCTGCCCAACGGGGGCTGGCTGAACACGCACGACGCCACGTTCTCGTGGTCCGGCGCCGTGGGCTCCCCGCCGAACAGGGTCCTTACGAAGCACATGGCTTCGTGGATGGCGACCGGGGTGAGCTGCAGGCGGTCGGTGACGTCGCCGATCGCCCAGATGTGGGGAACGTTCGTGCGCGAGTACTCGTCCACGACGATGGCGTCGTTCGCGCCGAGCTCGACCCCTGCCTCCTCGAGGCCGAGGCCCCGCGACAGCGGGTTGCGGCCCGTGGCGAAGAGGACCTGGTCGGCGTCGACGTGGCTTCCGTCGGTGAGCTCCACCCGCACCCCGTGGGCGGCCTTCTCGACGGCCACCGCGTTCGTATCGAAGCGCAGGTCCACTCCGCGCTCGCGCATGCACGACGCCACGTGGCTGCGGCAATCGTCGTCGAAGCCGCGCAGGAAGAGGGGACCGCGGTAGAGCTGTGTGACCTCGGCGCCCGTGCCGTGGAAGATGCCGGCGAACTCCACCGCGATGTAGCCGCCGCCCACGACGACCACGCGCTCCGGCCACCGCGCCAGGTGGAACGCCTCGTTGGAGCTTATGGCGTGTTCGATGCCGGGGATGTCGGGCAGGTGCGGCCAGCCCCCCGTGGCCACCAGGATGTGCTCGGCGCGGTGACGCAGGCCCTCGACCTCCACGGTGTGGGCGTCCACCAGGCGCGCGTGCCCGGCGATGCGCGTGACGCCGGCCTTGTCGAGCAGGTCGGCGTAGATGCCGTTCAAGCGCGTGATCTCGGCGTCCTTGTTGGCCAGCAGCGTGCCCCAGTGAAAGGCGCCGCTCTCCACGGTCCAGCCGAAGCCCGCCGCGTCGGCCATCTCGTCGGACACGTGGGAGGCGTAGACGAAGAGCTTCTTGGGAATGCAGCCGACGTTGACGCAGGTGCCGCCGAGGCGGCGCTCCTCCACCACGGCCACTCGCGCTCCGCCGGCGGCGGTCATGCGGGCGGCCCGCACGCCACCCGACCCCGCTCCCAGCACGAAGAGGTCGAAGGCGCCGCCCAGGTCGGACGCGGTGCTCACTTCAGCAGGCGCTTGAACATCTTCGTGGCGAAGCCGCCGTAGGGCGGGTACATGAGCTTGGCGTCGAAGCGCCAGCCCTTGGTCAGTACCGACTTGCGGTGGCTGAACGCCTCGAACGACGCGCGCCCGTGGTAGTCGCCGGTCCCGCTGGGCCCGACGCCCCCGAAGGGCAGGCCCGGGTGGGCCAGGTGGAGCACCGTGCCGTTGACGCACGCTCCACCGGAGCTCGTGCGCCCGATCACCTCGTCCTCGACCTTGGTGTCGCGCGAGAAGACGTAGAGCGCCAGCGGCTTCTCGCGCTGGTTCACGAACCGGATCGCCGACTCCACGTCCGGCACGGGCAGCACCGGGAGGATGGGCCCGAAGATCTCCTCGTCCATCGCCGGATCGCCGGGCTTGACGTTGCGCAGCACCGTCGGCGCCAGGTAGCACTCGCTCTCGTCGGCCTGCCCGCCCACGGCGATGTCCGCGTCCTTCAGCAGTGAGGTGAGGCGGCGGTGGTGGCGTTGGTTGATGACCCGCGCGTAGTCCTTGCTCTGCTGCGGGTCGTCGCCGTAGAACTTCTGAACGGTGCGAGCGAGGGCCTCGAGCAGCTCTTCTTCGCGGTCCTGGTGCACCAACACGTAGTCGGGGGCCACGCAGGTCTGACCGGCGTTGATGAACTTGCCCCACGCGATGCGCCGGGCGGCCACATCCACATCCACGTCGCGGTCCACGATGCAGGGGCTCTTGCCGCCCAGCTCGAGCGTCACCGGCGTGAGATGCTTGGCGGCGGCCTCCATCACCACTCGCGCCACGTGCCCGTTGCCCGTGTAGAAAATGTGGTCGAAGCGTTCGCCCAGGAGCGCCGTGGTCTCGTCCACGCCGCCCTCCACCAGGTGGATGGCGTCCGTGTCCAGGTAGCGCGGCACCAGGCTCGCCAGGGCGTTGGAAGTGTGCGCGCTCACCTCCGAGGGCTTGAGCACGGCGCAGTTGCCGGCTGCGATGGCGCCGACCAGCGGACAGAGCAGGAGCTGCACGGGGTAGTTCCACGGCGAGATGATGAGCACCACGCCGAGGGGCTCGCGCACGATGCGCGAGCGACCGGGCTGGAGCTGGAGCGGCGTCCTGACCTTCTCGGGGCGCGTCCACTTCTTGAGACTCTTCGCGGCACTCGAGGCCTCCATGATCACGCCGCCCACATCCGCCATGAAGCTCTCCATGACGGGCTTGCCCAGGTCGGCGTGAAGAGCGGCTTCGAGCTCCGCGGCGTTCTCGTGCAGGAGCGCGCGGACGGCCTGGAGCTGCTCGCGCCGCCAGCCGAGCGGCCGTGTCCGGTCGGACTCGAACGTGCGACGCAGATGCTCGACCGCGCCGGGGATGCCGGCGACGTCGGTGTGGGGCTCGGGCGGACTCGAGACGGCAACGCTCACGGGTCACCTCCTTCGGTGAATCGGGGAGTTTACCCCAGGCCGGGTGCTAGGGTGCTGCCATGGCGTTCCGCCCGCGTCTTGCCCTGGCGCTGCTGCTTCTCGCAGGTGCAGTCGGCACAGACGACGCGTGGGCCGCGCCCAATCCGCGCCCGGCCCCGGACTACCGCGGCGGTCTGGTGCGGCGGCTGGCGGCGGGACGCCTGCTGGTGGCGACCCAGGCGCTGCGTGGTCCCTTCTTCCAGCGCACCGTGGTGCTGCTCCTGGAGTACTCGACCGAGAGCGGCGCGCTGGGCGTGGTCGTGAACCGGCCCACGGACGTCGGCCTGGCGCAGGTGCTCCCGGGCGAGCCGGCCCTGGTGGGTGGGCCGCACCGCGCGTGGCTCGGCGGCCCGGTGGGTCGCGACCGGGTCACGGTTCTGTTCCGGGCCACGGGAGCGCCGCCCGCGCCCGAGGGCGAGTCCATGCCCGTGGTAGATGGGATCCGGGTCGGCGCCTCGCCGGCCGTGCTGCGCGGGCTTGTGGAGGCGGGGGGAGGCTCCGACCAGTGGCGGGCCTACGTGGGCTACGCGGGCTGGGCGCCTGGACAGCTCGAGGGCGAGGTGGTGGGCGGCTCGTGGCGCATCGAAGAAGGCGCGGCCCGCTGGATCTTCGCCGAGGACGCGGACGCCGTCTGGCCCGCGCTCCTCGAGCGCAGCGAGGGGTTGCGCGCGCGTCCGGCTCAGCGCTGCGCGACGATGTACGCGATCCAGGCGGGATCGTCGGGCGCGTGCTTGCGCCGCGTGAAGACGCCGTTGCCCTCGTCGCTCTTCGTGTCGGTGCCTTCCCAGTAGACGCCCACGTCCGAGAAGCCCGCCTCGGTGAGGAGCTCGCAGATCTCGGGCAGGCTCCACAGCCGCCACTCGTAGGTGAAGGCGCGCTTCATCTTGCGCCGGCCGGGAAGCTCGAAGTCGATGTAGTTGACCACGTCGTGGGTGATCGGGTCGAAGAGATCCTGGTCCCACACGTAATCGAAGCCGTCGTGCTCGCGGATCTCCCTCAGACGACGCTGTGCGTCCGCTCCTCCGTAGGCGTCCAGGAAGAGGATGCCCTCCTGGGCCAGCGTGTTGCGAGCCTTGCGGAGATAGCCGAGCAGCTCGCGCCGCGTCTTGAAGAGGAAGTAGGAGAAGTTGAAGCCGACGGTCACGTCGGCGTCGGGTGTGCGCGCGGTGAGCACGTCGCCCTTCACCAGGTGGACTCGCGCGCGGCGCTCCTCGGACAGCGGCGCGAGGTTGTGCTTCGCGCCCCAGGCCAGCGGTTCCGGGTCCAGGTCGATCCCCCAGGCCTGGTTGTCCCTGTGCTTGCGCACCCAGGTGCAGGCCATCAGGGCGGTGCCGCAGAAGTCCTCGCGCAGAACGCGGGGGGGGCGCCCGAAGCGCTTCTTGAAGACGCGGCTCACGAAAGAGACGTCGCTCTCCGGCTCCTGCACGCTGCGCTGGTAGAGGTCGTACTTGTCGGCGTTCGCACGCCGGCCCTTCTTCTTCTTGCGCTTCTGCTTCTTTTTGGCCATCGCTGGTCGGGTGGATACCGGATCTAACGGCCGACCGCGATTCTGGATTGCATGGCCTCGCGGAAACGCACGGGCAGGGTGCCGGTGACCGTGAAGCGGGCGACGCGGCGGCCCTCGTTGCGGAAGGAGTGCGGGTGGCGCGCCTTGAAGTGCAGCACGTCGCCGGCGTCGAGCGTGTGCTCCCGATCACCCACGCGATAGACCACCTGGCCTTCCTCGCACACCACGATCTCCTCGCCCTTGAACTGTATGGCGCTCTCGCCGCTCGACTGGCCGGGGTGGATGCTGACCCGCCAGGTTTCCAGGGCCGGGTTCGCCAGGTCGCCCGAGAGGCGCTCCACCACCAGCTTTCCCGCGACGCCCACCCTGTCGCGATCGTCGGGGCGCAGGTGCACCACCTCCAGGTCGTCGGAGCCCTCGTGCAGCAGCTCCGAAGGCCGCCGGTCGAGACCGCGTGCGACCTTCAGCAGCACCGCAATGCTGGGCACCATCTGGCCGGTCTCGATCTTCTGGATGGTGCTGGTGGCCACGCTGCTGCGTCGAGCCAGCTCCTGGAGCGTGAGCCCCGCGTCCTCGCGCCAGCGCCGCACCCGCGCGCTGATCTGGTCGAGCTCGCGTCCGACGTCTTCGCTCATGTGAGGATCCGGTAGATGACAGTGCCGCGCGCCACCAGGCGCCGCCCTTCCGCCGTGGCCACATCCACCTGGCTGAAGAAGATCTCGCCGTCGCGCTGCACGCAGCGGCCGTAGGCGATCAGGTCGCCGGCCGGCGGCACACCGGTGATCTGCGCCTGAAGCGCCGGGGTGGAGGCCTTGTACTGCCCGTGGCCCGACTCGGCCCACGAGGCCATGGCTCCGGTGGTGTCGAGCAGCGCCAGCACGGCGCCCTCGTGGTTGCCGCCGCCCGCGTCGCCGTTGGTGTCGGGCGAGGACATCACCAGGCGCGAGGTGCCGCCGGTCATGTGCTCGGCGGAGATTCCACGGTTGCCGATGAAGGGGATCATGCCCAGGTGGGGGCCCATCCTGCCCGGATCCGACTCGCCGTGGTCCGGGGGCACCACGGTGCGCTCGGAATCCTCGGCACCGAAGCGACCGCGCACGGCCGCGGTGGAGTGCGCGATGGGCTTGCCGTCATCGGTGGTCACATCCACCTCGACGAAACAGAGCGCCTTGCCTCTGCGCAGCAGGCGTGCCTCGGCGTGCACGCCCTCTCCGATCGCGGCCGACAGGTAGTTCACCTGCAACGCGACCGTGTTCCACGGGCCCGACTCCGGGCCCAGCGCCGCGCGCGTCACCGCCTGGCCGCCGATCGCCGAGAGCGAAGCGGCGCAGCCTCCGTGCAGGGCCTTCCCCGGGTTCGAGTTGGCGTCCTGGTAGGGGAGGGCCAGGCGCGCGCCCTTCTCGGAGAGGTCCACCAGCTGTACGCCCAGGGCAGCCGAGTACGAGGAGGATTCGATCCAGTCTTTCACGTCCATGATCAGCGCTTCCGTTTCAGCGGGGAGGAATCAGGCAGGAGTGGATGGACTCCTCGTCGGGGATCTCCCGGGCGAGGGTGCGGATGGCGGTCTCCGCGTCGCGCAGCTCGAAGTCGTGGGTGTGCATCTTCTCGATCGGCACTCTGCCGGATTCGATCAGGTTGATCGCCGCGCGGTAACCGGTGGAGGTGACGCCGATGGCGCCCTGTACGCGGATCTCCTTCATCACGATCTTGTCGGAGATGAACTGGTCGATGGGCTTGAAGCCCTTGACCCCGGCCAGCACGATGGTGCCGCCCATGGCCACGTAGTCGAGCGACTCCGCCACCGGCTCGGTGGCGTAGGCGGAGACGTCCACGACCACGTCGGCGCCGCGCCCGTCCGTGATCTCGCGGATGCGCTGCTTGGCGTTCTCGTTCTGCACGTCGATGGTGTGGTCGGCGCCGAACTCACGTGCCAGCTCGAGCTTGCGCTCGTCGGCCTCGAGGCCCGTGACGACGATCGTGCCCGCTCCCACGTCTCGGCAGGCGATGACACTGGCCAGGCCGCGCTGGCCGGGCCCCAGGATCATCACCGTCTGGCCCGGCTGGGTGGCCGGCACCTCCACGGCCCAGCGGTAGCCGGCGCCCATGGGATTGAAGAGGACCGCGTGCTCGGGCGGCAGCTTCGGGTCCACCTTGTGCACGATGGCGGCCGGGTCCAGGACCATGTGCTGGGCGTAGGCGCCCCACAGGCCGTGCTCCTGTTCGAGGCCGATGTAGGAGTAGATCCGCCGGGTGCGGCAGAGGTGGTAGCGGCCCTCCAGGCAGGCTGGGCAGAAGCGGCAGGAGAGCATGGTCTCCACGGCCACCCGGTCGCCCACGTCCACGCCCCAGCGGCGGGCGGCCCCGTCGCCGATCTGCTCGATCACGCCCAGCGGCTCGTGGCCCGGGATGGCCGGCATGGGGGTGCGCAGGTCCCCGTTGAACTGCTCTACGTCGCTGCCGCAGATGCCGCAGGCTTCGAGCCGTAACAGCCCGGAATCGTGACCGATTTCCGGGATGGGCAGGTCTTGGGCCTCCAGCTTGCGGGGCGCCGTCTGCACCATGGCGAGAGTCTTGGATTGGGGCATGGCCGTCTCCGCGGCGCGTTGCGCGCGCCGCTCAGATTTCCGATCGACCTAAGAGTTATCCCATTGTAGAATTCCCGCGGTCAAATGAAAAGCACACCCCTCAGCGCCGATCAGCTCCGCCAGTACGAGGAGCAGGGCTACCTCGTGGCGCGTGACTTGTTCGCTCCCGCCGAGCTCGAGACCTGGTCGAAGCGCTTCCTCGCCATCGTAAACGAGGAGGTCGAGCCTGCGCCGGGCATGCTCGTCATGCGCGACGTCATGGTGGCGAAGGGAGCGGTGCAGCCGAAGAATCGACCCGCGGCCATCGCCAAGATCCAGGACTTCCACGAGGACCCGGTCCTCTTCGAGGGCTACGCCAAGCACCCGCGGCTCCTCGACTGGGCGGAGGGCTTCGTGGGCCCCGACGTGAAGAGCATCCACACCATGCTCATCAACAAGCCGCCCGAGGTGGACGGCCGCCATCCGTTGCACCAGGAC
>CAXMOD010000079.1:0-20826 GCA_964194905.1 uncultured Desulfobacterales bacterium | reverse complement strand
TGAGTCCAAGTGACTGGAGTTCAGACGTGTGCTCTTCCGATCTAAGTCCGTCGAGAAGATGCAGGTGTTCTGGGCCTGGTCCTCCTTGAGGATGTCGGCCTGCACGGTGCCCCGCACCCGGCGCAGCACGTCGGCCTTGATGCGCGCGTAGACCTCGGGCTCCACCGCCTCGTCGCCTGCCATGCCCAGGAGGCCCAGGCCGAGGCCGTCGTGGCCCTCGGGAAGGTCGCCGCGGTAGCGGGCCGGCGGCTCCGGCAGGCGGCCGTTCTCGCGCAGATGCTTCTCCACCGCCTGATCGATGGCGGCGTTGAGATAGAAGGCCAGCACGGTCGGCGCCGGGCCGTTGATGGTCATGGAGACCGAGGTGCTCGGGTCGCACAGGTCGAAGCCCGAGTAGAGCCGCTTGGCGTCGTCCACGCTGCAGACCGAGACGCCGGAGTTGCCGACCTTCCCGTACACGTCGGGGCGCGGGTCGGGATCGCGACCGTAGAGGGTCACGCTGTCGAACGCGGTGGAGAGCCGCGTCGCCCCCTGACCCCGGGCCAGGTAGTGGAAGCGGCGGTTGGTCCGCTCGGGTGTCCCCTCGCCCGCGAACATGCGCGTGGGGTCCTCGCCGTCGCGCTTGAACGGGAAGACGCCCCCGGTAAACGGGAAGCTCCCCGGGAGGTTCTCCTGCCGCACGAAGCGCGTGAGCTCCGCCCAGTCCTCGGTGCGCGGCACTGCCACCTTGGGGAGCTCCGTCCCCGAGAGCGTGCGGGTGTGGTTCGTCACGCGGATCGCGCGGTCGCGCAGCCGATATTCCTGATCGGCGGCCTCGTAGGCGCCGCGCCGCTCGGGCCAGGCTTCGAGCTCGGCGCGCAGCGCGGGGTCCAGCGAGGCGCGTTCGGCGAGCGCCGGGTCCTGCGCCAGCTCGGCTGCGCGCTCCAACGCCCAGGCGTCACGGGCCTGGGCCGCCAGGGTCTCGGTCTGCGCGCGGTAACCCCGCACGGTCTCGGCGATCTCCGCCAGGTAGCGGCCGCGCGCCGGCGGCAGCACAACCGGGGCCGTAAGGGTCTCGGGGGCGGCCTTCGGCGGGCGGCCGAGCAGGCGGTCGCGCAACGCCTCGTACAGTGCCGTGGTCCCCGGATCGTCCCAGCGCCGGGCGATCGTGGGGAACACCATGGCCGGGTCGCCCCCGCCGCGCCGCACCTGCTTGCGCACGTCGCGCAGCGCATCCTCCGCCCCGGCGCGGTCGAACTTGTTGAGCACCACCAGGTCCGCCAGCTCGAGCATGTCGATCTTCTCGAGCTGGGTGGGCGCCCCGTACTCGGGGGTCATCACGTAGAGGGAGTGCCCCACCCGGTCCACGATCTCCGAGTCGCTCTGGCCGATGCCCGCCGTCTCGACCAGAACCAGGTCGAAGCCTGCACCGCGCAGTACGCGCACGGAATCGGCCACAGCTCGGGAGAGGGCGAGGTGGGCCTGGCGTGTGGCGAGGGAACGCACGAAGACGCGCTCGTCGAGGGCGTTCAGACGGATGCGATCGCCCAGCAACGCCCCACCGGAGCGCCGCCGCGTGGGGTCCACCAGCACGAGGCCGATGCGCCAGTCCGGGAAGTCCGCGCGGAAGCGGCGCAGCAGCTCGTCCACCACGCTCGACTTCCCGGCGCCGCCGGTCCCGGTGAAGCCCACCACCGGAGCGCGGCCTTCGGGAAGCGTGGAGAGGAGCTCGTCGCCGGCGCCCGGATTGGCCTCGCAGAAGCTGATGAGCCGCGCCAGCGCGGCGGGGTCGTCCAGATGCTCGCGCTCGTCGCCGCGCAACCCGCGCTCGCGCCGGGCGCAGGTCTCCAGGATCTCACCGATCATTCCCTCCAGGCCCAGGCGACGGCCGTCCTGTGGGGTGAAGACGCGAGCCACGCCGTAGTCTTCCAGCTTGCCGATCTCCTCGGCCGTGATGGTTCCGCCGCCGCCCCCGTAGACGCCCACGTGACCGCAGCCGCGCTCGCGCAGGCGATCCACCAGGTACGCGAAGTACTCCATGTGGCCGCCCTGGTAGGACGACACGCAGACGGCGTCGGCGTCCTCCTGGACCGCAGCGTCCACCACGTCGTCCACCGAGCGGTCGTGACCCAGGTGGATGACTTCGGCGCCCTGCTGCTGGAGCAGCCGGCGCACGATGTTGATGGCCGCGTCGTGCCCGTCGAAGAGCGACGCCGCCGACACGACCCGCACGGTCTGGGCGCTCACGTGCGCCGCCGCCCGTCGACCCGCGCCTTCACGTGGTCGCGGTACTTCTGGATGTCGTCGCGCAGGGACATCAGCTCGCCGAGGCGAGCGTCCACATCGTCCAGATGCCGCTCCAGCAGCTCGTCCAGGCGGCGCAGCATGGCGCGGGTGGAGCCCTCGATGCCGTGGACGGCGTTCAGATCGCGGATCTCGTCCAGGGATAGGCCCATGTTCTTCAGGCGCAGGATGAAGCGCAGACGCTCGAGCTCATCGCGGCCGTACACCCGGCGCCCACCCGCGCGGCGGCGCACGCCGGGAAGGAGTCCAAGCTCTTCCCAGTAGCGCACCGTTCGGGGCGAAAGCCCTGTCTTTTCAGAGATTTCCCCGATCGATGCGAGTTTCTCTGCCTGCGGTGTTTGCCAGTTCACGTTAACTGGCTAGCACAGATCGGAAGAACCGGAAACGAGCTTGAGGGCCCCCCTGCCCGGCCTCGCCCGACCCTCCGGGCTAGCGGACCCCCGGCGTGGTATCGGCGGCCGCGAGGCGGTGTGGCCCGTCAGACGGGCGTCACGCTGCGACGCTTGGGCGCGGCCGGATCGCGCGGCCGCTCGCGGATGGCGGCCATGCGCACCGCCACCTCATCGCGCAGCCGGGCGGGCTCGACGATGGCGTCGATCACCAGCTCGCTGGCCAGTCGCTTGATATCCACGTCCTCGCGGTATTCGTCGCGCAGCTTTTCCACGAGGGCCTCGCGCTCGCCCTCGGGAGCCGCCTGGATGCGGTTGTAGTAGACCGCGTTGACGGCGGCCTCGGGGCCCATCACCGCGATCATGGCCGAGGGCAGCGCGATACAGGCGTCGGGCGCAAAGCCGGGGCCACTCATCGCGTAGAGCCCCGCCCCGTAGGCCTTGCGCACGATCACCGACAGGCGCGGCACCGAGGCCTCGGCGACCGCCATGATCATCTTCGCGCCGGCGCGGATGATGCCCTGGCGCTCCACCTGCTTGCCGATCATGAAGCCTGGCACGTCGGCCAGATACAGGAGCGGGACGCCGAAGGCGTCGCACAGCCAGATGAAGCGGGCGGCCTTGTCCGCCGAGTCGACGAAGAGGACACCGCCCTTCACCTTGGGCTGGTTCGCGAGGACGCCCACCGGGCGGCCGTCGATGCGCGCAAAGCCGGTGATGAACTCCTTGGCGAAGAGCTCCTTGATCTCGAAGAAGGACCCGGCGTCGATCAGGCGCTGGATCACCCCGCGCATGTCGAAGGGCTTGTTCTCCTGGCGCGGGATGAGCGCCTCGAGGTCGTCGCAGCCCTCGGCCGGCGGCACGGCGTCGCGCACCGGGAGGGGCGCGCCGGTCGCCGACGGCAAGTAGCCGAGGTATGCGCGGGCGGCGGCGAGGGCTTCGTCCTCGTTCGCGCAGAGCTTGTCGCCGCAGCCGGAGACAGAGCAGTGCATGCGCGCGCCGCCCATATCCTCGAGCGACACCTCCTGGCCGATCACCATCTCGGCCATGCGCGGGGAGCCCAGGTACATGCTGGCGTTGCCTTCCACCATGAAGACCACGTCGCAGAAGGCGGGGATGTAGGCACCCCCCGCTGCGGAGGGGCCGAAGAGCAGGCAGACCTGGGGGATCCGGCCCGAGAGACGGCACTGGTTCTGGAAGATGTGACCCGCGCCGCGGCGGCCCGGGAACATCTGCACCTGCTCGGTGATGCGCGCGCCGGCGGAATCCACGAGATAGAGAAGCGGCGCCTCGAGACGCTCGGCCATTTCCTGTACCCGCAGGATCTTCTCCACGGTGCGCGGACCCCAGGAGCCGGCCTTCACCGTGGAGTCGTTCGCCATCACGCAGACCGGGCGGCCGTCGATGCGGCCGGTGCCCGTCACCACACCATCGGCCGGAAGCTCGCCGGCGAAGGCGCCGTCTTCCACGAACGAGTCGGCGTCCAGCAGGCGCGCCAGACGCTCCCGGCAGAAGAGCTTGCCCTCTTCCGCTGCCTTGGCGTGGTACTTGGGGTCTCCCCCCGCCCGAATACGCTCCAGAGCCTCGCGAACCTCTTCTCCGGTCTTCATGTTCGCCGCTCCCGGTCTCGTTCCCGGAGTCGTTCCCGGAGTCCGCGGTGCGCCCGGTAGACGCGGCCGGGCAGCGGTCGCCGCAGCACATCGTCTTCCAACCAGGCGCAGGCGTCCACGAGGGCGCCGAGATCCACGCCGGTCGCGATGCCTTCGCGCGCAAACAGGTCCACCACATCCTCCGTGGCCACATTGCCCGAGGCCCCGGGCGCGTACGGGCAGCCCCCCAGCCCGCCCAACGACGAATCGAAGGTGCGGATGCCTTCGGCGTAGCCCGCCATCACGTTGGCCAGGGCTCGACCGTAGGTGTCGTGCAGGTGGAGCGCCACGTGACCGAGGGGGGCCTCCCCCGCAACCGCGCGCACCAGCTCTCGCACCTGGGACGGGGCGCCAACACCGATCGTGTCGCCCAGCGAGATCTCGTCCACCTCGAGCGCGGCCAGGCGCCGGACCACGTCGACTACCGCCGCCAGCTCGATGTCGCCCTCGTAGGGGCAGCCGCACACCGTGGACACGTAGGCGCGCAGGCGCACGCCGTCCTCGCTGATGCGCTGCGCCACCGGCGCGAAGGCATCGATGTGGTCGGCGATGGAGCGGTTCACGTTCTTGCGGTTGTGTGTTTCGCTGGCCGAGACGAAGAAGGCCGCCACCGGAATGTCGCTCTTCCGGAAGCGCTCGTAGCCCCGCGCGTTGGGGACGAGCGCACTCCACACCGGGCCTTCCGGCAGCAGCGCGGCCACCTCGTCGGCGTCTGCCAGCTGCGGGATCCACTTCGGCGAGACGTAGGAGGTCGCCTCGATCCGCTGGAGCCCGGCTGCGGCGAGCCGCCCCAAGAGCTCCACCTTTGCCTCGGTGGGTACGGTTTCCGGCTCGTTCTGCAGCCCGTCGCGGGGACCGACCTCGTAGAGGGTGAGGGGTGTGGTCGTCATGCCGTGTATCCCAGGGTCTTGAGGCGCTGCGGACGGCGCGCCCAGCCCGGCTCCGGCTTCACCCACAGCTCGAGGTGCACCTGGACGCCGAGCAGCACCTCCAAGCGCTTCCGGGCGCGCGTCCCGATCTCCTTGATGGTACGCCCGCCGGCCCCGATCACGATGCGCTTGTGGGTTTCGCGATCCACGAGCACCCGCGCGCGGATGCGGATCAGGTCGGGGCGGGACTCGTCGAATTCCTCCACCTCGACGGCCACGCCGTAGGGGATTTCGTCGCCCAGGCACTCGAAGGCGGCCTCGCGCACCAGCTCGCCCGCCAGGAAGCGCAGCGGCTTGTCGGTCAGCTCGTCATCGGCGTAATACGGCGGTCCCTCCGGCAGCAGCGCCACCACCGCGTCGAGCAACGCGTCGCAGCCCTCGCCGCTGCGGGCGGAGATGCGGAAGTCGTACTCGCCGGCGGCACCCGCGCGCGCCGGCCGGTCCTCCTTGGTACCCACCCGCAGCAGCGGCCGGCCCTGGGCGAGCGCCACGACCTCGTCGTGGGCGGGGCACCAGGAGCGTCCCAGGTCCACCAGCAGCAGCGCTACGTCGCAGTCCCGCGCGCTCTCCTCCACGCTGCGGCGCATCGCGGCGTCGAGCGCATCGCGCCGGCCCTCCACGAGGCCGGGCGTGTCGAGCAGCAGGACCTGCGCATCCGGGCGGCTGAGGATTCCCAGCATGCGGCTGCGGGTGGTTTGGGGGCGGCGGGTCACGATGGCCAGCCTCTCCCCGACCCAGCGATTCAACAGCGTGGACTTGCCCGCATTGGGAAGCCCGAGGATCGCCACCACGCCGGAGCGGTGCGCCGTCGGCTCGCCGGTCTCCGTCATCGCTCCTCGTTCCCGTCGCTCTCGTCGGCGAGCAACGCGTCCACAGCAGCGGCGCGTTCGGCATCGCGCTTCGTACGCCCCGTTCCGCGGCCCAGGGTCCGCTCGCCCAGACGCGCCTCGGCCCGGAAACGCTCGGCGGCGCCCCCGTCGCCGCTGTCCCCGACGATTCGCCAGGTCGGTGTCTCACGGTAGCGGCGATGGCACCACTCCTGGAAGCGCATCTTGGCGTCGCGCGGGGACGGCGCTGCGTCGGGATGCAACGCGTCGCCCCACAGCCGCTGCACGAGGCTGCGCACGGACTCGAGGCCCCCGTCGAGGTACACCGCGCCGAGCACCGCCTCCAGGGCGCCCGCCAGGATGGAATCCTTGTCGGCGCCCTCCCCTCGTTCGGACGGCCCGAGCCGGAGATGCTGACCGAGACCGAGCTCCCGGGCGCGCTCCGCCAGCTCGGCCGTGTTCACCAGTGCCGCCCGCGTCCAGGTGAGCTGGCCCTCGCGCCAGTCGGGATGGCCCTTGAAGAGCTCTTCGGCGATCACCAGGTCCAGCACGGCGTCGCCGAGAAGCTCCAAACGCTCGTTGTCGGACTGGTCGCCGCTCTGGCGGGCGGACGCGTGGGTCAGCGCGCGCAGCAGGAGATCCGGCTCCGCGAAGCCGTACCCGAGCGCCTCGCTCAAGGAGCTCATGCCCGGGCCGCCGTCAGGGTGCCTCCCCCGAGCACCTCGTCCCCGTCGTAGAAGACCGCCGCCTGGCCGGGCGCCACTGCGCGCACCGGCTCTTCGAACCACACTTCGACCGCGTCTCCCTCGACCGGCCGCAGCCGGGCCTTCACCGGCGCGTGGCGGTAGCGGACCTGCACCTCCGCCAGACGGGCCGCGGGAGCGCGGCCCGCAACCCAGGACACGCCCTCGACGCGAGCGCCGCCAACCTCCAGCTCGTCCGGCGGGCCGAGCACCACGCGGCCGCTGACCGCGTCGAGGGCCGTCACGTACAGGGGCTCGCGCGCCGCGACCCCCAGCCCGCGGCGTTGGCCGATGGTGAAGCGGTGCACGCCGCCGTGGCGGCCCAGCTCGGCACCCTCTCCGTCCACGAGCGCGCCTCCACGGGCCCGGCCGGGGCGCAGCCCCTCGACCACGGCCGCGTAGTCGTCGCCGGGCACGAAGCAGATCTCGTGGCTCTCGGGCTTGTCCGCGGTGGCGAGACCGCGCTCCCGGGCCGCTCTGCGCACCTCGTCCTTCGTCAGCTCGCCGAGCGGAAACCACACGTCGGCGAGCGTGGCCTGGTCCAGCTGGAAGAGGAAGTAGGACTGGTCCTTGTCGCGGTCGCGACCGCGCAGCAGCCGCCGCAGGCCAGTCTCGGGATCGGTCTCCACCCGCGCGTAGTGTCCCGTCACCACGCGCGTGGCAGCGAAGGCCCGGGCTCGGCCGCGCAGCACGTCGAACTTGAAGCCCTTGTTGCAAGCCACGCATGGGATCGGCGTGCTCCCTGCGAGGTAGGCGTCGGCGAAGGGCTCCATGATCTCGCGGCGGAAGCGCTCCACGCGGTTCACCACGTAGAAGCGCATGCCGAGCTGCGCGCACACGCGGCGCGCGTCTTCCAGGGAGCAACAACGCGACGCTCCCTCCAGCTGGTGGACGATCACGCCGATCGCCTCGTGCCCGGCGTCGACGGCGAGCGCCGCCGCGAGCGAGGAATCCACGCCGCCCGAGAGCCCGACGACTGCTCGCTGTCTGCTCACGCCATGCGCTCCAGTACCGCGGCGACCCTCGCCACGGCCTGGTCGATCTGCGCTGCGTCGTTGCCGAAGCCGACGCTGAAGCGCAGTGTCGCCCGCGCCTGCGCGGGGCTGCGACCCATGGCGAGCAGCACGCGTGACGCGGAGACCGCACCGGCGTGGCAGGCTGCGCCCGCCGAGACCGCCACGCCTTCCACGTCGAGTGCCTGCACCAGCGCATCACCCTCCACACCGGGGAACTCCACCGAGAGCGTGTTGGGCAGCACCACGCCGGGGTCGCCATTGCGCCTCGCACCGGGCAGCCCCGCCAGCGCCTTCCAGAGCCGGTCGCGCAGGGCTGCGTAGCCAGCCGCCCGCTCCGGCAGCTCCTTGCGAGCCAGCTCGCAGGCCACGCCGAAGCCGATGATGCCCGCGACGTTCTCGGTGCCCCCGCGCAATCCTCGCTCTTGCCCGCCCCCCCACAGCAGCGGGCGGACGCCGCGACGCGCGACCAGGCAGCCGACGCCCTTGGGTCCGTTCAGCTTGTGGGCGCTTGCGGACAGGAAGTCCCACGGCCCCTCCACGGGGATCTTGCCCAGCGCCTGGGTAGCATCCACGTGGAGCGCCGCGCGCCCGCCGATGCGCTGCGCGATCTCGTCGATCGGCTGGACGACTCCGGTCTCGTTGTTCGCCCACACCAGGGAGACGAGATCCGCCCCTTCCGCCACAGCGGCTTCCAGGGCGTCCAGATCGAGTCGGCCCTCCCCATCCACCGGGATGCGCGTCACCCGCAGCCCGGCCGCCTCGCGCTCCTCGCCGGGAGCTTGCACCGACGGGTGCTCGGCGGCGCTCGTCACCAGCCCGCGCTCCACACCGGCGACCAGTGCGTTGTTGGCCTCCGTGGCGCCGCCGGTGAAGATCACCTCCTCGGGCTGTGCCCCGACCAGCGCCGCCACCTGCGCGCGGGCGGTGTCCACCGCGGCGCGGGCGCGAGCCCCCTCCTCATAGACGCTGGAGGGGTTGCCCCAGATCTCGCGCAGGGCCGCAGCCATCGCGTCCACCACCTCGGGTCGTAGAGGCGTGGTGGCGTTGTGGTCGAGATAGATCCTCGTCTTCTTCATTGGCGCAGCAGGTCGGCCAGCGTCTCGCGCTCGGTCACGTCCCGCTGGCGCTTCTCCAACTCTTCGAGGGTGCGGTCCACGGCCGAGGTCAGGGGCTCACGCACGCCACGTAGGGCTCGCAGCACGTCGCCCACGCTGATCTGTTCGGCGGGTCGCCCCAGCTGATAGAGATCGCTGCGCTTGTCGTCCGCGAGCTCCGAGAGGATGCCCGCCCCCTCCAGGTGGGTGAGGATGTCGCGGATCGTGCGGATGCGGACGTCGAGGGCGTCCGCCAGTTCGTCGGGATTGATTGGATCGGCTCCCGCCTGGAAACGGCGTGCCACCTCGAGGGCGATGCCGAGGCCGATGGCCTCGCGGCCCGCCGCGCCCGGCTGCTCGCCGCGCACCTCGCGCCGATAGCGAGCCAGGTTCTGGTACGCGAACGACACCTCCGCGCCGAGCAGGACGATCGCCCAGGCGAAGTAGGTGAAGACGAGGAAGAGCGGGAGCTGCGCGAACGCACCGAAGACCGCGCCCATGCGCGCGGCCCCGACGCTGAAGTTGACGTAGCCCCAGAGCGCCAGGGGGAAGAGGAGCCCGCCCGCGAGACCGCCCAGCGCGGCCGATGCGAAGCGCACCTGCGTATTGGGAAGGAACCAGTAGAGGAACGTGAAGCCGCCCACGAAGAGCACGAGGGGGAGCTGCTTCAGCCCGTACTGCCAGAGGCTCTCGAACCACTCCCACTGGAGCAGGAATGAGACGGCCGTGGGGCTCTGCAGCGTCGTTTCCAGCGAGAGTGCCACGCCCAGCACGAGCGGCGTGAACAGGATCACGAAGAGGTAGTCGGGCAGGCGCCGCGTCCAGGAGCGCTGCTTCGCGACGCCCCAGATCTTGTTCAGACTCTGCTCCACGCTGCCCACGGCCAGCACGGTGGTGACCAAGAGGAACGAGCCGCCCAGGGCTCCCAGGCTCGCGAAGTCGAAGTTCTCGACGAGCTGCTGGACCTGTGTGGCGATCTGGGGCGCCACCTCACCCAGGCGCTGGAAGATCTCCTCCGACACCCGTTCACGCAGACCGAGCAGCCCGGCCAGCGACAGTCCCACCGCGAGCAGCGGGATCAGCGACAGCACGGTGATGTAGGTGAGCGAGTGGGAGCGCAGCAGGAGCTGGTCGCGCACGAAGCCCTCGCCGATCACCCAGCAGAACTGAAGGAAGCGCACCCACCAGGCGGTGCCGCTCCACATCTCCTCGCGCACGAAGGTCTGGACCCGCTGGATCCAGCCGCTCATGGGGAACGCTCGCTCACGGTGCCGCTGCTCCTCTTTCGCGGGGCGCGCCGAGCTCCACCCAGGGCTCGATGCGCTCGAGCGTCCGCGGACCCACACCGGGCACACGGACCACCTCGGCCAGGGCAGCGAAGGGACGCGCCTCGGCGATGGCTCGCGCTCGCGCCGGCCCGATCCCCGGAAGCACCTCCAGATCTTCGGCCGCCGCGGCGTTCAGGTCCAGCGGCAGACCGCACACCAGGCGCGCGCCCCCGCTGACGGAGGGACACGCCGCCACGTCGGGCGGCCCCTCGGGCAGCGCTGCGACCAGAGCCGCCGCAGCCACGAGCAGGACTGCGCGGCTCACGACTCCTCGATCGGTTCGGCGGCGCCGGAGTCGAGGAACTCGCCGTGCAGCGCGCGCACCGCCCGCTCCGCATACTGCTCTTCGATGATCACCGAGACCTTGATCTCGCTGGTCGAGATGAGCTGGATGTTGATTCCCTCGCTCGCCAGAGCGCGGAACATGCGTGTCGCAACGCCCGCGTGATCCTTCATGCCGAGGCCCACCACCGATACCTTGGCGATGTCTTCGTCGCCCTCCACCTTGCGCGCACCGATCGACTCGGCGGTGGCCCTCGCCAGCTCGACGCCGCGCGCGTAGAACTCCCGGGGCAGCGTGAAGGTGAGGTCCGTGCTGCCGTCTTCGCTGACGTTCTGGATGATCATGTCCACGACGATGCCGGCGTCCGACAGAGGAGTGAAGAGCGCCGCTGCCACGCCGGGATGGTCCTTCACCCCCACCACACGGACCTTGGCCTCCTTGGTGTTGTAGGTGACACCCGAGACCGCCAGCTTCTCCATCACGTCCTCCTCAGGAACCACCCACGTGCCTTCGCCTTCATGGAAGGACGATCGCACGTGGAGCCGAACCCCGTAGCGCTTGGCGAATTTGACCGAACGGGTCTGGAGCACCCTCGCACCCAGACTCGCCATTTCCATCATCTCGTCGTAGGCCACGCGCTCGAGCTTGCGGGCCGTGGGCACCCAGCGCGGATCGCTCGTGAACACTCCGTCCACGTCGGTGTAGATCTCGCAGACGTCGGCGCCGAGGGCGGCGGCTGCCGCCACGGCCGAGGTGTCCGAGCCACCGCGACCCAGAGTCGTCACGTTGCCCTCGTCATCGGTGCCTTGGAAGCCCGCCAGGACCGCCACGGCGCCTTCGTCCAGCACCTTGCGGATGCGGTCGGCATCGAAGCTCTCGATGCGCGCACGAGTGTGCGCCGTGTCGGTGCGCATGCCCATCTGCGAGGCCGTGAAGGAACGCGCCCGCACGCCGAGGGCCTGCACCGCCATGCTCAGCAGCGCGATGGTCTTCTGCTCGCCCGTGGAGACCAGGGCGTCGTACTCGCGCGGGTCGGGGTTCTCGCCCCCCAGCTGACGCGCCAGGTCGACGAGCTGGTCCGTCTCGTCACCCATGGCCGAGACGACCACCGCAACCTGGTTGCCCTCGCGGTGTGTCGCGACCACGCGCCGGGCGACGTTCCGGATGCGCTCCGCGTCAACGACGCTCGAGCCGCCGAATTTCTGGACGATCAGGCCCACCCTGCTCTCCAACGCCGGAGCGCGGCCTCGGCGGCCGCGCCCACGGCCTCGACGTCTAGCACCCGCTCCTCGTCGGCGCCGCCTGAGGCTGCCGCGAAGCGCACCTCCAGGCGCTCCGCCGGCAGGGCGCCCGAGAGGCGGTCTGCCCACTCCACGACCAGCAGGGTGTCGGGGGCCAACCAGTCCGAGAGGCCCGCGGCCTCCAGCTCCTCGGACCGCTCCAGGCGGTAGAGGTCGGCGTGCACCAGGCGGCCAACCGTTCCGTCGCCCGCCTTCCCGGCGAGCGGGTACTCCGCGGCGATCACGAACGTGGGGCTCTGCACGTGGGCCGGGTCGAGACCCAGCCCAGCGGCCAGGCCCTTGGCGAAGACCGTCTTGCCGGCGCCCAGCTCTCCCACGAGGGCGACCACGAGCCCTCCGCTCGCCACCCTGCCCAGGAGCGCTCCCGCCTGGCGCGTGGCGTCGGCGCTACGGGAAGGCAGCCGCAAGCGAGGGCTCCGCCGGGGTGGACCCGGCCAATGCCGCGAGGGCCTGCGGCAGCGCGTCCGCCAGCTCCCCGGCCATGAGCCCCGCCCCGCCGACGGCCGCCCGGTCGGCGGCCAGCCCGTGCACGAAGGCCGCGAGCCCTGCCGCCTCGCGGGCGGGAAGCCCCTGGGCCAGAAACGCGGCCACGACCCCGGTCAGCACGTCGCCGCTGCCACCGGCCGCCAGCGCCGGGCCGCCGGTCGGGTTGATGAGCGGCGGGCCTTCGGGTCCCGCAATCACGGTGCCCGCGCCCTTCAGCACGACCACGGCACCGGTGGCTTCCGCGAGGCGCTTGGCGGCAGCCAGGCGATCGGCCTGGATCTCGGCGCTCGAGATCCCCAACAGACGCGCGGCTTCGCCCGGGTGCGGCGTGATGACGCTCGCGCGGAGCTCTTCGGGCCGCCCCTCGAAAGCGTTCAGCCCATCTGCGTCCAGCACCAGCGGCTTCGCCAGGCGCTTGACCAGGGAACGCACCATCGCTTCGGTCTCGGGCTCCCGCCCGATACCGGGACCCAACGCCACCACGTCGCGCGACTCGGCCAGTGCGAGGAGAGCGTCTTCCGCCGCAGCGGCGAAGGCGCGACCGGGCGTGTCGGGGACCGGCTCGGTCATCGCCTCGGTGCACTTCTGCTCGAGGATGTCGTTCACCCCGGCGGGACACGCCACCGTCACGAGGCCCGCTCCCGCGCGCAGGGCCGCCCGCGCCGCCAGGGCGGCGGCGCCCGTCTTGCCCTGGGAGCCGGCCGCCACCAGCACGTGACCGAAGCGCCCCTTGTGGCCGTCGGCCGGACGCTCCGGCAGGTGCGCGGCCGCGGCCGCCGGGGTCCAGACCAGCGCATCCGGCACGACGCCCGGCGCGCGGTCCGGGATCCCGATGCGCGCCACCGTGATGCGGCCGGCGAGAGTGCGGCCGGGCTCGAGCGCCAGTCCCGGCTTGGGCAGGCCGAAGGTGACCGTCTCCGTCGCCCGCACCGCCACGCCCAGCTCGACACCGCGGTCGGCGTCGAGGCCCGACGGGAGATCCGCGGCCACCACGGCGATGGCCGCTTCGTTGATGCGTTCGATGGCGCGGGCCGCAGGCCCCTCCACGGGGCGGGTGAGCCCGGTGCCGAAGATCGCGTCCACCAGCAGATCCGCACCGGCGCCGTCGCCTTCCTGGACGCCGAAGGCGCGCGCGCGTTCCCACTGGGCCACCGCATCGCCCGTGGGCTCGCCCAGCAGCGCCACGTCGACGGCCACACCGAGCGCGTGCAAGTGGCGCGCCGCCACCAGCCCGTCTCCCCCGTTGTGGCCTGGTCCGCACACCACGTGCACATGCCGCGGACGCCGCGCCAGCACCACCTCGACCAGCGCGCGGCCGGCGCTCTCCATCAGCACCTCACCCGGCACGCCGAGCACCTCGATGGTGTGACGATCCAGAGCACGCATGGCTTCGCTGCCGACCAGCGACCAGATCTTCATGGCTTCATTGTCCGGAACGGGGCGAGCGAGGCAACCTCTCAGGCCCCGTTCTCCAGGATCACGTGACCCACGCAGGCGCCTGCATCGTGGGAGAGGGTCACCGCGGAGTGTCGGACTCCGAGCTCCCGGGCGCGGGCCTCGACGCTCCCATGCAGCCGCAGCTGCGGGGGGCTGCCGCGACCGCCCAGCACCTCGACATCGCGCCAGCGGGTCGGGGGCAGACCCAGCGCGCGCAGGGCCGCCGCCTTCACCGCGAAGCGCCCGGCGCGGCTCTCCAGCGCGCGGGCGAGCGCGCGCTCCTCATCGGTGAACAGGCGCGTCGCCAGCCGCGCTCCGAAACGGGCCTCGGCGCGCGCGAAGCGCGCGGTCTCCACAAGCTCCAGGCCGAGACCGACGATCACGGCAGGCGCGTGCAGAAATCGGCCACGGCGCGCTCGATCCCAACCAGCGCGGCACGGGCAACCAGGGCCCGGCCCACGGCCACTCGCGCAAGGGCTGGCACCCGCTCTGCGAACGGGCGCAGGCTTCGCTCGTCGAGGGAACCGCCGATGCTCACCGACAGGCGCAGCTTCGACGCCATGCGCGCGGCGTCGCCCAGGCTCACGAGAGCGGCGTCGCGATCCACGCGCGGGAGGTCCACCGAGTGCGAGGTGTCCAGCTCGACACCGGCCACGCCCGCGGAGTGGGCCGTCTTCACGGCCTCCACGTCGTGCGCGATGCGCGCGTGCACTGGAATTCCGGCCTCTTCCAGCGGGCGCAACACGGCGTGCGGTGCGGGCTCCAGCAGAAGCACGCGATCGGGCCGCACTTCGAGCGCCACCTTCAGGCCGGCAGGCGTAGGCTCGATGGCCACCTCGAGGAAGTGCGCAGTGCGCCGCAGCGCGACCACCTCCGCCTCCGGCCGCTCGCCGGAGATGCGCACGGCTTCCACGCCGGCCAGCTCGGCCAGTTTCACCGCGGCGACGGCGTCGACGCGCGGCAGCGCGTAGAGCGCGTCGATCGCGAAGACCAGATCGCTCACGGGATCAGCGTGCTCCCAGCCGGCGGCCGACCACACTCGCCAGCTCCTGGGCAATGGTCTGCACGCGGGCCTCGTCCTCGCCTTCCACCATCACGCGCGCCTTCATCTCGGTGCCGCTGTAGCGCAGCAGCACCCGGCCCCGCCCGGTCAGCTCCTGCTCCACCTTGCGCACCGCCTCGCTGATCTCCGGCACTTCCTCGAACGGCGGCTTCTCGCTCACCCGGACGTTGACCAGCACCTGCGGGAAGGGCTTGAAGTCGGCGACCAGCTCTGAAAGCTTGCGCTCGCTGCGCACCAGGATGGCCAACGCCTGGAGCGCGGTGATCAGGCCGTCGCCGGTGGTGTTGTGGTCCAGGAACACCACGTGGCCCGACTGTTCACCGCCCAGGTTGTGCCCCCCCGCTCGCATGGCCTCGACCATGTGGCGGTCGCCCACCTGGCTGCGCACCAGGTCGAGCCCGTCGGACTCGAGCGACTTCTCGAGGCCCATATTGCTCATCACGGTGCCGACTACGGCGCCGCCCCTGAGTTCGCCGCGAGTGAGCAGATCACGGGCGAAGAGCGCCAGCAGCGCGTCACCGTCCACGATCTCGCCGTTCTCGGCGATGATCACCACCCGGTCCGCGTCACCGTCGAGGGCGATGCCGACATCTGCGCGCACCTCCCGCACCCGCGCGGCTGCGTGCTCCGGGTGAAGCGAGCCCACACCCTCGTTGATGTTGCGGCCGTTGGGCTCCACGCCCAGGCTGAAGACCTCCGCCCCCAGCTCCGAGAGCACTGTGGGCCCCACCTTGTAGGCGGCGCCGTTGGCGCAGTCGAGCACCACGCGCAGGCCGTCGAGGGTGTAGTCCATCGGAAAGGTCTTCTTCAGGAAGACCACGTAACGACCCTGGGCGTCGTCGATGCGGTGGGCCGTGCCTACGTCGTCCGACTCAGCGCGCATCGACTCGAGGGCACCCGTGTGGATCAGCTCCTCGATGCGCTGTTCGATCGCGTCGTCCAGCTTGAATCCGTCGCGCGAGAAGAACTTGATGCCGTTGTCCTCGTAGGGATTGTGACTCGCGGTGATCATCACCCCCGCGTCGCAGCGCATGTCCGCGGTGAGGAACGCCATGCCCGGTGTGGGCATGGGCCCCACCAGCAGCACCTCGCCCCCCATCGAGCACAGGCCCGCCGTCAGAGCGGTCTCGAACAGGTAGCCCGACAGGCGGGTGTCCTTCCCGATGATGAAGCGGTGACGCCCCCCACCGCCGCGCTGAAAGACGTGGGCCACCGCCTGACCCAGGGCCATCGCGGTCTCCGCCGTCATGGGGTGCTGGTTGGCGGTGCCACGCACCCCGTCGGTCCCGAACAGCTTGCGCTTCATCCCTGGCCGCCCTCTTCCGCTTCCTCGCTCTCTTCCGCTTCGATCTCGACCCGCACCGTGACGTCGGTGGGGTCCTCCACCCAGACGTTCTTACCGGCCAGGTTGAGGCGTACCTGGCGCTCCGTGGTCTCCGTCAGCCCGGAGAGATCCACGATCTCGGTCACCGCCTCCGAGAGGCGCAGTACCTCGCGGCGGGCGCCCGTCACGCGGACGCGCAGCGGCTCCACCACCACCGCGGCCACCCGAAAGCCGGGCGCCGGCTCGCCCGAGACTTCAGCCCGCACGTTCATCACCTTCGTCCCGCGCCGCTCGAACTTGACCTCCAGACGCGACGGCGAGCGCGAAACCACCCGGGCTCCGCGCGGCGGCACGATCGGCTCCTGGGGCACATCGAAGTCCGCCGACCCACGCCGCGCCCCGCCCGCGTCCACGACGTACGCCAGGCGCTCCTCCCGCACGTTGCGGAGCGCCGCTCGGCTCCCCTGCACGCGGATGTTGATGACGTCGCTGTTCTGGTCCGTGATCACGAGCTCATCGGGCACGTTCTCGAAGACTACGGGCACGTCGAAGGGTTCCTGGCTGTCCGACGACCCCTGGGCCACGCCCCACAGGAGCATCGCGATCAGCACGGCCACGAAGAGGTAGCCGCGCGTAGAGTCGCGTTTCTTGGCCATCAGTCGCCACTCCCCACCGAGCGCAGATGGGAGGCTTCCGCGTCGGACCCGTCCCCGGTCTCGATCACCTCGTGGGGCTCGCGCTCGCCCGCCAGCAGGTCGCGCAGCACCACGCGCAGCTGCGGGGCGTCGAGATCGCGGGTCATCTCACCGGCCACCACGACGGAGATCGCCGAGGACTCCTCCGAGACCACCACCACCACCGCGTCGCTGTCCTCGGTGATGCCGACCGCCGCGCGGTGGCGGGTGCCCACACCCTCGGGCAGGTCGCTGCGCAGGGTGAGCGGCAGCACGCAGCCGGCGAAGGCCATGCGACCTTCCTGGATCACCACCGCGCCGTCGTGGAGCGGCGAGTACGGCAGGAATACCGAGGTGAGGAGCTCCTTGCCGACCTCGGCGTCGAGGGCCACCCCCGCCTCGATCATGTCCTCCAGGCGCGTCTCGCGCTCCAGCACGATGAGCGCGCCCACACGCTTCTGCGCCAGGGTCTGCGCCGCGCGCACCACCTCCTCCAGCATCTGGGTTTCTTCCTGGTGGGAGACCGACGGGAAGAAGCCGCGTCCCATCCGCGCCAGGGCGCGTCGGATGTCCTGCTGGAACAGGATGATGATGATGATCACGCCCCAGGTGAAGAAGTTCTCGAGGATGAGGCCCACCGTGGCGAGCTGGGCCCAGTCCGAGATGAGCCGCACCGCGATGAGCAGCAGCAGGCCGATCAGCATCTGCACCGCGCGCGTGCCCCGGATGAGGAGCAGCAGCCAGTAGACGGCCAACGCGACGACGGCGATGTCCAGGGTGTCCCAGACCGGGTGGTAGTTCTCGGCGAGCCATTCGCCGATCTCGAGGAGGCGCTGCCAGACGAACTGGATCATGAGCCGCCCCCCGCCCCAGCCGGCGGGGCCGCCGCCCGCGCGCCGCGCAGCGCCTCGGCCACGATCACCGCGCGCAGTGTGCCGACCACGTCGTGCACGCGCACGGCGTCGGCGCCCGCGAAGACACCTATGGCGGCGGCTGCGTGGGAAGCGCCGTCACGGGCCTCGACCGGGTCTCCGGTCAGGGCGCCGAGGAAGGACTTGCGGGAGACGCCCAGCAGGACCGGAACGCCGAGCCGGCGCCGCAGGGCCCCGATCCCGGCCACGAGCTCCAGGTTCTGCTCCAGGTGCTTCCCGAAGCCGATGCCCGGGTCGGCGACCAGCTCTTCCACGCCGGCGCGGCGGGCGGCCGTGAGCGAGCGCTCCAGCTCGTCACCCACCTCGTCTAGCACCGCGTCGAAATGCACGCCCTCCTGCATGTCGGCGGGCTCGCCGCGCAGGTGACCCAGGATGAGCGCTGCGCCGTGCTTGGCTGCGGCCTCCACGAGGCTCGGATCGCTGCCCCCGGATACGTCGTTGACCACGTGAGCGCCGGCCTCCAACGCGGCCCGGGCCACCTCGCCCTTGCGTGTGTCCACCGAGACGGTCATCTCCGGCGCGAGCGCCTCGATCACCGGCACCACCCGTTCCTTCTCCAGCGCGGCGGGCACCCGAGCGGCGCCCGGTCGCGTCGATTCGCCGCCCACGTCCACGATGTGGGCGCCTTCGGCAAGCAGCTCCCGTCCGCGGGCCACCGCTGCCGCGACGTCCGCGAAGAGTCCTCCGTCCGAGAAGGAGTCCGGGGTCGTGTTCAGGATCCCGACGATCGTGACCCGGTCGCTCGGGAAGTACATCGCTCTACCCCGGAATGGGCTCGGGGTCGGGAACCTTCTTGCCCGGGAACTCCTGCCTCGGCTCGACCTCTTGCTCCTTGCGCGAACGCGGCGGGGGCTCGGCCTCCACCGGAACCGGCGGCGGCTCGGGGAGCTGCTCTCCGGCCACGAGAGCCTTCAGGTCCTTGGCATCGAGGGTCTCGCGTTCGAGAAGAGCTTGCGTGATGTTGTCCAGGAGCTCGCGGTTGTCGGCCAGGAGCGTCTTGGCGCCTTCGTACAGCTCGCCCAGCATGTCCGAGATCTCTTCATCGATTTCCCGCGCCTTCTGCTCGCTGTAGTCCTTGCGGGTCATGAAGTCGCGGCCGAGGAAGACATCGTGGTCGTCGTCGCCGTAGGTGACGGGACCGATCTTGTCGCTCATGCCGTACTTGCAGACCATGCGCCGCGCCAGATCCGTGGCCTGGCGCAGGTCGTTCTCGGCGCCGGTCGAGATCTGATCGAAGATCAGGACCTCCGCGGCACGGCCGCCCATCGCGTGCTTGATCATGCCCAGCATCTGCTCGCGGGTGAGGCTGTAGCGATCCTCCTCCGGCAGGGTCTGGGTCACGCCCAGTGCCATGCCGCGCGGGATGATCGTGACCTTGTGAACCGGATCGCAGCCCGGGGTGAGCAGCGCGACCAGTGCGTGCCCCGCCTCGTGGTAGGCGGTGGTGCGCTTGTCCTCGTCGCTCATGATCATGCTCTTGCGCTCGGCCCCGAGCAGGACCTTGTCCTTGGCCTCCTCGAAGTCCTGCATGGCCACTTTTGACCCGTCGCGCCGGGCGGCCTGGAGCGCCGCCTCGTTCACCAGGTTCTGCAGGTCGGCGCCGACGAAGCCGGGCGTGCCCTTGGCGACCGTCTCGAGGTCCACGTCGTCGCTCAGCGGGACGCTGCGGGTGTGCACCTTGAGGATCGCGTAGCGGCCGCGCAGGTCGGGCCGAGGCACCACCACGCGCCGGTCGAAGCGGCCCGGACGCAGCAGCGCCGGGTCGAGCACGTCGGGCCGGTTGGTGGCGGCGATGAGGATGACGCCCTCGTTGCTCTCGAAGCCATCCATCTCCACCAGGAGCTGGTTCAGGGTCTGCTCGCGCTCGTCGTGGCCGCCGCCCAGGCCCGCACCACGATGGCGCCCCACGGCGTCGATCTCGTCGATGAAGATGATGCAGGGCGCGTTCTTCTTGCCCTGGAGGAAGAGGTCACGCACGCGCGAGGCACCCACCCCCACGAACATCTCCACGAAGTCCGAACCGGAGATGGAGAAGAAGGGAACGCCCGCCTCGCCGGCCACCGCCCGCGCCAGAAGGGTCTTGCCCGTACCGGGCAGGCCCACCAGGAGCACGCCCTTCGGGATGCGACCGCCCAGGCGGGTGAACCTCTTCGGCTCGCGGAGGAAGGCGATGATCTCCTCGAGCTCGTACTTCGACTCTTCGACGCCCGCGACGTCGTCGAAGGTGATGCGCTGGGTGTTCTCCGAGAGGAGCCGAGCGCGCGATTTGCCGAAGCTCATGGCCTTGCCGCCGCCCGCCTGCATCTGGCGCAGGAAGAAGACCCACAGGCCGATCAGGATCAGGAAGGGCATCCAGTAGATGAACAGCGTCTGCCACAGGGGGGATTCCTGGGCGGGCCGCGCCGTCACCACGACGCCCTTGTCGGCCAGGCTGCGGAGCAGCTCCTCGGTCACGGCGGGCGCGTAGGTGGAGAAGGCCTCCCCATCCACGTCCTGCCCGGTGATGTGACCCTCTTCGATCGTGACCGAGTCGAGCTTCCCGTTCTGGAGCCGGGTGGCGAACTCGGTGTAGGTGATTTCCTGCGGGGCAGGCTCACTCTGCCGGAACATGGCGATCCCCACGAGGATCGTCAGGAACAGGAAGACCCAGAGCGCCGCGCTGCGGTAGAAGTGCTGGTTCATTGGTTTTTCGGGAGCTTAGCACGCAGCTGGAAGCTGCCCCCTTCTCGCGCCAGCTCGCGCCCCCCGGGCAGCTCGATGGCGGTTCCGGTCCGTCCTTCGCGCAGGTACTTCACCACACGCTCCAGGTGGACCCTCGTCACGTCCCGGCCCGCACCGCTGCGGTGCAACGCCTCGCGCGCCAGGCGGAGGGCGAGTGCATCGGGCAGCGCGTTCCAGTCCTTGGCTTCGATGACGAGAATCCCTCCGAGATTCGAAAAACGCGACGCCGCCTCGCGGGCCACCAGCCCCTCGAGCCAGGCGCGGTCCCTGCGTTGCGCTTCGGCCAGATCCCCCAGTGCTCTTGAGAACTTCGGGTTGAAATCTGCTTCCAGCTGACGAATCAGGCG
>CAXMOD010000078.1:0-12792 GCA_964194905.1 uncultured Desulfobacterales bacterium | reverse complement strand
CGAACGACAAGGATGATGTGCTTCGTCGAGAAGCGACTCCCCCCGTCGCCGACCTCTCGTTTTCGCCGCTACGGGTGGAGTCTACCACGACGATCCCGACGCAATGGAGGTGTTCGAGCCGCGTTTCGTCGGGTTTTGAGGGGTGGCGCGACGCTCCAAACGCCGAGGTTTGGGCATGTAGCGGGGGGGCGAGGCTGCGGCTACCTTGCCGGGCTCGCAAGGAAGACTCCGCCCATGAAACGGACCTACCAGCCCAGCCGGATCCGCCGTCGCCGGACCCATGGATTTCGTGCTCGCATGAAGACCAAGGCAGGTCGAGCGGTGCTCAAGCGCCGACGGGCCAAGGGCCGCAAACGACTCGCCGCCTCGACGCCGTCCAAATAGGCGGGCGTGACGAGCGGGACATGACGACCAGCTCGGCCCGCCTGCGTCGGGTCCAGCGACTCCGAAACCGTCGAGACTACCAACGCCTGGCGAGCACGGGTCGGCGGGCAAGCTCCAGCAACTTCGTGGTATTGGCCGTGCAGCGCGACGACACCTCAGGACCCCGATTGGGCATCACCGCAAGCCGCCGGGTGGGAGGCGCCGTGCAGCGAAATCTCGTGAAGCGCCGGATTCGCGAGTGGTTTCGCGGGGCAAAGGCGGATATCCCGGCTGATCTGGACCTCGTGGTGATCGCTCGTCGAGGTGCCGTGGAGCAGCCGCTCCTCAGCGGGGCGGCCGAGCTGTCGAGCCTGGTGCGGGAGGCGACCGCGTGAGGACAGTCGCCCTCGGCCTGATACGCCTGTGGCAGCTGGTGATTTCGCCGCTGCTCGGCCCAGCCTGTCGCTTCGAACCTTCCTGCTCACGCTACGCCGCAGAAGCCATCGAGCGATTTGGAGTCCTGCGCGGCGGCGCTCTCGCGGTGCGGCGTATCGGCCGCTGCCACCCGTTTCACCCGGGTGGCTTCGATCCGGTCCCGCTCCAGGCCCCCGCACAGCCGACCCGCCTCGGGCGAGCAAGCAGGTAGCCGGCCGTGGATCGCAACTTCTTCCTCGCCATCGCGCTCTCACTGCTGGTCTTGATCACGTGGAGCAGCTTCGAGGCGAACCGCCGAAAGGGCCTGGAGCCGGAGACAGGTTCCGAGACGACGGCACAAGAAGGGGTGGAAACCCCTCAATCTACGATGACACCCCCGGCACCGCCCGCCGCGTCGACGGTTCCGACCCCGCGCGCCGCCGAGCGGGTCCAAGCGCCCGACACCCGCCTCCCCGAGCAGCGGGTGGTCGTCGAGAACGATTGGTACCAAGCTGAATTCACGAGCTATGGCGGTGCGTTGCGGAGCTGGGAGCTGAAGCAATACGTGGACAAGTCGGTGCCCGGCGACCCGCTGGTGCAGCTCGTCACCCTCGACGGGCCCGACCAGGTGGCGCTGGCTACGCCCCTCACGGGCCTTGGGTTCGGCGATCTCTCGACGACCGACTACCGGATGGAGCGGCCCACCAACCGAAAACTCGTCTTCACGCGCAACCTGGGCGACGTGCGTGTCCGCAAGACCTACGAGTTCGACGAAGAGGGCTACGGCTTCCGTTTGCGCATCGATGTAGAGAACGAGTCGCAGCGGGTGCTCGAGCCGAAGTTCGAGGTGCGCTGGCCCGCTCGAGCCCGGCCGGGACCAGACTTCAAGGAGCAGGCGCTCGTCGCGTTCCAGGACGGGGAGCTCGAGCGAGTACCCGTGAAGGGGCTCGGCGCGGCGGGCATCCTCGGCATGGGCGGCGGCTCGATGGAGGTGCAGGTCTTCCCGCGCCTCGTGGAGTGGGCCGGCGTCGAGCTCCGCTACTTCCTCGCAGCGTTCATTCCCGAGGTGCCGCGGGATGCCGCCGCGGCGTTCCGGCCGATCATCGAGAAGACGGCCGGCGATGTGGCCATTGCGAACCGTGCGATCGAGGTGCCGTCGGGCCGGGACGCCACCCGCGAGTACCGCGCCTACGTGGGGCCGAAGGAAGCGGATCGCCTGGCGGCGGTCGGCGCCAGCCTCGAGAAGTCGGTCAACGTGGGCTGGGCGTGGATCGAGCCGCTCTCGCGCTTCTTCGCCTGGACGCTGCACCTCTGCCACTCGGTCATCCCGAACTACGGCGTGGCGATCATCGTGCTCACCATCCTGGTTCGCCTGGCGACGGCGCCGCTCACGGCCAAGCAGATGCGCTCGATGAAGAAGATGGGCGAGCTGCAGCCGAGGTTGAAGGAGATCCAGGCCAAGCACGCCGACGACAAGCAGAAGCAGTCGGAGGCGATGATGAGCCTCTACAAGGAGACGGGCGTAAACCCGCTCGGCGGTTGCTTCCCGCTGCTGCTCCAGTTCCCGGTTTTCATCGGCCTCTACTACGCGCTGCAGTCGTCGATCGACCTGCGCCAGGCGCCCTTCTTCGGGTGGATCAACGATCTATCGGTACCCGAGGCGCTCTTCACGCTGCCCGGAGTCGATCTTCCGGTGCGCCTGCTTCCGATCATCATGGGCGCCAGCATGGTCCTCCAGCAGCGCATGACGCCGACGACGATGGATCCGCAGCAGGCGCGCATGATGATGACCATGATGCCGATCATGTTCACGGTGCTCTTCTACCAGTTCCCGTCGGGGCTGGTGCTGTATTGGATGGTGAGCAACCTCCTGGCGATCGCGCATCAGATGTGGGTGAATCGTCAGAAGACGCCGGCCTGAACTTCGCCGGCAAGGAGAACGGAACGTGTACGACCCGAAGTCCGAAGCCCACGAGTTCGTCGGCGTGAATCGCGCTGACGCCGTGGCCGAGGCCTGCAGCTTCTTCGGTGCAGGCGAGGAAGATCTTCTCATCAAGGAGCTGGGCGAAGGCGACGTCTCAGGCCTCTCCGCTCGCACCGTAGTCGTGGCGCTGCCGCGCAACGCACCCCCGCCTTCGCGTGAGGCGCGCGACGACGGTCCGCGCGATCGCGGACGAGATCGAGACCGCGGCGATCGGGATCGCGGTCGGGACCGGGGGCGCGGCGGGGATCGCGATCGCGGTCGCGGAGGAGATCGTGACCGCGGGCGGGATCGTGACCGCGGCCGGAGCAGCCGCGGCGGTGAAAACCGGGATCGCGACGAGGTTCGCGCGGAGCCCATGGCTTCCGAGCCCGGCGAGGTGGCGGGGCCCTCGGAAGCCAGCCGTGTGGGCGAGCTGTCGACGATCGGTGAGTTCGTCGCCGGGTTGGTCGAGCGCATGGCACTCGGGCCCTTCGAGGTGGAAGAGGGCGACGAGGACGGACTGTGCGTGGTGCATCTGCGTGGCGACGCCGCGGGCAGGCTCACCGGCGGAGACGGTCGCGCGGTGGACGCGATCCAGCTCCTCGCCAACCAGGCGGCCATGCGCCACAACGAAGAGGATCCCCCGCGGGTAGTCCTCGACGTAGAGGGCGACGAGGAGTCGCGGGAGGCATATCTCGGGGATCTGGCTCAGCGAGCGGCCCGGCGCGCCCTCAAGATCGGTCGCGCGGTGGCCCTGGACCCGATGAACTCGGCGGAGCGTCGCATCCTGCACGTGGCGCTGCGCGACACGTCGGACGTGGCCACCATGAGCACAGGGACTGGGCGCTATCGCCAGGTCGTGGTGGTGCCCGAAGGCGCGCCCGAGTTCGAGGAGGCTCAACGCTCCTCCCAGGAGGCAGCCAGCAGCGAGTCGTGAGGACGTTCCACGGGGAACGCTCTGAGACGTTCCACGTGGAACGACCGTGAGCAGCCCCGCGGATCTTCCGCGGGATCTGCTCGCCCGCGGGCTCGCAACTCTGGGTGTAGAGTCCGACTCGGAGGTCCTCGATCGGCTCGTCGCGCTCAGTGAGCGTGTAGCCGAGTGGACGCGCCGCGTGGACCTGTCGGCCCACGATTCGCCGGGCCAAGTGGCCCAGCGCCTGGTCCTGGGCGCGCTCGCGCTGTGCAAGGCCGCCCCACCCTTCGAGAGTCTGGCTGATCTCGGCTCCGGGGCCGGCTTTCCCGGCCTTCCGATCGCGATCACCTATCCGGCGCGGCGGCTCACCCTCGTCGAGAGCCGGGAGCGCCGCGTCCATTTCCAGCGCGCTGCGATCCGGGATCTGGGCCTCGAGAACGTCCGCCCCCTCCTCGGGCGAGCCGAGGAGCTCGCCGCAGAGCCCCACGACGCCGCCGTCGCCCAGGCGACGATTGGCGACTCCGGCCGCGTCGTCTCCTGGATGCTGCCCTGGGTGCGCAGCGGCGGCTGGCTCCTCCTGCCCGGCGGCGCGTCCCCCCCAGCCCCCCTTCCCCACCCCGACGTCGTGGACTCCCGGGTGGTGTCCTACCGCGAGCCCCTCGACGGCCCCGCCCGAACCGTCTGGATCGCCCAGAAGCGATAGGCGAAGCCGGGCCGCCCGCAGGTAATGCTGGAACCCACCGCAAGAAGTGTGGTACTTAACGTAAGGGTGAGACGGTAATCCCCGAGGGGACAAATCCCCAGGGGGAATAAACTCGATGGGTCAGACGGAGTCGGGTCGCGTCTACGCCGTCGCCAACCAGAAGGGCGGCGTCGGCAAGACCACGACAGCGGTCAACCTCGCTGCGTCGCTCGCCGCGTGCGAGCGCGCCACGCTGCTCATCGACCTCGACCCTCAGGCCAACGCCACCAGTGCCTTTGGCATCTCGGGCGTGGACCGCCATGTCTATGACGCACTCAGCGGAGAGTGCGTCATGAAAGAGCTCGCGGTCGCCACCGACCTCGAGTACCTGCACGTCGTGCCGTCGGGACGGGATCTCGTCGGCGCCGAAATCGAGCTGGTGGCGGGCGAAGCACGCGAGCGGCGGCTCGAACGTTCGCTCGTCGACGTGCGCTCGCTCTACGAGTTCGTGCTCGTCGACTGCCCGCCCTCGCTGGGGCTGCTCACCTTGAACGCACTCACCGCCGCCGACGGCGTGATCGTGCCGCTCCAGTGCGAGTACTACGCGCTCGAAGGACTGGCCGCGCTGGTCGAGACCATCGACCTGGTGCGCGAGCGACTCAACTCCCACGTCGAGCTGGCGGGCATCATCTTGACCATGATGGATCCGCGCAACAGCCTCACCAACCAGGTAGCGGCCGAGGTGCGCCGCCACTTCGGCGAGCGCGTCTTTCGCACCGGCGTGCCGCGCAACGTGCGCCTCGCCGAAGCGCCGAGCCACGGGAAGCCCGTGCTGCTCTACGACATTCACTCCAAGGGCGCGGTCGCGTATCTGCGGCTCGCGCGCGAGCTGCTCGAGCGGCTCCAGGTGAGCCAGCCCTCGCGCAAGCCGCCGCCGCTCGCGAAGCCGCCGGCACCGGCGCAGGAGGATCCGCATGGCGCGACGTAACGCACTCGGCCGAGGACTGGGCGCACTCATTCCCGACGACGCAGCTGCACGCGGCGCGACTTCCGAACCCGCTGCCGGCGCCGCGCCGACGCTGAGCGGAGGCGGCCCCGAGACGATCGAGGTCGCGCGCATCGACCCCAACCCCGAGCAGCCGCGTCGGGTCTTCGATCCCGAGGAGATCGCGCGCCTCGCCGAGTCGATCGAGCGCCACGGCGTGCTCCAGCCGGTGGTCGTGCGGCGGGCCGGCGACCGCTTTGAGTTGGTGGTTGGCGAGCGACGCTGGCGCGCGGCACAGGCAGCAGGCCGCGAATCGATCCCCGCCGTCGTGGCGGACCTGGCCGAAGGCGATCGTCTCGAGGTGGCGCTGGTCGAGAACGTCCAACGCGAGGATTTGAACCCCATGGAGCTGGCTCTCGCGTTCCGGGCGCTCGCCGACGCGGGCGCCACCCAGGAGCAGATCGGCAGCCGCGTGGGCCTCGACCGCTCGAGCGTCGCGAACCACCTGCGCCTCCTCGAGCTGTCGCGCGAGCACCAGAGCGACGTCGAGAACGGGCGCCTGTCACTCGGCCACGCCAAGGCGTTGCTCCAGGTGTCGAATCCAGAACGCCGGCGTCATCTGCGCGACCGCGTCGTGGAAGGCCGTCTCTCGGTGCGTCAAGCCGAGGAGCTGGCTCGTGACGCAGGTGGCCCGGCGAAGCCCAAGAGCAAGCCGTCGGCCGCCGGCGAGCGGCTCGATCCGAGTGTGCAGCGTATCGTCGATCTCCTGCGCGACCGGCTCAAGACGCGCGTGCGCATCCAGGGCGGACCCGCGCGCGGCCGCATCGAGATCGAATACTTCGGGGCGGAGGACCTGAACCGCATCATTCATGCGATGCTGGACGCGCGATGAACCCGCAGAACCCGCCCGCCCAATCCGGCCCGCCCGGCCAACGGAAGCTCGAGTCGGTGATCCCGCCCGGGGCCACCTTCCAGGGCATCCTCACCTGGCGCGGGGCCGCGTGTGTGGAGGGATCCCTGGAGGGTGATGCCGTGGCGCAGGGCATCCTGGAGATCGGGCCCGAGGCTCATGTGCACGGCAACGTGCTGGTGGACGAGCTGGTGGTGGCCGGGACCCTCGAGGGCGACGCGCTGGCCACCCGCCGCATCGAGCTGCAGGCCGGAGCCCGTGTGGTGGGGGACCTGCGGGCCCCGCTCCTCGTGTTGGCCGACGGCTGCAACCTGGAGGGGCGCCTTCACGCGGGAGTCCAACCTGCTCCGGAGGGGGCTCCGGAGGGCTCGGACCCGGACCTCGGCCAGGACCGGCAGCCGGGTAGCTAGGGCCGCGTCCGCGGCGCATTCCGGGCCGCTTTCGCCTTGAAGTTCCGGGCAGCTATGTAACTATTCCGCCGCCAAAACGGCCGTTTCGCGGTGATTCGCGGGAGGGTCCCCCCGGCGCCCTCGCGCCGCGCCCATCACGGCGCGCTCCTGTCGGCCCCGGGCTTCGATTGACGGGACGGAGTAGTGACTTCCGTGAGGGACGGAAAGCGGCTTCTCGCAGCGCTGGCGGTCGTCGTGATCGTGGTCGCGGCGCGGTCTGCATTGGCGGCGGAAGGCGGCATCGAGATCTTCCCCACCGGCCTCGATCCCACCAAGGAATTCGCGTTGCCCGCGCGTCTGATCGCCCTGCTCGCTCTGTTCGTCGCCCTCATCTTCCCCGTCAACAGGGTGATCTTTCGGCCTCTCTTCGGTGTGCTGAACGAGCGTGAGGAGCGCATCGAGGGCGCCCGTGACCGCGCTCAGCAGGTGGACGAAGAGGCCGGGGCGGTGCTGGCCCGCTACGAGGACGCCGTCTCCCAGGCCCGCGAGCAGGCCTCGGCGGAACGCAAGACGGCTCTGGCCGGCGCCCGCGGAGAAGAGAAGGACGCCACCAGCGAGGCCCGCGGGCTCGCCGAGCAGGAGATCGAACGCGCGCGGGGCGAGATCGCCGTGTCGCTGGCCGAGGCGCGCGAGAGCCTGCGCCCGCGCGCGGAAGAGCTGGCCCGCGATGCGGCCGAACGCATCCTCGGGAGGAGCCTCTCGTGAGGAGCCGCGCCGGAGCGGCGCTCGCGCTGGCGGGCACACTGGTCGTGGCCGGGGCCGCTGCAGCCGCCGGCGATTCGGACGGCGAGCATGGAGGCGGCCTCGCCAACCTCCTGTGGCAGGCGGCGAACCTGCTGCTCATCGTCGGCGTACTCGCGTACTTCGCGCGCAAGCCGCTGGCCGAGTACATGCAGCAGCGGCGCCAGGGCATCCAGGAGAGTCTGGAGACCTCGGCGCGTATCCTGGAGCAGGCCGAGACGAAGCTGTCCGAGTGGAACGAACGCGCCGCGCGCCTCGACGCCGAGCTCGGCGAGATACGCGAGACCAGCCGTCGCCTGGCGGAAGAGGAGCGCGACAAGATCCTCGCCCAGGCCCAGGCCACCGCCGAGCGCATCCGCAACGACGCCCAGGCTGCGGTGGACCAGGAGCTGCGCCGCGCCCGCTCCGTGCTCTCCGCCGAGGCGGCCGAGCTGGCCGTGGACCTGGCGGCCAAGCTCATCGCCGACAAGGTGAGCGACGACGATCAGCAGCGGCTCTTCGACGAGTTCCTGTCGCGTGTTGAAGACCGGGCGAAAGCCGGGGAAGGGAAGTAGTCGTGGCTCGCACCGCAGTAGCACGCCGCTACGGCAAGGCACTCTTCCAGATCGCGCGCGAGGATGACGCGGTGGAGAGCGTGGGTGCCGAGCTCGACCGCCTCGAGGAGATGGTCGAGGAGCTTCCCGAACTGCGCGACGCGCTCTTCCGCCCGCTGCACCCGGTGGCGCAGCGCCGCGCGGCGCTCGACGCGGTGGCCGAGCGCCTCGACACCAGCGCCAGCGTCAAGAACTTCTACGCCTTCCTGATCGACCAGCGACGCATCGTGGACTTCCCGGCCATCCGTGAGGAGTTCGGCCGCCTGGCCGACGAGGCAGAGGGCCGGGTTCCGGCCCACGTGGTGAGTGCCCGGCCGCTCAGCGACGGCGAGTGCGAGCGCCTGCGCCGCGCGCTCAACGCCCGCACGGGCCGCGACGTCCAACTCGACGTGGCCGTGGACGAGGGCCTCGTCGGCGGGATCGTGGCGCGCGTGGGCGACGTGATCTTCGATGGGAGCATCCGCACCCACCTCCAGCAGCTACGCACCAACCTCATGAAGGGGCACTAGTCGATGGACATCAAGCCGGGCGAGATCACCGACATCCTCAAGCGTGAAATCAAGGAATACGGCCGCGACATCGACGTGGCCGAGACGGGCAACGTGTTGTCCGTCGGCGACGGCATCGCGCGCATCTACGGTCTGGACCAGGTCATGGCGGGCGAGCTGGTGGAATTCCCCGGCGGCGTGAACGGCATGGTCCTGAATCTGGAAGAGGACAATGTCGGGGTTGCCATCATGGGAGAGGCCGCCCACGTGCGCGAAGGCGACCTGGTGCGCCGCACCCGCCGCATCGTGGAGGTCCCCGTCGGCGAAGCCCTGCTCGGCCGCGTGGTGGACGCGCTCGGCAACCCCATCGACGGCAAGGGCGAGATCCAGAGCGGCGAGTTGCGCCGCGTGGAGCTGAAGGCTCCCGGCATCGTGGCCCGCCAGGGGGTGAACGAGCCGCTCCAGACCGGCATCAAGGCCATCGACGCCATGACGCCCATCGGTCGAGGGCAGCGCGAGCTCATCATCGGCGACCGGCAGACGGGCAAGACGGCGATCGCGGTCGACACCATCATCAACCAGAAGAGCACCGGCGTCTTCTGCATCTACGTCGCTACGGGCCAGAAGCAGTCCACGGTCGCCCAGGTGGTGGACAAGCTCACCGAGCACGGCGCGATGGAGTACACGATCGTGGTGGCCGCCACCGCGAGCGAGCCGGCACCGCTCCAGTTCATCTCGCCCTACACCGGCTGCACCATGGGCGAGTGGTTCCGCGACAGCGGCAAGCACGCGCTCATCATCTACGATGATCTCTCGAAGCAGGCCGTCGCGTACCGACAGCTCTCGCTGCTGCTGCGCCGCCCGCCCGGCCGCGAGGCCTACCCGGGTGACGTCTTCTACCTGCACTCGCGGCTCTTGGAGCGCGCGGCCAAGATGAACGACGACCTGGGCGGCGGCAGCCTCACGGCGCTGCCGATCATCGAGACTCAAGCCGGCGACGTCGCCGCCTACATTCCGACCAACGTCATCTCCATCACCGACGGCCAGATCTTCCTGGAGTCGGACCTTTTCAACTCCGGCATCCGGCCCGCCATCAATGTGGGCATCTCGGTCTCGCGCGTGGGCGGTGCCGCCCAGGTGAAGGCCATGAAGAACGTGGCCGGCACGCTGAAGCTGGGCCTGGCCCAGTACCGCGAGATGGCCGCGTTTGCGCAGTTCGGCAGCGACCTCGACAAGGCGACCCAGGAGCAGCTTGCGAACGGAGAGCGCCAGACCGAGATGCTGAAGCAGGGTCAGTATCAGCCGATGCCGGTGGAGGAGCAGGTCATCTCGATCTACGCCTGTACGCCACAGGACGACCGCGACTCGTGGGTGCGCAAGCTCGAGGTCGGAGACGTCGCTCGCTACGAGGAGGAGATGCTCTCCTACCTGCGCGGGGAGCACGCCGAGGTGCTGACGGCGATCCGCGAGAGCGGCGTCGTCTCCGACGAGACGGAGCAGAAGCTGATCGCCGCGCTCGACGCCTTCGCCGACGTCTTCCAGCCCAGCAAGAAGACGGTGGAGGCCGCGTAGCGAATGGGGAGTCTTCGGGACATCAAGCGCCGCATCACGAGCGTGCAGAAGACGCAGCAGATCACCCGCGCCATGCGCATGGTGGCGGCCGCCAAGCTGCGTCGTGCACAGGAGGCCATCGAGGCCGCGCGGCCCTACGCGCAGCAGATGCGCGCGGCGCTCGAGGAGGTGGCCGGTCCCGAGAGCGAGCACCCGCTGCTGATGCCCCGCGAGAAGGTGGAGACCCTCGAGATCGTCGTCGTGACTTCGGACCGCGGGCTGTGCGGCGCGTTCAACTCGAGCGTCCTGAAACACGCCCAGCGCCTCGCCGGCTCCCGCAAGGAGGTGGACGAGATCGTCTTCACCGCCGTGGGCCGCAAGGCGAACGAGTTCCTGCGCCGGCGCTTCGACGTGCGCAAGGTCTACGCTGGTCTCGGCACCATCCGGTACGGGCACGCCACGGAGATCGCCCACGACCTCTCGCGCCGTTACCGGGAGGGCGAGGTGGACGAAGTGGTGCTGGTGTACGCGGAGTTCGTCACCACGATGACGCAGCGGCCTCTCGATGCGCGCCTCTTGCCCCTCACCCCGACGGCGGCAGACGACCCCATGGCCGAGGACGCGGCGCCCTACGAGATCGAGCCCAGCGCCGAGAAGCTCCTGGCCGTGCTGGTGCCCAAGGCGGTGGAGGTCGAGGTGTACCGCGCGCTGCTGGAGAACCAATCCGGTGAGCACGCCGCGCGCATGAGCGCGATGGAATCGGCCACGCGCAACACCGAAGAGATGATCGAATCGCTCACCCTCACGTACAACCGCGCTCGACAGGCGGCGATCACCAAGGAACTCGTGGAGATCGTCTCCGGCGCTGAGGCGCTCTAGCTAGCCAAAGGCGAGCGAAGTTCATCCGAAAGGCGAAAGACATGGCGGACCAAGGCAAGATCACTCAGGTGATGGGCCCGGTGGTGGACGTGGAGTTCCCTCCCGGCCAGCTCCCCGAGCTCTTCATGGCGTTGCGGGTGACCAATCCGAGCATCGACGACCGCGAGTGGAACCTGGTGCTCGAGGTGGCGCTGCACCTCGGCGAGAACACCGTGCGCACCATCTCCATGGACACGACCGACGGCCTCGTGCGCAGCCAGGCCGTGCAGAACACCGGCGACGCCATCCGCATGCCGGTGGGTCCGGGCACCCTCGGTCGCATCATGAACGTGGTGGGCGAGCCCGTGGACGAGCGCGGCCCCATCGAGCACGAGATGACCTACCCGATCCACCGCCCGGCTCCCGAGTTCGTCGACCAGGCCAGCACCGTCGAGATGATGGAAACCGGCATCAAGGTGGTGGACCTGATCGCCCCCTACCCCCAGGGCGGGAAGGTGGGTCTCTTCGGCGGAGCCGGCGTGGGCAAGACCGTCATCATCCAGGAGCTGATCCACAACATCGCCGCCGAGCACGAGGGCTACGCGGTCTTCGCGGGCGTCGGAGAGCGCACCCGCGAAGGCAACGACATGTGGCACGAGATGATGGAGTCGGGCGTGCTGAAGCAGACGGCGCTCGTCTACGGGCAGATGAACGAGCCGCCGGGAGCTCGCGCCCGCGTGGGCCTCTCGGCGCTGACCGCCGCCGAGTACTTCCGCGACGAAGAGGGCAAGGACGTGCTGCTCTTCATCGACAACATCTTCCGCTTCACCCAGGCGGGCTCCGAGGTGTCGGCGCTGCTGGGTCGCATGCCGTCGGCGGTGGGCTACCAGCCCACGCTGGCCACCGACATGGGCGAGCTCCAGGAGCGCATCACCTCCACCAAGAAGGGCTCGATCACCTCGGTGCAGGCCATCTACGTGCCCGCCGACGACCTGACCGACCCGGCGCCGGCCACGGCCTTCAGCCACCTGGACGCCACCACGGTGTTGAATCGCGACATCGCGGCGCGCGGCATCTACCCCGCCGTCGACCCGCTCGACTCGACGAGCCGCATCCTCGACCCGCAGGTGCTCGGCGAAGAGCACTACGGCGTGGCGCGCGGCGTGCAGGCGGTACTCCAGAAGTACAAGGACCTCCAGGACATCATCGCCATCCTCGGCATGGACGAGCTCTCGGAAGAGGACAAGCTCACGGTGGCGCGGGCCCGCAAGCTCGAGCGCTTCCTCTCCCAGCCGTTCAGCGTGGCCGAGCAGTTCACGGGCCAGGACGGCCGCTACGTGAAGCGCGAGGACACTCTCCGGGGCTTCGCGGAGATCCTCAATGGCCAGCACGACGACCTGCCGGAGCAGGCCTTCTACATGGTCGGCACCATCGACGAGGCCCTCGAAAAGGCCAAGAAGCTCATCTGATGCCGGTCGAGCTCAGCATCGTAACGCCGGGCGGCCAGGTCTTCGCGGACACCGTCCACAACGTCGTGCTGCCCGGCGCCGAAGGCGACTTCGGCGTGCTCGAGAACCACGAGCGCTTCCTCGCGCCGCTGCGCATCGGCGAGGCGCGCATCGAGAACGACGGGCGCGTGCAGTGGGCCGCCATCAGCGACGGCTTCGCCCAGGTGACCGGGGAGAAGGTGGTGGTGCTCGTGGACTCGGGCGAGCTGGCGGGCGATATCGACCTCGAGCGCGCCAAGGCCGCGAAGGAGCGCGCGGAGCGCGAGATCCGCGACGTGGAAGCAGAGGCCGCGGAGTCCGACCGCCTCGACCTCTACGAGGCCGCGCTGCAGCGCGCCATCAACCGCATCGAAGTCGCCGGCAAGCGCTAG
>CAXMOD010000077.1:0-3409 GCA_964194905.1 uncultured Desulfobacterales bacterium | reverse complement strand
GGCCCGTACACCCGAGAGCGACGATCCTGGAGCGGAAGTCGAAGCGCCACGTGTTGGTGGGTGTCCCCCCACCCAACGCGTCACGCGCGCGCGGGGGAAAGGCGAGGCGAGACCCGCAGGACGGCGCCCGTCAACCAACCGGGGTGTGTTCACGAGCTCCAGAACACCTCGGCCTCCGCCGCCAGGAGCGCAACCCGCGCGTAGTGACGGCCCGGCGCGTGGGACCCCCGCGGACGCGGAACGCTCCAGCCGACGCCGCGCGTGCATGCGCCCCCCCTAGCCCGCATTTCTCACAGACCGGAGTGAGGCCGGGGTTTCCGGGCTGAGAGGGCGCCGAATCGGGTGAAGGGGGTCGGATCGTCAGTCGGGCTCTGGAAGATCGCCATCGCCGCGTTGTTGGGCAGACCCCGCGCACGCAAGTGCGCGGAGTTCCAGCGTTCCCGATCGTCGATCGGGCCGGTCCACACTGCGAAATGCGTGGGAAGGGCTTTAGACGGGTGGGGGCGGGTAGGCCTGGAGGTTGCGCAGCGCTTGCGCGAAGACGGCTTGGAGTGGGAAGGCGCTGCTGAGGGCGACGCGGATGCGGCGCACGCTGATCTTCACGACGCCGCTGAGCTTGAGTAGCCGCACGCGGATCGTGCCCACCTGCGCCTTCGCCAGCGCCGTGCCGGCCAGGCCGATGCGGCGTAGCGCCTGCGCCAGCGTGTAGGCCAGGGAAGCGATCCACAGCCGCAGCTGGTTGCCCCGCATCGTGGCCGTGCTCGTGCGATCGGCAAACATCCCGAGCTGCTGCTCCTTGATGCGGTTCTCCATGTCCCCCCGCGCGCAGTAGAGCTTCTCGTAAAGGGCCTGGGCGGGAAAGGAGGCCGTGTCGAGCGAGGTCACGACGAAGCGCGGGTTGGCCTTGTCGCCCAGCTGCTCCGCCTTGGCCACCACCCGCCGCTCCCGGCTCCAGCTCTTCTTTGTGCGGTAGCGCAGGTCCCGGAAGCCCCGCGCCTTCTCCCCCGTACGCTGCGCTTCCTCGCGCACCTGCACGAGCTCCCCGCCGATGGCCCGGACCAGGCGCTGGTTGCGCGCCAGGCCGAGGACGTACTCGACGTCGTTCGCCTCACACCACGCCATGATCGCCTCGCGGGCAAAGCCCGAGTCGGCGCGGATCCAGATCTCCACCTCGGGCCAGCGGGCCCGGATCCGCCCCACGATCGCCTCGAGGGCCTCGACGCTTCCCGCCGAGGCATCGATGTTGCTGCGACGCAGCTCGGCCCACAGCAGGAACTCGCCGCAGAAGATGTACAGCGGCAGGTAGCAATAGTTCCGGTAGTAGCCGTGGAAGAAGCGTCCCTCCTGCTGCCCGTGAAGCGGGTCGTCGGTCGCATCGAGGTCCAGCACGATTCGCCTCGGCGGCCGGACGTGGGAATCGAGAAAGTGATCGATGAAGACCGACGGGATCGCGTCGCCGTCGTAGACGATCTTGTGGTAGCGCGCCGTGGCCTGGGCAGGGGTCCGCTCCAGCCGATTCAGCGTGCTCTTGCCCGCCAGCGCATGGCCCCGGTCCCGCTGCCGCACCCGCTCGGAGCCCACGAGGTCCCGCTTCCCCGACGCCAGCGCCAGCAGCGGATCATCCCGCAGCGTGTCGTGGTCGTTGAGGTCCTCGTAGCCCTGCACCTGCGCCAGCACGCGCTGGGAGACGAGCTCACCCACCGTGTGCTCGATCAAGTCCTGGCGCCGATAGTCGGTGAAGCAGCCCGAAAAGCGCCGGAGCAGCCCCGTCCGCTCCGCCACCTCCCGCAGCAGCAGCAGGCCGGCGTCACTCGTCTGCCGCCCACCGTCGAAGGCCGCCTCCACGCGGCGCCCACCCAACCCCTGAAACTCCAGCTGACCCGCACTACAGTCTGTTCGCACCGTGCTGACCCCCCTGTGCACGATTTGTCTTTGAACAACAAACCGTTAGCAGGGGTGGTCAGCCGGTGCGCGGCCCTTCAGTGAGAAATGCGGGCTAGACCGCTTCGTCGCCCTGCTCGCCGGTGCGGATGCGGACCGCGTTCTCGACCGGGTGCACCATGATCTTGCCGTCACCGATCTTGCCGGTGTTGGCAGCGTTGACGATGGCCTCGACGGCGGCGTCGCACTGATCGTCGGAGACGACGATCTCGACCTTGGTCTTCGGCAGGAAGTCCACCACGTACTCGGCGCCGCGGTAGACCTCGGTGTGGCCGCGCTGGCGACCAAAGCCCTTGCACTCGGTCACGGTCATGCCCTGGATTCCCAGCTTTCCCAGCGTCTCGCGAACGTCGTCGAGCTTGAAGGGCTTGATGATGGCCTCGATGAGCTTCATGGGTCCCCGCTCACAGGTTGTACCCGACCTCGTCGTGAAGTGATAGATCCAGCCCGCGCCGCTCGCCCTCGTCGCTGATGCGCAGGCCGACCACGGCGTCCACCCCCTTCAGGATGGCGAAGGTGGCCCCGGCTGTATAGGGCCTCAGCCCACGATCCCGGCTTCCCGCAGCGCACGCACCTCCGCAGCGGCATAGCCCGCCTCGGCGAGCAGCTCGTCACTGTGCTCACCGAGCCCTGGAGCCGGGAGACGAAGCGAAGAGGGAGTGCCCTCGAAGCGCGCCGCCGGGCGCGCCTGGCGCACCAGGCCGGCGCTCGGGTGCTCGCGCTCGACCAGGATCTGGTTGTGTACGACCTGGGGATCGGCGAGCACGTCTTCGAGCTCGTGCACCGGCGCGACCGGAACCTGCTCGGCGATCAAGCGCTCGATCAGCGGCGCCGTATCGAAGCCGCGGAAGGCCTCGTAGAGGACGGCGCCCAGCTCCTCCGGGTGCGCGCCGCGCCCCTCGTAGCTGCCGAAGCGCGGGTCTTCGCACCACTCCGGGTGGTCCAGCGCGCGGAACAGTCCGTGGTACTCGTCCTGCGAGGCGGCGAAGTAGATCAGGTAGCCATCAGCCGTCTCGGTCAGCCGGTAGATCTCGTACAGGGTCGGACCTGGGGCCTCCACGTTCTCGCCGACGATCGTGTGCGCCATCATGCCATCCGGCCAGAAGAAGGCCAGCGCGGCGTCGAGCATCGGAACGCGCACATGCTGGCCCCCCGCGCCGCGCTCGCGCGCGAAGAGCGCGGCGGTGATCGCCTGCGCGGCGGTGTATGCCGAGGCCTTGTCGCACACCACGTTGCGCACCAGGTCCGGCAGCTGGATCTCGTGGTGGCGCTGGATCGCGACGTTGCCCGTCAGCGCCTGGATGATCGGGTCGTAGACGCGCCGTTGGGCGTAGGGCCCCGTGTCGCCGAAGCCGCTGATCGAGACGTAGATCAGGTCGGGCCGGATCGCGCGGAGCGCCGGCTCGCCGAGCCCCAGCCGGTCGATGGCGCCGGGGCGGAAATTCTGCACGAATACGTCGGCGCGCCT
>CAXMOD010000076.1:0-12452 GCA_964194905.1 uncultured Desulfobacterales bacterium | reverse complement strand
CGTGGCCGACGCGGTCTATCTGATACTCTCCTTCCTCGTCTTCGAGTACGTGCTCGACGAATGAACGCAATCCCCCACAACGCCGCCGGCACGCCGGCCCTCACGCGCGCCGTCGGCTGGCTCTGCGCCGCCCTCGTGCTCACCTTCGCCGTCGTGGTGGCGCGCGCACCGCTCGACTCGGTGCAGGGCGTGATCCAGAAGATCCTCTACGTCCACCCCGCCTGCGCGTTTGCGGCCTACCTGGGCTTCGGCCTGACCGCGCTCGGCGGCGCGCTCTACCTGTGGCGCGGGGAGGAGCGCTGGGATCGCGCGGCCGCCGCCTCGGCCGAGGTGGGTGTGGTCTTCTGCACTCTGGTCATCCTGACCGGCCCGGTCTGGGCCAAGGGAACCTGGGGGCACTGGTGGTCGTGGGACCCGCGCCTGCTGGTGACCCTGGTGCTGTGGTTCATCTACCTGGCCTACGCGCTCTTGCGCAGCTTCACGGCGGGCGACGAGCGCAGCGCACGTTTCGCCGCCGTCTACGGCATCGTGGGCCTCGCCGCCGTCCCGCTGAACTATGTGGCGATCGACCTGTTCGGGAGCCGGGCCATCCACCCGGAGAACCTCGGGCGCGGCAGCCTGGGCGAAGGCATGCTCCTGCCGTTCTTCCTGGGCATCGCCACCATCCTCGGGGCCTTCACCTGGCTGCTCCTGCTGCGGCTCGAGGTCGGTGCCCTGCGCGCAGATCTGCTGCGGCGGGTGGCCCGCTCCCAGGGAACCCCGCGATGAGCTACGTGGCCACGGCCTACGGCATGGTGGTGGTGGCGCTGGCCCTCTACAGCCTCTACCTGGTGCGCGAGCGGAGCCGGCTGCGCCGCACTCTGGGCCAGGGAGCCGCTCCGGACACCTCGAACCCACAACAATGATCCGGCGCATCTTGACGGGATGGGTCCCTCGGAGATATAAACCGCTAGTCTCGGAAGTTGCGATAGAGCTTCCGGTTTTCCGGCCACAGGAGTGATGTTGCGCCCTGCCCCCTCAGGCCAAGCGCGCGTTCTCGCAGCGATTTCGAGTTGCGATCGCGCCGATCGGCCCAACGCTGCGCAGTATTCTGCGCGCGCGGGCGGTGAGGGCAAGCGGATCCCCAATTGTGGGTGTGCGACGGCACCCGCGGCCCCGCGGAGGGCCCTCGCACGGGTGCAGCGAGCGCGCAACTCCGCGACCAATCCGTTGACCGTCCTGGCGAGATGGCCTCTCGCGTCCCCCCCTGGCACGAGCCTTGAATCTACAATCCGGGGAGGGATGCCGGTCCGCTTGGGCATTGCATTGGAGTGCGAAAGAGCATGGCGAGCATGAAGCGCGGCGTCGGCTACTGCGAGAACACCGACTGCGAGGACTACGCCAAGGGCGTCTTCCTCCTGAACCACGGTGACACCTTCTACTGTCCCCGCTGCCGCCAGCTCGGCAAGGTCGAGAAGGAGCGCGGCTTCTACACGGGGAACTCGGACATCTTCAAGGAGGTCCGCGTCGAGTACAACTTCGATCCGATCAACGGCATCTACCGTGAGATCGCGATCGTGCGCGACGAGAGCCTCTGGGGTCGCAACAACGTCTACACGCTGCAGTCGCCGCTGATCAAGACCGAGAAGCGCGCCCTCAAGGTGGCCGAAGCCATCCTGGCCAATCTGAACCGTTACCGCGGACTGCTCAACGGCGACGACATCCCGCGCACCACCGAGATCATCCTCTCCTTCGACGAACCGTTCGAGGAGTTCCAGAAGAAGCTGACCCAGCTCTCCAAGGAGTGGGAGGCCAGCGGGTTACGCGAACAGGCGCGCTGAAGCACGCACGTCTCGCGAAGAAGCAGGAAGCCGCCCGGGTTTGACCGCCTCGGGCGGTTTTCCTTTTCAGCCGTACCAGCGCATGTGCAGGTCGATGCGCATGCCCGCGAGAATGGCCCGCAGGCCCTGGTACTCGATTCGCTCGACCGGCGCGGCCCGCTCGGCGAGCGCGTCGGCGATGGGCCCGCGGTACCAGGGAAAGAGGGTCTCGGGCAGCGCGTCGACGGGGTGCCAGGCCACCCGGAGCGTTTCGGGGCTCGGCTGCGGCTCCCCGGCGACGGCGCGGCACAGGTAGACCCGCGCGCGGTGGGGGCGGAAGCCCGTCCGCACGTAGTCGCCCACGTGCCTGAGCGTCTCGATCTCCACACCCGTCTCCTCGCGAACCTCGCGGCGCAGCGCCCGTTCCTCGGGCTCACCCGGGTGCGGGTTGCCTCCGGGCAGCTCCCAGCCGTGCAGGTCCGAGCGCACCGACAGCAGCAGGCCGGCGGGCCCGCGCACCACCGCCTGCACCACCACCAGCGGGGCGCGCTCGTAGCGCGGCCGCGCCAGACCCCACCAGGCGGTCTTCGCATAGACGGGCAGCGCTCCCATCAGCCGGCGCAGCCGACCCACCGCCGGTCCCTCAGACGAGGATCTTGTTGAGGGGGTACTCGACGATGCCCTGTGCGCCGGCCTCGGCGAGCTGCGGGATGAGATCGCGCACCGTGCGCTCCTCGACCACGGTGTTGAGGGCGACCCAGCGATCGTCGGTCAGCGTCGAGACGGTCGGAGCCGCCAGTGCCGGCAGGAGCTGGAGCACCTTGTCGAGGTGCTCGCGTCGCACGTTCAGCATGAGGCCCACCCGGTCCGCCGCATCGATGGCACCGCGCAACAGCATCAGCAGGCGCTCCATCTTGCGCCGCTTCCACGGGTCGGCGTAGGCCTCCTTGTTGGTGATGAAGCGCGGGGTGCTCTCGAGCACCGTGTCGAGCACCTCCAGGTCGTTCGCGCGCAAGCTCGAGCCGGTCTCCGAGACGTCGACGATGGCGTCGGCCAGCACCGGTGGCTTCACCTCGGTGGCGCCCCAGGAGAACTCGACCTCGGCCTTCACGCCGTGTTCCTTCAGGTAGCGCTTCGTCAGGCCCACGGCCTCGGTGGCGATGCGCTTGCCCTCCAGGCCCTTGGCATTCCGGATCGGCGAGCCTTCCTTCACCGCCAGCACCCAGCGCAGCGGCCGGTAGTTGGGCCACGGGGCGCGCAGGTCGGCGAGCTCCTTCACCTTGGCGCGGTTCTCCAGGACCCAGTCGAGGCCGGTGATGCCCACGTCCATCACGCCTTGCTCGACGTAGCGCGCCATCTCCTGAGCGCGAATCAGGATGCACTCGAGCTCCGGATCATCGATGGACGGGTAGTAGGAGCGCTCCGGGGTGGTGATCTGGTAGCCGGCCGCCGCCATCAGGCGCAAGGTCGTCTCCTGCAGGGTGCCCTTGGGCAGGCCGATGCGCAGGACCCGGGAGCCGCGGCCCTCGCTCGAACTCGCGCCGCTCATTTCTTGTAGACCTCGGCGGGATCGAAGACCTGCACACCCACGTCCGCGTAGCCGTCGCCCTCCACCTTGCGGAAGAAGCAACTGCGCTTGCCGGTGTGGCAGGCCGCGTCGCCGACCTGTTGCACCCTGATGAGAACCACGTCGCCATCGCAGTCCACGTAGATGGCCTTCACGTGCTGGACGTTGCCGCTCTCTTCGCCCTTGTACCAGAGCTTGTCGCGGCTTCGGCTCCAGTAGTAGACCTCACCCGTCTCGACCGTCTTGCGGAAGGACTCCGGGTTCATGTGGGCCACCATCAGGATCTCGTCGGTGGCGTCGTCCTGGGCGATGGCCGTCACGAGGCCCCCGCCCTTCTCGAAATCGAGCTCGCGGGTGATGGCTTCCATGGATCTCCCCCCGAAGGGAGGGGGAAGCTACCCGGCGGCGAGGGCCGACGCCAGCCGCTCGCGCAGCCCCGCCAGCTCGTCGAAGGCGGGACCTCGCGCGTACGTCTTCTCGCGACGCCGGTCGCGGCCGCGGCGTTCGCCGGCTTCGAGCACGCCGCGCCGCGCGAGCAGTTCGAGGGCATTCTGGAAGGTGACGGGATTGCAGCCCTCCGGTCGCACCACCTCGCCGAGCAGCTCGCTCTGCTCGAAGCGCTCGCGGATCTCCTTTTCGAGCACGCGGCGACCCACGGGTGTGTCGGTCAGATCCAGCGCCGCATTGCAAGCGGCGTAATAGGCCTCGATCACGCCTCGCGTCTGCGTGGCGAGGAAGGCGAAGTACGGCCGCCCCTTCTCGCTGGCCACGATCCGGTCCTCGCCACGCTCGACGAGCCCGTAGCGCTCGAAGTAGTCGAGGAAGCCGCCCACGTGAGCCACGAGCAGCTCCTCGCGCGGAGCGAAGAACTCCTGGTAGAAGAGGTCGAGCCAACCGGCCACGCCTTCGCGCAGCCCGGCGGGAGTACCGCCGAGCAGGAGCTCGCGCGCCAGGAAGCTCGGGGTCGCGAGGAAATGGATGATGGCATTGCGGTAGATGTCCAGCGCGCGGCGCTTGCCCTCGTCGAAGTACAGGATCTCGCCGCGCGGGTCCTGTGCGGAGCGGATCAGGTCGGAGCGCAGAAGGAAGGCGATCGACTCGCGGAATTCGCCCTCGTCCGACTCGAACGCCGGCGTGAGGCGCACGTCCTGGACGCCCAGCAGATCCACGATCTGCTGCATCCGCGAGACCAGCTCGTGGCGCAGCAGGCCGCGTCGGGGCTCGCCCAGCAGCGCGCAGGCCGCGACGGACGTGGCGTTCGCCACCGTGGCCCAGTTGATGCGCTCCACGATGCGGTTGCCCAGCTGGGCGACGAACTGGCGCTTCTCCGCGGCCACCTCGGGGCACGAGTCCGTGGCGAACTCGCTGCGCCGCTCGCCGAGAGCGTCGGCCAGGGAGATGGGCTCGCCGAAGTTCACGTGCACGCTGCCGAAGCGCAGGTTCAGGAACTTCCGGGCGCGCATGAGGCCCCAGATGCTCTCGCTGGTCTTCTCGACGCCCTCCAGCTCGCGGACCATGGCGCCCTCCTCTACCAGGCGCTCGTAGGTGATCGCGGTGGGCACGAAGAAAAGGTCGCGGCGGCCGGTCTCCAGGAACGCCTCGAGGTCCCAGGTCAGGAAGCCGTACTTGGGCGCCAGCGCCTTGCCGCTGCGCGAGCGACCGCCTTCGATGAAGAACTCCTGGGAGTGACCTTGCCGGACCAGATAGGTGATGTAGCGGCGGAACACCTCCTTGTAGAGCGGGTCGTCGAACGAACGGCGCATGAAGAACGCCCCGGCGCGCCTGAACAGGAAGCCGAAGGGGCCGAAGGCCATGTTCTCCCGGGCCAGGACGTGGGGCGGGACCATGTGGTTCCCGTAGAAGAGCCAGGAGAGGATGAGGAAATCGAAGTAGGAGCGGTGGCTCGGGGCCAACGCGATGGGATGCTGGCGCGCGTAGTCCGCCACCTTCTCGAGGCCGGTCACGTCGATGCTGCGGAACATGCGCCGGAAGATCAGCGTCACCGCCGAGTTGAGCAGGGCCAGGAACGTGGAGCTCGGCCGCGCCGCAATCTCGGCAAGCATGCGCGTCGCCTGGGCGCGGGCCGCCTCCACGCGGATGTCCTTCTGGCTGGCGTACTCGGCCAGAACCGCGTCGAAGCCCGGGTCCGAGAACACCTCCTCCTCCACCCGGTGGAACGGCTGGATGGGCGCGCCCTGCACCACCTTCTCTTCGCGCGAGAGGTGGAGCAGAAGCGAGCGGCGGACCTTTCGAGTCAGGGTCGCCGCGCCCTCGGCACGACGCTCCGACACGAACGCTCGCAGGTCGATCTCGGTCCCGACCTTGATCTTGAGGTTGCGGTAGTTGAGCAGGAAGCCCGTCACCTTGGACAGATCCGTGGGGCGCGTGGTGGCGCCGTAGCCCAGGTTGAGAAAGCGACGCGCGCTGCGCCGCGGCCCGCGCCGCCAGAACAACGCCAGCGGCACGAGGTAGACCGGACGGTCGTGGTTCCAGACACTGCCCACGATCTCGCCCAGAAAGTCGAGCTCCGTGCGGGTGCGCGCGGTGCGGCGTCGGCCCAGAATCCAACTGGCGCGGTCCGTTCGCAGGAACAGGAAGAGCGACTCGCCCGCCCGGACCAGCTCGTGAACATGCTCGCGTCCCAGCTCGTGCTCGTGGGCACGCTCGCTGGACCAGCGCAGCCAGCGCCGGGCGCGCAGCCGCCGCACCAGCAGACGCCCCGCCTCGTAGAACGGGCGGTAGTAATAGAAGGCCACGCCGTTGGCGAAGCCCGACAGGCGCCGTCCGTTGCGCAGGAAGAGCCAGTTGAACAGGAAGTAGTCCAGCCGGCTGGCGTAGCGCATCACGTACACGACGGAGCCGCGCGCCTCGAGATCCGAGAGCCTGCGCACCGTCTCCGAGTCGAACTCCAGGTGGCCGAAGAAGCGGCGGGCGAAGCTCCGGAGCGGGAAGTTGAACCGGGGCGTCATCGCCGAGAAAGGATCGGCGAGGGCGGCGGGCGCTTCCCGCGCCGGGACGGGGGGCTCCACCGGCTCCATGAAGGCTGGGTACCACGGGCCCCCGGGGCGGGCAACGCCCTGCCCCGAAGGCCTTCAGGTTCGGGGGATTTCCCTAGGCCAGGATGTCGTCGAGGCGGGCCGCGATCTCGTCGGGCGTCCAGAGGCCGCCGTTGTCCTTCTTGGTCGCGCCCTCGGTCCGCACCATCCGCATCTCGGAGATCTTGCCACCGCCTATGAAGAAGGTCTTCCGGGTGACGTCCTTGGCGAGGTCGCTCGCCAGGAAGACGATGAGGGGCGCCACCAGCTTCGGGTTCATGCGCTCCTCCATCTCCGGAGCACCCATCAGGTCCGAGGTCATGCGCGTGAAGGCCACCGGGGCGATCGCGTTGACCCGGATTCCGGCCTTCTGCCCCTCGAGGGCCACGCAGCGCGTGAAGCCGGCGATGCCCGCCTTCGCCGCGCCGTAGTTGCTCTGCCCGAAGTTGCCCTCCAGGCCCGACGTGGACGACGTGTTGATGATGGAGCCGCCTGCGCCGCGTTCCTTCATGTGATTGAAGACCGGCCGCGTGACGCAGTAGGTGCCCTTCAGGTGCACCGCGATCACGGAATCCCACAGGTCCTCGTCCATCTTGGCCAGGGTCTTGTCGCGCAGGATGCCGGCGTTGTTCACCAGCACGTCCACCTGGCCGAAGGCGTCGAGCGCGCCCTGGAGGATGCCTTCGCCGCCGTCGACGCTGGCCACGTTGTCGTAGTTGGGGGCGGCCTCGCCGCCGGCGTCCTGGATCTCCTTGACCACCTGATCCGCCATGGCGTGACCTTCGCCCGTCCCATCGCGGGTGCCGCCCAGGTCGTTCACAAGCACGCTGGCGCCCTCGGCCGCCAGGGCCAGCGCGTGCTCGCGTCCGATCCCTCCGCCCGAGCCTGTAACGATCGCCACCTTGCCATCCAGAAGTGCCATCACGTCTCCTTCGCCGCCCGAGATCGGGCGGGCATGCTAGCGCGGGGCCGCCGCTCAGGTGTAGAGCAGAGTGCGCAACCGCGCGAAGGGTTCGAAACCGAGGCCCTCGTAGAGGCGCTCGGCGGCCTCGTTGCCCTCTACGACCGCCAGCTGCACGTGGTCGGCACCTTCGGCGAAGGCCCGGCGGCAGAGCGCCGAGACGCCCACCGCACCGAGACCGCGGCGACGCATCTCGGGCCAGGTGTAGACCCCCTGAAGCAGCCAACCCTCGTCACGGCGCACGTCGGCGTACCCGACGAAGCCGATTCGCCCCTCGCACAGCACCAGCAGCGCCCGGCCCACGCGGCCGCGCACCCAGCGGCGAAAGCCGTCCGGGTCGATCTCGTAGGGATCGGGCCGCCCCTCCTCACTCAGGCTGGCCCGCGCTGCGTGCACCAATGCCGGGAGGTCCTCGGGGCTCGCCTCGCGTACGGCCTGGTCGGCGCCGGGCTGGCGCAGGCAGATCGCGACTCTCCCGACGGCACACGCCACCTCGAGGCGATCCAGCAGTGCACGCCGGCCGTGCGCCTCCAGGTAGGCCCACAGCCGGTCCACCAGCACCTCGGCGCTCTTCACCAGGCCGTTCGAGGATCGGGACAGCGAAGGCAACAGGACGTCGAGCTCTTCCAGCGAGAGACCGGCGTCCAGCAGCACGCTGGGCCGCGTCGAAACCACGCCGCACAGGCGCCCTTTGAGGAACGCACCGTGGAGCTCCGCGCGCACCTCCCCCGGCTGCGCGCGACGTCCGAGCTGCTCCGCCAGGTCCAGGAGCAACAGGTTTTCTCTCGCGTGCTCACGCAGGCGCGCCAGGACCGCATCTCGATCGCGGGCTTCGAGGCGACGCGCGCGGAGCGCGTCCGGCTCAGTCGAAGACGACCAGGACGTCACCCTCTTCCACGCTGTCCCCTTCGCTGACGCGGATCTCGGCGATCCGCCCCTTGCAGGGGGCCTCGACGGGGATCTCCATCTTCATGGACTCGATGATCAGGATCACGTCGTCGGGCTCGACCGTGTCGCCAACCTGCTTCTCGATCTTCCATACGTTCCCCGTAATCTGGGCTTCCACCTCGGTCGCCACGCACCGTCCTCCTGGGCTGGGCGCGCGGATGGTACCCAATCGCTATTCTCCCGCCCCCTTGGAGGCGCCTGCGGAACGATGCTCGAGACCCTGACACGCGGCTTCAGCGCCGCGCGCGAGAAGCTGGCGGGAGTCCGCGAACTCTCCGACGCGAACATCGACGACGCGCTGCGCGACGTGCGCATGTCGCTCCTCGAAGCGGACGTGGACTTCGCGGTGGTACGCGACTTCCTCGCCCGGGTGAAGGAGCGGGCGCTCGGCGAGCGCGTGCAGACTCGGGCGCGCGACGCCCAGGGCCGCACCCAGCGGGTGACGCCGGGCCAGCATTTCGTGGCGATCTGTCAGGAAGAGCTGACGGCCCTGATGGGTCCGGTGGAGACCGAGCTGAAGCGTGATCGCGACGGTCGCGCCTCCATCATGCTCATCGGCCTCCAGGGTGTGGGCAAGACGACCGTCGCCGCGAAGCTGGCGCGCCACCTCCAGCGCACGAAGCGCCGCCCTCTGCTGGTCGCCGCCGATATCCAGCGGCCCGCCGCGGTGCTCCAGCTCCAGCGGCTGGGCGAGTCGATCGGTGTGGCGGTGCACACGGGCGACGCAACTGAAGGGCCGTCGGCCATCTGCGCCGCGGCACGCGAGCGCGCGGCCCGCGAGGGCTTCGACGCCATCGTCTACGACACGGCCGGGCGGCTCGCCATCGACGACGACCTCATGCGGGAGCTCGAGGAGATCGGCCGCGGCGTCGAGCCCGCCAACACGTTGCTGGTCTGCGACGCCCTGATGGGCCGCGACGCGGTGAACGTGGCGCAGGCCTTCTCGGAGCGACTCGAGCTGGACGGCCTGGTGATGACCAAGCTGGACGGCGACGCCCGCGGCGGCGCCGCGCTCGCCGTGAAAGCCGTGACTGGCGTCCCGATCAAGTTCCTCGGCACCGGCGAGGGCGTGGACCGCCTCGAGACCTTCCGCCCCGAGGGCCTGGCCTCGCGGATCCTCGGCATGGGCGACGTCGTCGGCCTGGTGGAGGACTTCGAGTCTGCCCTCGACGATCAGGAGCAGCTCCAGGCGGAAGCCGACGCCGAGCGCATGCTCAAGGGGCAGTTCTCGCTCGAGGATTTTCTGTCCCAGCTGAAGCTCATCAAGCGCATGGGCCCCATCAAGGAGCTCTTCGCCAAGCTGCCTATGTTCGGCTCGATCGCGGACCAGGTGGAGGGCGACGAGCTGGTCAAGGTGGAGGCGATGGTCCACTCCATGACCGGCGACGAGCGGCGCCAGCCCGAGATCATCGACAAGAGCCGCGCATCGCGGATCGCGCGCGGGAGTGGGCGCCGTCAGTCGGAGGTACGCGACCTGGTGAAGCGCTTCGGACAGATGCGCGAGGCGCTGGGTCAGATGGGCGGTCCCGGCGGCATGCTGGGGCGCATCCCGGGCATGGGCAACCTGGCCGGCGCCGCTCCGGGCGGCATCGACCCGGCGGCGCTGATGGCGGGCGGCGGCGGCGGCGGCAGCCGGGCACCCCGCAAGTCGGGCAAGGTCCGCAAGAACAAGCGCAAGCAGGCCCGGAAATCGAGGAAGAAGGGCCGCCGGAAGTAGCCAGGCTGGCGAGCAAAGCCCATTGTGCTGCTAAGCTGGAGCGGCTGGCAGCCGGAATCCCCCCCGGATGCACCCCGCGTGTCCCCCGCGCGTCGGGTGTTTCATTCGCGCGCCTGTCAGGTTCTGCCGCAGAACTGCCGATCCGTGATGAGGCCGATGCGTACCACCGCCGCCATCCTGCTCGCCGTCGTCCTGTCTGCGCCGAACGCGGCAGGCGAGGATCTGCCGCGCCCGCCCTCGCTTCAGCCCCAGGTGGACTTCTGGACCCGCATCTACGCCGAGGTCGACTCGCGCAGCGGCCTGCTCCACGACGCCTGGCACCTGGACGTGGTGTACGAGGAGATCCGCATCCCGGAGGGGCTCTCGCGCCGCAGCCGCGATCGCTACCGCGAGCGCGCCAAGAAGAAGTACATCGCCGCGCTCAAGCTGCTGGGCGCCGGTCGCCGCAGCAACCTCAACGAGCTGCAGAAGCGGGTCTTGGCGCTCTGGCCCCCGGACGTGGCCAACGCCACCCTGCGCCGGGCGGCGCGCCAGGTGCGCTATCAGCGGGGTCAGGCGGATCGCTTCCGCCAGGGTATGATCCGCGCGGGCCTGTACGAGCCGACCATCCGCGAGGTCTTCTCCCAGAAGGGTCTGCCCGCGGACCTGGCTGCCATGCCCCACGTGGAGTCGTCGTTCAACCCACGCGCCTACTCGAGCGCCGGCGCGGCGGGCCTCTGGCAGTTCACGCGCTCCACGGGCCGCCTCTACATGCGCGTGGACTACGAGATCGACGAGCGCATGGACCCGTTCCGGGCCACCGACGCCGCGGCGCGGCTGCTGCTCGACAACTACGCGGAGCTGAAGACCTGGCCGCTCGCCGTCACCGCCTACAACCACGGTCAGGCGGGCATGTCGCGCGCGGTACGCGCCACCGGCACGCGCGACATCGCCACCATCGTGCGCCGCTACAAGGGCCGTGCCTTCAAGTTCGCATCGCGCAACTTCTACACGGAGCTGCTGGCCGCCATCGACGTCGACCGGGATGCCGAGACGCACTTCGGCCCGCTGGAGAAGCTCGACCCGTCGGCCTACGAGATGGTGAAGCTGGACCACTACTACCGGGTGGAGAGCCTGGGGAAGGTGCTGGGCATCGACGTCACCCGGCTGCGCGAAGACAACCTGTCGCTGCAGCCTCCGGTGTGGCGCGGCCAGAAGTACGTGCCGCGAGGCTTCGAGCTGCGCGTCCCGCGCCACCCTCGGGGCGTTCCCGCGGCGACCGCCCTGGCGTCGATCCCGGCGTCGGAACGCTTCACGCGCCAGAAGCGCGACACCGTCTATCGGGTGCGGCGCGGCGACACCCTCTCCCAGATCGCAAGGCGCCACGGAGTGAAGGAGAGCGAGCTGGTGGCGCTCAACGGGTTGCGCAGCCGCCACCGGATCCGTATCGGACAGTCGCTGCGGCTGCCCACGGACGACGCGCCCAGCATGCCGCCCGACGACTTCGACGGCAGCTACTACGTGCGGCGGGGCGACAGCCTGTCGCGAATCGCCAAGCGCTTCCACGTGAGCGAGGATGCGCTGGTGGCCGCCAACGGCCTCCGCAACAGGAACCAGCTCGCCGTCGGCCAGAAGCTGCTCGTGCCCGTGCCGAGCCTGACGGCCGCTGCCGCAACGCCGGCGCCGCCCCCCGTCCCTCCGCCGCTCGTGCCGGGCGCTCCGCCGGGTGTGACCGTCGCGAGCGCCGAGGCTGCGGAGGACGGCCACGCGCGGGTGCGCATCACGCTGCCCCCGAGCAAGCCCGCGGAGTCCTCCGCCGCACCCCAGCCGGACGGCACGCCTGAGCCGATGTCCGCAGCGGCACTCGAGTCCGATTCCCCGGCCACGACGAGCGCCGAGCTCGAGCCGAGCCGTGCCGCGCCCGAACCTCCGGCTGTGGCTCTCGCACCCGCTCCGGTCGCGCCATCGGCAGCAGCGCGGCAAATGTCTCCGGGGCCTGCGTCCCACGCCCCGGCTCCGTCCGGAACCCCCGAATCCATTCTTGCGGGCCTGGATCTGGGCGTCTCCCAGGACGACCACATCGTGGTCGAGGCCGGCGAGACCCTCGGCCACTACGCCGACTGGCTCCAGGTCTCGACCTCCCGTCTGCGCAGCCTCAACGCGCTGCGCCCGCGAGCGGCCCTCGTCATCGGGCAGCGCGTGCGGCTGGACTTCTCACGCGTGGCGCATCCCACCTTCGCCGCGCGGCGCAAGGCGCACCACGAGGCCATTCGCGCCGACTTCTTCAGCCGCTACCGCGTAGCCGGGACCCAGGAGCACGTGCTGCGCCGCGGCGACACGCTCTGGAGCCTCTCGCGCCGGAACCGCCGCGTTCCGATCTGGCTGCTGCGCGAGTACAACCCCGACCTCGATCTGCGTGAGCTCCGGCCCGGCCTGCGCATCCAGA
>CAXMOD010000075.1:0-13502 GCA_964194905.1 uncultured Desulfobacterales bacterium | reverse complement strand
TGGAGCGCAATTTCGAGCGGGTCTGGTATCGGGTGCGGCGGAGGGCGCAGAAGCAGGGCGTGCGACCGCTGAAGCTGCACTGCACGCGCCACACGTGGGCCAGCCTGGCGCTCGCGTCGGGCAAGTCCCCGAAATGGGTGGCCTCGCAGCTCGGGCATCAAGACCTCGGCTTCACGCTGCGCGTCTACGCGCACGCGATGCGGGAGGAGGAGCGGGACCTTTCATTCGCCGACTTCGGCGGCCCCGGACGGCCCTATACGGCCCCTAACGAAAACGGGGCCGACGACGAAGCCGCCAACCCCGCGAAAGAAGTGGTGGAGCTGAGGGGGATCGAACCCCTGACCCCAAGACTGCCAGCCTTGTGCTCTCCCAGCTGAGCTACAGCCCCACGCGGCCCCGAGGCTAGCCCGGGTGCCCATGCGGTCAACTGCGATCGCGCTCGGGGCTCCGCACGAGTCGGGAGGTGGTATGCTCCTCGCCCGCGCCGGAGTGGCGAAATTGGTATACGCAGGGCCCTCAAAAGGCCCCGGCCTTCGAGGTCGTGTGGGTTCGAATCCCACCTCCGGCACCAACTAAGGTGGTCCGGTTCCGGTCGAATGACCGGGCCGCTGCGGACGTCCAAGGAGTCGTCTCAGGAGAGAAGGGCGCGGCGGCGCCCCAGAGAAGGAGTGAGCATGCGCAAGGTGTTGGCCGTTGCAGCGGTCGTGATGATGGTAGTCGCCGTGGGACTGGTTTCGGCTCCCGGGGACGCATGGGCTCAGTACCGGCAGTTCACCGGTCGAGTCGACAAGATCAACAACAAGCAGGTGATCGTCGACAACCGCAAGGGCGACAAGGTCAAGTTCGCCAAGGTGGACGACACCAAGGTGGCCGGCGAAGGCAAGGCGGCCTGGGGCGACCTCAAGAAGGGCGACTGGGTCACGGTGGACTGGAAGTTCATCGACAAGCCGCGCAAGGCGTACAACGTCAACGTGATCCCGCCGCGCAAGGAGGAGGGCGAGGACGACTAGGTCCCGCACTCCTCGGCCGCGGTGGCCTTGGTTCGGAGGCCTCTCGCCCCCCTTCGCGGGGATGGGTGGGGGGCCTCCGCTGCTTTTGGAGCCCGGCCCGAAGGCCCGTTAGCATCCCGCCATGGCGACCCTGCGCCCCGACCAGTACGAGCGCTACAAGCGCCATCTGATCCTTCCGCAGGTGGGCGTGCGCGGACAGGAGGCGCTGCTCGCGGGGAGCGTCCTGCTGGTGGGCGCCGGCGGCCTCGGCTGCCCGCTGGCCCAGTACCTGGCCGCCGCCGGCGTGGGGCGGCTCGGCCTCGTGGACTTCGACGTGGTCGATGCCTCGAACCTCCAGCGCCAGGTGCTCTACGCCACCGCCGACGTGGGCCGGCCCAAGCTCGAAGTGGCCGCGGAGCGCATCCGCGCCCAGAACCCGGACGTGGCGCTCGAGCTGCACCCGGTGCGGCTGGATTCGAGCAACGCGATGGACATCCTGGCCGCATACGACGTGATCGTGGACGGGACCGACAACTTTCCGACGCGCTACCTGACGAACGATGCCTGCGTACTGCTGGGCAAGCCTAACGTCCACGGCTCCGTCTTCCGTTTCGACGGCCAGGCCACCGTCTTCGACTCGTCGCGCGGCCCCTGCTACCGCTGCCTGTACCCGGAACCGCCCCCGCCCGAGCTGGTGCCCAACTGCGCCGAGGGCGGAGTGCTCGGCGTCCTGCCCGGGATCATCGCGACCATCCAGGCGACCGAGACCATCAAGCTGCTGACTGGAATCGGAGAGCCGCTGATCGGGCGGCTGCTCCAGTACTCGGCGCTCGAGATGAGCTTCAGCGAGTTCCGGCTGCGCAAGGACCGGGAGTGCCCCGCCTGCGGCGAGAAGCCCAGCGTCACGGAGCTGATCGACTACGAGCAGTTCTGTGCGCCCCGCCCCCAGTCGCTGGGTGAAGCCGAGGAGTCCCTGCCGCCGCTCGCGGAGCTCGACCCCGCCGAGTTTGCAGCGCAGCGCGCCCGAGGCGAGGAGCTTCTGCTGCTCGACGTGCGCGAGCCCCACGAGGTGGAGATCGCCGCGATCGAGGGGTCGCTGCGCATTCCGCTCGCTGAGCTCGAGCGCCGCCTCGCCGAGCTCGCCGACTGGAAGGAGCGGCGGGTCGTGGTCCACTGCAAGACCGGAGCGCGCAGCGCCCGGGCCTGCCGCGTGCTCATCCAGCAGGGATTCCGCGACGTCGTGAACCTCGCGGGTGGCATCGACCTGTGGAGCGAGGCGGTGGATCCCTCGCTGCCTCGCTACTAGGTCAGCCGTGGCCGCGACCGAGATCTGCATCCGCGGGGCGCGGGCCCACAACCTGAAGGGCGTGAGCTGCACGATCCCGCTGCGCCGCATGACGGTGGTGACCGGTGTCTCGGGATCCGGCAAGTCGAGCCTCGCGTTCGACACCCTCTATGCCGAAGGCCAGCGGCGCTACGTGGTCTCGCTCTCGACCTACGCCCGCCAGTTCCTGGAGCGGCTGCCGCGCCCGGCTGTCGACTCCATCTCGAACCTGCCGCCGGCCATCGCCATCGAACAGCGCAATCGCGTCACCGCCGCCCGCTCCACGGTGGGGACCGCCACCGAGATCCTCGACCACCTGCGCCTGCTGTTCGCGCGCGTGGGCGTCACGGTGTGCCCCGACTGCGAGCAACCCGTGGTACCCGGCAGCGTGCCGGCCGTGGTGGAGGCGCTCGTGTCGCGCTGGAACGGTCGGCGTCTCTCGCTGGGCGCTGCGCTTGCGGCGGGCAAGCTCGGCGACCTGCGCGACCAGCTCCTGGCTGACGGCTGGACCCGACTCCTGGACGCCGCCGGCCGCGTTCACGACCTGGAAGAGGTGAGCGTGCGCGGCCTCGGAGCGCTGCGGCGGGAGGGCGCGCTGGTGCTGGTGGACCGCGTGCGCGTCGACGGCGAGGGCGGTCGCACGCGTCTCGCCGAGGCGGTGGCCGCCGGCTTTGCGCAGGGGCGCGGAGAGCTCGTGGGGGTGGGCGAGGACGGAGAGCGGCTCAGCTTCCACGAGGGATTCGCCTGTGACGGCTGCGGCCGACGCTTCCCCCGCCCCGAGCCGGCGCTCTTCTCCTTCAACAGCCCGCTGGGTGCCTGCGAGGCGTGCCAGGGCTTTGGCCGCGTCGGGGTGCTGGACCCGCAGCGAGTGGTGCCGGACCCGAGCCGCACGCTCCGCGACCACGCCGTGGCTCCCTTCTCCACGCCCGCCAATCGCGAAAGCCACGCGGACCTGCTCGAGGCTTGCCGCGTTCACGGCATCCCGCCGGACGTCGCGTTCGAGGAGCTGAGCGCACGGCAGCGTGAGCTGGTCCTGGAAGGGGACGGCGAGGGATGGTACGGCGTGCGCGGATTCTTCGACTACCTGGATCGGCGTCGCTACAAGGTCCAGAACCGCGTGCTCATCGCGCGCTACCGGCGCTTCGACCCGTGTCCCGAATGCGCCGGCGCGCGCTTGCGCTCGGAAGCGCGCGCGGTGCAGGTGGCGGGGCGTCCGCTCAGTGAGGTGTGCGCCCTCACCCTGGACGCGCTGGCAGAATGGCTCGATGGCCTCGAGCTTGGCCCGGCCGAGGCCGAGCGGGTAGAGCGCCTGCGGGTGCGCCTGGCGGCGCGCGTGAGCACCGCCCGGGAGGTCGGACTGGGCTACCTCACCCTGGAGCGCCAGGTGCGCACGCTGTCCGGGGGCGAGGCCCAGCGCATTCAGCTCGCCACGGCTCTCGGCGGAGCCCTGACGGCGGCGCTCTACGTGCTGGACGAGCCCTCGATCGGGCTCCACGCGCGCGATGTGGCGCGCCTGCTCGACGTGCTGCGGCGCATCCGCGACCGAGGCAACACGCTGGTGGTGGTGGAGCACGCGCCGGAGTTCATCGAGGCGGCGGACCACGTGATCGACCTGGGACCGGGTGCCGGCCGCCAAGGCGGAACACTCCTGGCGGAAGGCTCGGTGGAGCACGTGCGCCGCCACCCGCAATCCCTGACCGGTCGCGCGTTGCGCGGCGAGCTCGAGCCTGCCCGTCGCGTGCTCCGCTCGACGCGCGGGCACCTGCACGTGGAGGGAGCCACCGAGCACAATCTCCAGGACCTGGACGTGGCGATCCCGTTGGGCCAGCTGGTCGCCGTGACCGGCGTCTCCGGCGCGGGAAAGACCACGCTGATTCGCTCCGTCCTGGTCGGGCACCTGCGCGGCGAGCCCGAGCGCGGAGCGGCCCGCGCGGTACGGGGCGGCAAGCTGCTGCGTCAGGTCGTGGTGGTGGACCCGGAGCCGCCTGGGCGCAGCCAGCGTTCCAACCCAGCCACCGTATCGAAGGCCTTCGACGGCATCCGCAAGCGCTTTGCCCAGACGCGCGAGTCCAAGGCACGGGGACTCGCGCCGGGCTGGTTCTCGTTCAACGTGGCGGGCGGACGCTGCGAGGCGTGCCAGGGAAGCGGTGAAACCGTCGTCGACATGCAGTTCCTCGAGGACGTGCGCGTGCCCTGCGAGGCTTGCACCGGGACCCGCTACCGGCCCGAAGTAGCGGCGGTGACGTGGCAGGGGCGCAGCATCGTGGAAGTGCTGGCGCTGACCGTGGACGAGGCGCTCGAGCTGTTCGGGGGCGATCCCCAGGTGGAGCCGCGCCTCGAGCCGCTGGCGCGGGTCGGCCTGGGCTACCTCGGGCTGGGGCAGGCGCTCTCGACGCTCTCGGGTGGCGAAGCGCAGCGCCTGCGGCTCGCGCTGGCGCTGATCGGGCGCGAGGCCAAGGGCAGTCTCTTCGTGCTGGACGAGCCGACTACCGGGCTGCACCCGGCCGAAGTCACGCATCTGGTGGCCAGCCTCGACGCGCTGCTGGGCGCCGGAGCCAGCGTGGTGGTGGTAGAGCACAACCTCGAGCTGATTCGCAGCGCCGACCATCTGATCGACCTGGGGCCCGAGGGCGGCCCCAGCGGCGGACGGATTCTCTTCGAGGGCTCGCCGCAGGATCTGGTTCGATCCGGAAAAGGCCATACAGCACAAGCGCTTCGGGCCCAAAGCTGAGGCTCTGCGCAAGCTCGGAAAGGCAACTTCGGGGCTAAACGAGCGGAAGCCGGCGACCGATACGCAGAGGCGTGTCCACCTCGGCCGCCCAGAGCGCATCGCCCGGCGACGCACGCCCTCCGCGCTACACGCGGGCTCTCGAAACGCTCTGCGAGCGCTTCCGCGCCACGCGCGCCTGCGCCGTGTTGGTGGTGAGCGCGGCGGAGTTCGCGGGCATCGAACGCTTCTACGGACCAGATGCGGCGCGCAAGGTGACCGACGGGCTGCTGGCCACGCTGGAGGAAGTCTGGAGCGACCGGCGCGGGGCCGAGGATCTGGTGGTTCGCGCGGATGCGGGCCGCGACGAAGTGGCGCTGTTCCTGTTCCGCGGCCGGGACGACGGCGCGTTCTACGGCGGGGAGATGCGCGCGCTGGCGACCGCCGTGCGCGATCACCTGGCCAAGCAGGGAGGCCGCATCTTCTATCCGTACCTGCGCGTGGCGCCGCCCGTGCACGTGGGATGGGGAGTGGCGCTGCACAACCCGCTTGCGGACGATCGGCGCCAGCTGCGCGACCTCCTGGAGGATGCGCGCAACGAGGCCGAACTGGTGGCGCGTCTCGCCGCACGGGAACGCCGCCTGGCGTTCCAGCAGGTGCTGCTGCGTGAGGAGGTGAGCATCCTCTTCGAGCCCATCATGAACCTCGCCACCCGCGACGTGATCGGCTTCGAGGCGTTGGCCCGTGGCCCCGCCGGAACCGATGTGCAGACGCCGGTGGCGTTCTTCCAGCGCGCCGAGGAAGCGGGCCTGCTCTTCGAGGCCGACTCACTGTGCCGGCGGCAGGCGTTGGAGGCGGCCCGCGGCCTGGCCCCGGGCAAGAAGCTCTTCCTCAACTGCCTCCCGTCGGCGATCCGCGATCCCCAGTTCCGAGGCGCCGCTCTGCAGGAGGCCCTCCACGAGGTGCACCTGCGCCCCACGGATGTAGTCTTCGAGATCTCCGAGCGCGAGTCCGTGGGGAACTTCGCGATGTTTCGGGAGGCGCGCGACCACTTCGCAAGCCTGGGTCTGGGGATTGCGCTCGACGACACCGGCGTCGGCTACTCATCCCTCGAAGCGGTGATGGAGCTGGCTCCCGACTTCATCAAGGTGGACCAGGTGCTGGTCCGCTCCATCGACACCGACCCGCCTCGCCAGGAGCTGCTGCGCTCGCTCAACGCCGTGGCGGCCAAGCTGGGTGCGCGCGTGATCGCCGAGGGCATCGAGACCAGCGAGGAGCTGGCGACCCTCCAGGGGCTCGGGGTTCCGTTCGGCCAGGGCTATCTGCTCGGCCGCGCCGCCCCCCTTCGGCGCGACTTGTGAGCTTCAGCCGAGAATGAGGTGAAGCTTGAGGGCCAGCAGGAAGTTGCCCTTGAGGTGGACCTTTCGGCGCAGCAGGGCCTCTGGTGCGCTCGTCTCGCCGCGGTTGAGGGCACGCCAGGTGGCCGTGTCCGTCTGCACCCGAAGGTCTGCATGCTCGCTGCTCCCCTCGTGGCCGGACACGCGGCCGCTCTGGATGCGGATCGTCCAGGCCCCGGCAGACTCGCCGACGAGTTCGAACTCGATGGTGGCGTCGGCCTCTCCCAGGCGGGCGCGCCGGTCGGGGTCGTCGGCGATCGCTCGAGGAACCCAGTGGGTGAAGAAGTCGGTCGGGGTGATGTCGTCGGGCGGGTGTGCGCGCCTGGCCATGGGGGCATGCGGGCGCGCTAGCTTCCCGCCTTGCGCCGTTCGGAGGCCCGCTGGGCTTCCCGCCGCCGCGTGAAGATCTTCTTGTCGTGCAGGCGACGCAGTTGCCGCGTCAGCGCGTCGAGCAGCTTGTCGGCGGCCTGCATCAGCTCGGGCGCCTGGGCCTGGCCCGCCGCTTCGGTGTGGTTTCCCGTGACGTGGCCGTGGGCGGTGTGGTCGCTGTTGTCGCTCGAGAGGATGACCTCGAAGTGCGTGGTCTCCGGAAACTCCTCTGCCAGGGCGTCGCAACGGGCTTGCACGTCGCGCCGCACGCGTTCGCTGCTGTCGATGTCCTTGAAGCTGATCACCACCGATGCTGCCATTCGACCTCCCTGTAACGCGGTTTCCTTCCCGGCGGAAGCGGACGGGAATCGAACCCGCCGGGGCCGTGTCGCCACGGCCCCCACCGGATTTGAAGTCCGGGGCCCGCACCAGCGCAGCAAACGCTTCCCGTTCGAGTCTACGCAAACGCCTGAGCGGGCGCACCGCGGCGCCGGGCTGGATTTGCCTCCCCATCGGTCGCGGGAGGTGGTAGTTTGGCGGGCGGGGTGGTGAACGCGTACTCGCATCGCGAGGCAGCGCGCATTTTGAAGATCTCGCCTGCGCGCCTCCGCTATTGGGAGCGGACGGACCTCGTGCGCCCGAGTGTCCACGAGGGTCGCGAGAGCGGGTTTGCCTTCCGCGACCTCGCGCGCTTGAAGGGTGTCCTCGGCCTGATCGAGCGCGGCGTGCCGCTTCGCCGCATCCGCCGCAGTGCAGAAGACCTGCAGCTCCACATGCCCGAGCTGCAGGATCCCCTCTCGGCGCTGCGACTATGGGACGAGCGTTCGAACCGGGTCGTGGTGGAACACGCTGGAGCGCTCTTCGAGCCCGACGGTCAGATGGTGCTCGACTTCCGCGGGGCCACACCGTTCGCGAGCGACGTGGCCTCGCTTCCCCAGGATTCCCTCACCGCCCCCGAGTGGTTCGAGCACGGATGTAGCCTGGACGCGGACCCCCCCACCCAGGACGAGGCCATCGAGGCCTACCAGCGTGCCTTGGAGCTCGATCCGGGCTTCGCCGACGCGCACTGCAATCTGGGAACGGTCTACTACAACCAGGGGCGCCGACCCGCGGCGTTGGACTGCTTCCGACGCGCGCTGGAGCTCGATCCCCTCCACCTCGAAGCGAACTTCAACGCGGCGAGCCTGCTGGAGGAGCAACGGGCGGAGGAGGCGGCGCTGCGCCACTACCGAACCGTGCTGCGCGTGGATCCCCTGTACGTGGACGCCCACGTGAACATCGCTCTCCTCTACGAGAAGCTCGGGCTGCCCGCCAAGGCGCGCGAGCACTGGCGCCGCTACCTGCAGATCGACCCCGGTGGCGCCTGGGCCGAGGTGGCCCGTCGTCACCTGGGCGGCTGAGCGCGTTCAGGCGTCGTCGCCCTCCGGCTGCCATCGCAAGATCGGGCGCCGGGCCGCACGGGTCTCGTCGAGACGGGAGCGCGGCGTGCGGTGGGGTGCGGTGCGCAGCAGATCCGGGTTCTCCCGCGCCTCGCGCTCGATCGCCGTCAGCGCGTCGACGAAGCGGTCGAGGCTTTCGAGTGACTCGCTCTCGGTCGGCTCGATCATGAGCGCTCCGTGCACGACCAGAGGGAAATAGATCGTCGGCGGATGGTACCCGTAGTCGATGAGCCGCTTGGCTACGTCGAGGGTGGTGACCCCGCTGCCCTCGAGGCGCGCGTCGGACAGCACGCACTCGTGCATCACCGGGCGGTCGTAGGGGACGTCCCAGGTCTCTCGCAGGCGTGCGAGCAGGTAGTTGGCGTTCAACACGGCCATCTCGGCGCAGCGCTTGAGGCCGTCGGGGCCGAGCGCGCGGATGTAGGCGAACGCGCGCACCAGCATTCCCACGTTGCCGTGGTTCCCGTGCAGCCGGCCGATCGAGTGAGGAAACTCGTAGTCGAGGCTGTAGGTGTCGCCACGCTTGCGCACCGCGGGTACGGGCAGGTAGGGCGCCAGGATGTTCTTCACGCCCACGGGACCCGCGCCCGGGCCCCCGCCGCCGTGGGGCGTGGAGAACGTCTTGTGCAGGTTGAAGTGCATGACGTCGATGCCCATGTCGCCGGGCCGCGCCACTCCCAGCAGTGCGTTGAGGTTGGCGCCGTCGCCGTATACGAGGCCGCCCTGCTCGTGCACGATTTCGCAGATCCGCGCGACGTGCTCCTCGAAGAGCCCCAGCGTGTTGGGGTTGGTCAGCATGAGGCCCGCCACGTCCGCACTCATGCGCTCGGCCACCGCCTCGGGGTGCAGTACGCCGTCGGGTCCGGAGGGCACCGCGATGCACTCGAAGTCGTTGAGTGCGGCGCTGGCCGGGTTGGTGCCGTGGGCACTGTCGGGGATGAGCAGCTTGCTGCGGCGCTCGCCGCGCCGTTCGTGGTAGGCGCGGATCATCATGATGCCCGCCAGCTCGCCCTGGGCACCCGCCGCGGGCTGCAGGCTCACCCGGTCCATGCCGCTGATCTCGGCCAGCTGCTCGCCCAGCGCGTGCATCAGCCGGAGCAGGCCCTGGGAGAGTGAGTCCGGCTGCATCGGGTGGGTTTCGGCGAATCCCGCCAGGCGCGCCACCCGCTCGTTGATCCTGGGGTTGTACTTCATCGTGCACGACCCCAGCGGGTAGAGGCCCAGGTCCACCGCGTAGTTCCAGGTGGAGATCCGCGTGAAGTGGCGGACGACGTCCACCTCGGATACTTCGGGAAGGAGCGGCAGGTCGTCGCGGACCGCATCCTCGCCGAGCAGCGCCACCGCGTCCGCTTCGGGGACGTCCAGCGGATCGAACCCCACCCCCGTGCGGCCTGGACGGCTGCGTTCGAAGATCAGCGGCTCCTCCCAGGCGAGCCCGCGCGTCGCGTGCCCGAGCGTCTCCACGTCGCTCACGAAGCACCTCCCGCCAGCGCCGCCACCAGCCGATCGATGGCTTCGCGCGAGGCGCGCTCGGTGGCACACACCAGCACCGCCGGGCCCAGGTCCTCCGCATAGGGCCGCAGGTCGAGGCCGGCCACGATGCGCGCCCGGCGCGCGCGCTCGAGCGCGGCTTCGGCGCTGTCCGGCACCGACACGACGAACTCGTTGAAGGTCGGCGCCGAAAGGGGCAGGGCGAGGCCCGGCGTCTCGCGCACCCGCGCCTTGACGTATTCCGCCTTGGCGAGGTTGATCTCGGCCAGCCGACGCAGGCCGCGTCGGCCGTGCAGCGCCAGGTAGACCGTGGCCATCAGCAGGCACAGGCCCTGGTTGGTGCAGATGTTCGAGGTCGCACGCTCGCGCCGGATGTGCTGCTCGCGCGTGGAGAGCGTGAGCACGAAGCCGCGTCGGCCCTCAACGTCCACGGTCTGCCCCGCCAGGCGGCCGGGCATCTGGCGCACGTGCTTCTGGCGCGCCGCCAGGAATCCGAGGTGGGGCCCGCCGAAGCCCATGGGCAGGCCGAAGCTCTGGGCTTCGCCGCACACGATGTCGGCGCCCTGGTCGCCCGGTGCGCGCAGCAGCGCGAGGGAGAGCGCCTCGGTCACGCTCACGACCAGCAGCGCGCCAACGGCGTGAGCGGCTTCGGCGAAGCCGGCCACGTCCTCCAGCGTGCCGAGGAAGGCGGGCTGCTGCAGGACCACGCACGCCGTGGCGTCGTCGATGGCCGAGGGCAGCTGCGAGCGGCCGTCCTGCGCGCGACCGCCGTCCACGATCTCGCTGCCGAGGCCGCCGAGGTAGGTACCGAGCACGTCGCGGTAGTGGGGATGCAGGCCGCCCGCCACCACCACCTTGTTCCGCCGGGTCAGGCGCAGCGCCATCAGCGCGGCCTCGGCTGTGGCGGAGGCGCCGTCGTACATGGAGGCGTTCGAGACGTCCATGCCCGTGAGGCCCGTGGTCATCGTCTGCCACTCGAAGATCGCCTGGAGCGTGCCCTGGCTGATCTCGGGCTGGTACGGCGTGTACGCGGTGAAGAACTCGGCGCGCGAGGCCATCGCGTCGACGCTGGAGGGCGAGAAGTGGGCGTAGGTGCCGGCGCCCAGGAACCAGTCGTGGTTCGTGGCGTGGGCGTTGAGCTCGGCCAGTCCGCTGAGCTCCGCCAGGACCAGCTGCTCGCTCGCGGCCACCGGCAGGTCGAGGGGCCGACCGAGTTGAAGCTTCTCGGGGACCGTGCGGAAGAGCTCCGACAGCGACGAGGCGTTCACCGCCTCCAGCATGCGGGTGATCTCGTCGTCGGTGTGGGGGATGTAACGCACGGGGCGGGCCGGACTCCTCTCCGGGTCAGTCCTGCTGGCGTTCGGAGATGTGCTTCTGGTAGGCGGCGGCGTCCATGAGGCCCTCCATGTCGGCCGCGTCACTGGGGACGATGGCGATCATCCAGCCGTCGCCGTAGCAGTCCTCGTTCACCAGCTCGGGGCGGTCGGCGAGGCCGGCGTTCACCGCCACCACCTCGCCCGAGATCGGCGCGTACAGATCGGACACGGCCTTGACGGACTCGATGACGCCAAAGGGCTCGCCCTTCTCGAAGCTGTTCCCCGGCTCGGGCAGCTCGACGAAGACCACATCGCCCAGCTGTTGCTGCGCGTAGTCCGTCACGCCCACCAGCACACGGCCCTCTTCCAGCCGCGTCCACTCGTCTTCCGGCGTGTAGTGGAGGTTGTCGGGGAGATCGATCTCGGCCACGGTCAGCTTCCTCGCCGGTAGAACGGGATGGCAACCACACGCGCGCGCACGCGGCGATCGCGTATCGAAATGCCCAGCTCGGAGCCGATCGCCGCCAGCGCCGGCGGAACGTAGCCGAGTCCGATGGATTTTCCGAGAGTCGGAGAAGGCGCTCCCGACGTGACGCTGCCGACCCAGGCGTCGTCTGCATCGACGATGGGGTGCTCCGCGCGCGCCACGCCGCGCTCCTCGAGCTCGAAGCCCACGAGCCGACGGGACGGGCCCTGTTGCGCCTCGCGCTGCAGCGCCTCCGCGCCGATGAAGCCGCCGGTGTCGAGCTTCACGAAGCGCTCCAAGCCCGCTTCGAGCGGCGTGGTCTCGTCGTCGAGTTCGTGGCCGTACAGGGCCAGCGCTGCTTCGAGGCGCAGGGTGTCGCGCGCTCCCAGACCCACGGGTAGGACCTCCGCCTCCCGGCCGGCGTCGAGGCAGGCCTCGAAGAGCGGCGCCGCATCCTGGGCGGCCACGTAGAGCTCGAAGCCGTCGCTGCCGGTGTATCCCGTGCGCGAGATCAAGGCGGGACGGCCCGCCACCTGGGTCTCGGCGAAGGTGAAGCGGCCCAGGGGGCCGGCGGCTTCGGCCCCCAACCTGCTGAGCAGCCCCGCGCTCAGCGGTCCCTGGATTGCCAGGAGGCCGGTCGCGTCGCTGCGGTCCTCCAGCGTGACGCCGTCAGCAGGCATGTGGGACTCGATCCAGCTGCGGTCCTTGTCGATGTTTGCGGCGTTCACGCACAGGAAGAGGTGCTGGTCGCCCATGCGATAGACGGTGACGTCGTCGACGCTACCGCCGCTCTCGTGACACAGTACGCCGTAGCGAACGCGGCCGGACTTCAGACTGGCGACGGGGCACGTCACGAGGTGCTCCGCGAAGGCCACGGCGCCCGGTCCGCGCAGGTGGAACTGCCCCATGTGCGATACGTCGAAGAGGCCGGCGCGCTCCCGCACCGCGGCGTGCTCCTTGAGAATGGAGCTGTACTGCACGGGCATGGCGAAGCCGCCGAACTCGACGATGCGAGCGCCGAGGGCCACGTGGACGTCGTAGACGGGGGTGCGCCGCAGATCGCTCACGTGCCGCTGCGCTTGCTGTACGCGTACAGCGTATTGCGCAGCAGCATGGTGATGGTCATCGGTCCGACCCCGCCCCGCGGTGGGGTCACGAGACCGGCCAGGCCCTGGAGCCCGTCGAAGTCCGTGTCGCCGACCAGCTTGTCGTCGATCACGTTCACGCCCACGTCGATCACGGCGGCGCCGGGCTTCACCCAGTCGGGCTGCACCATGCGAGCACGGCCGATCGCGGCCACCAGGATGTCCGCTTCGCGGCACAGCGATGCAAGGTCTCGGGTCCGGGAGTGGCACACGGTCACCGTGGCGTGCCGGTGCATGAGCAGCAGGGACACCGGCTTGCCGACGATCTCGCTGCGTCCCAACACCACGGCTCGCGCGCCCTCGATCGGGATCTCGTGGCGGTCGAGGATCTCGATGATGCCGAGCGGCGTGCACGGGTACAGGCCCGGCACGCCCTGGAGCAGCCGCCCGGAGTTGATCGGATGCAGCCCGTCGACGTCCTTCGCCGGGTCTACCGCCTCGGCGACCACATCGGGCCGAACGTCCGGGGGCAGGGGGAGCTGCACGAGGATGCCGTCCACTGCGTCGTCGCGGTTCAGCTCGTCCACCAGCGCCAGCACGTCTGCTTCGCCGGCGTCGGCGGGCAGCTTGCGCTCGACCGAGTCCATGCCGGTGCGCTTGCACGCGCGGCGCTTGCCCTTGATGTACGACGCGCTCGCGGGATCGTCGCCCACCAGAACGACGGCCAGACACGGCGGCCGCCTTCCGGCGTCCACGTGCTTGCGCACTTCCTCGGCGAGTTCGCCTCGGATCTGCTGAGAGAGAGCCTTACCGTCGACGACGACGGTCTCTTGGGGGGAGCCCATCACGCGCCTCCGGGGGGTCGGGGCGCAGTATAACCGACGCTCAGGCGGCGGCCTTGGAGCCCTTGGACCTCTTT
>CAXMOD010000074.1:0-79163 GCA_964194905.1 uncultured Desulfobacterales bacterium | reverse complement strand
AGGTCGCCGGCGCACCAGGTCTCCACGCTGTGGGCGAAGCCCAGATCGTGCAAGCGCTGGTAGGCCTCGCGCATGTCCGGCGTGATCCAGGTTCCGTCCTGGTCCGGGCGCTCCATCTCGGCGCAGGCCGCGATCACCTGGCCGAACGCGGTGTCGGCGCGTATTTCGTACTCGGTTCGCGCCAGCGCGCGGCGCACGTGGCGCGGCCTGCGCAGCTCCCTCGGTACGATCACCCAGCGCGGATCCGGAGAGAACCAGAGGGGAGGGCTTCCTTGCCACGGGAAGATTCCATTGCCGTAGGCGAGCAGCAGGCGCTCCGGCGAGAGGTCACCGCCGACGGCGAGGAGCCCGTCGGGCTCGGCTTCGTCGGGCGACGGGAAGGCCAGCGCGTCGGAAAGCCGGTAGACGGTCATGGGATGAGCACCGCTGCGCCCCGCACGCGGTCCTGCTTCAGGTCCAGCAGCGCGTGGGTCGCGTCCGCCAGCTCGTAGCTCACCGTGTGGGTGCGGATCGGGATCTCTGCGGCAAGACGCAGCAACGCAGCTGCGTCTTCGCGTGTGTTGGAGGTGACGCTGCGCAGCTCGCGCTCCTGGAAGAGGTGGCGCTCGTAGTCCATGGACGGAATCTCCGAGAGGTGGATCCCGGCCACGGCGAGGACGCCGCCCCGGTCCAGCGCCTCGAGCGCGGGGAGCACCAGATCGCCGGCCGGCGCAAAGAGGATGGCGGCGTCCAGCCTCTCCGGCGGTGCATCGAAGCTCCCCTGCACCGACGCTGCGCCGAGTTCGCGGGCCAGCTCACGGTGCGCGTCGCCGCGGCTGAAGACGTGCACGCGGCAGCCGAAGTGGGCAGCCACCTGGAGGGTGACGTGGGCCGAGCCTCCGAAGCCCCACATGCCCAGCACGCCGCCCGGACGCACGCCGCAGCGGGTGTAGGCGCGGTAGCCGACGATGCCCGCGCACAAGAGGGGCGCTAGATCGCGCGCCTCCTGCGCTTCGGGCAGGGGGTGCACGAAGGCTTCGGGGGCGACGACATACTCCGCGTAGCCGCCGTCCACGTCCCAGCCGGTGAACTGCGGCGCCGTGCAGAGGTTCTCACGTCCGGACGTGCAGAAGCGGCACGCGCCGCAAACCGAGTGGAGCCACGCCACGCCCACGCGCTCGCCCTCGCGGAAGCGCTCCGCAGCGGGGCCGAGCGCGTCGACCCGCCCCACGACCTCGTGGCCGGGAACCACGCGCGGGCGGCGCGGGGCCAGGTCGCTCTCCGCCAGGTGCAGGTCCGTGCGGCACACTCCGCACGCCTCCACCCGCACCCGCAGCTGTCCCGGTCCGGGCTCCGGGACGTCGATCTCCACCGACTCCAGCGGATGTCGCTCGATCGGCCCCGGTCGCGTCACCGCCATGGCGCGCATTCCACTCATCTCCCTCGGTTCTCGGTACTATCTCGGGCGATGTTCTCGCGCCAGTTCCTGCGCCGCGCGCTGCCGTGGATCGTTTCGGCGGGCCTTCTCATCTACGTCTTCGGCTGGCTGACGGAGTGGGACGCGCTGCTCGAGGCCACCCGCAAGGCCAACCTGCCGATCTTCGTGCTCGTGACCTTCGCGGACAAGATGATCTTCTTCCTGCTGTGGACTTTCCTCCAGGTCCAGGCCATTCGCCGCCTCGTGGGACCGATGTCGCTGCGCTCGCTGATTTCGCTACGGGGAGGCTCGGAGCTGCTGCGCTCGATCAGCAATCCCCTCGCGGACGCCTCCTTCCTGATCGGCCTGGTGCGCATCACCGGCGGCGGCACCGCGCGCGTCGTGCTCGCCGCATCGATTCCAGGCTTCGTCCACGGCATCGTGCTGATCGGCCAGCTCACTCTGGCGCTCTTCCTCCTCGACGGAGGCATCGAGGCGAACCGCGACGTGGCCATCGCCGCCGGCATCGGCTGGAGCATCATCCTCGGCATAGCGGTTTCGATCCGCCTGGCGCGGCGCAGCACCGCGCGCCGGCTCGGCCGTGTGCGCATGTTCCTCGAAGAAACCGACTTCCGTGCCTTCGCGCCGATGCTCGCCTGGTTCGTGGTGCTGGCATTCATGGACATCACGGTGCAGTGGATCGCCACCCATGCCTTCGGGGCACCCATCGACTACCTGGACCTGGTGGCGCGCATCCCCATCCTCTACAGCGCGTTCATGATCCCCGCCTTCGGGAACTTCGGCACCCGCGAGCTGGCCTGGGCGGCGCTCTTCTCCGAGTCGCATGCGCGCGACACGCTGGTCGCCTACGCGTTCGCCACCAATTCGCTCTTCCTGATCTTCCACGTGGTGATCGGGGTGGCGTTCCTGCCGCGCGCCCTCGCCCTGCTGCGCGATGTGCGCGAGGCGCGCCGGGAAGGCGAAAAGCTCCCGGGCGGGCCGCTGGTGCACGACCCGGGCGATCCCTAGGACCAGGTCCGTCGATTCAGGCGCCTTCGCGCGTGCGCGTGGAACGCACGCCGGGCTCGGTCGGCAGATTCATGACCTCCTGGGGGAAGTGGTCCACCAGGAAGTCCACGACATCGCGTACCGAAACCACCGTGACCGGCCGACCCGCGGCATCCACCACGGGCACGTGGCGGAAGCCGCCCGCGCTCATGCGGTTCAGCACCCAGGCCACGCTGCTGTCCACGAGCAGGCCCTCGACCTCGGAGCTCATCACGTCGGAGAGCGGCAGCACGGCCGGGTTGCGCCCCCGGTCGACGATCTTCAGGAGCACGTCGCGCTCGGTGAAGATTCCGACCAGCGGCGAGCCGGCGGTGCCGTCCTCGGAGATCAGCACACAGCCCCGGTGCTCGGCCTGCATGGCACGCATGGCTTCGGTGACCGAGGCGTCGGGCGCCAGCACGATGGGCTTGCGGGTCGACAGCACGTTCAGCGGCTGACGCAGCAACGAGGAGTCGAAAATCCGGCGCTTCTCGCCCAGCTCCTGGAAGTAGCCCTCCTCCAGATCGTCGAATTGCTCAGGGGGTGTCATGACCCGCTAGGATACCCGGCCGCTAGCCCGCCTGGAAGACGGCTTGGGCGCGGGCTAGAAGTCCCCGGACTTCCAGGTGAATTTCGTCCTCGCGCATGGCCCGGGCGACGCGCCCCGGCTGGATCGGCCGGCCCACCGCCCGGGCCAGCTCGCCGTCCGGAGCGAGGAGGCGCTTGGCGTCGAGCCGACACCAGCCCTCCTTGTCCTCCGCCTCGGGCAGGAGGTCCCTGCAGGCCCTCATCAGCCGGTGATCGTCTTGGGGCAGGCGCAGGCTACGGCGGATGGCGTCGGGCACCAGCAGGTAGCTCTCGATGTGGCGCCGCTCCCAGACGTGGAACTCCAGGGCCGGGTCGCCCTGGGGCGGGTCTGCGCGGCCGCCGTCGCCGTCGAGCACGCAGAGAGCCCGCGCCCCGTCGTGAACGCGGCGCACGCCCCGGAAGTGCGCGGCGGCGCGTTCCGGCTGTCGACCGCCGAGGATGATGGAGCGCTCCGAAAGGGCGCGCCCCAGCGAGCGGCTCACGCGCTGCGCCCAGGCCCTCAGGACGTCCTTGTCCCGGGGCCCCTCGATGTAGAGGACGAACATCGGGCGAACACCATCGTACCGGAAACACCCGGAAAGCGGTCGGTTTTTTTACGTTGCCCCTGCCCGCTCCTGAGCATAACCTCGTTCGATGAATTCGATCCTCATCGCGGATGACCATGGAATCGTCCGAGAGGGTCTCCGGCGAATCCTCGATGCCGAGCCGGACCTCTCGGTCTGCGGCGAGGCGGCCGACGGGCGCGAAGTCCTGGAGCAGGTCGAGCGCCTGAAGCCGGACTGCGTGGTGCTCGACATCAGCATGCCGCGGCTCGGTGGACTCGAGACGCTGGAGCGCATCCGGCGCAAGTACCCGCGCACGCGCGTAGTGCTGCTCTCGGTGCACGGCGACCCGCCCTTCGTGCAGAGCGCCATCAGCCTGGGCGCCGATGGCTACGTGCTGAAGAACGGACGCGCCACCGAGGTGGTCTCGGCGGTGCGCGCGGTCCTCTCCGGCGGGAACTACTTCAGCCCGCCCGTGGCCAAGGAGATCGTGGAGCAGTTCCGCGAGCCGCGGAAGGAATTGTCGGAGCCCTTCAAGCTGCTCTCGAGTCGCGAGCGCGAGGTGCTTCAGCATATCGCCGAGGGGCTCTCCGCCAAGGAAGTGGCGAGCGAGCTCAACATCAGCACCAAGACAGTGGAGGCCCACCGCACGAGCCTCATGCGCAAGGTGGGCGTTCGCAAGGCGACGGAGCTGGTGCGCTACGCGCTGAAGCACGGGCTCATCGAGCCCTAGCCCGCTGGCCCCAGCCCTCGAAGGCCGCGCGCGGCCGCTTCAGGCTCGCGGCGCGTTCGCTGGAAAATCCGTTCGACCAGGTCGGAGAGGACGACGTGATCATCCGCGCCGAGGGCTTCGTGGAGAGCCTGGGGCTCTAGGCCGGCGCCTCGCGCACCAACGTCGCCACCGCCTCCACGTGGGGCGTCTGCGGGAAGAGGTCGAAGCCGCGCACGGCGGCGAGCGCGTAGCCGCCCTTCACCAGCCGCGCGAGGTCGCGGGCCAGAGTTGCTGCGTCGCACGAGACGTACACCAGGCGGCCCGGCGCGGCGGCCGTGAGCGCCTCGATGCACGCCGGCGGAAGCCCCGTGCGCGGCGGGTCCACCACCACGCAGTCGGCGCCGGGGAAACGCTCCAGCGCCTCCTCGGCAAGGCCGCGCACCACCTCCACGTTGGCGAGCCCCGCCCCCTCTACGTTGCGCCGCAGGTCGGCGACGGCGCGGCCCTCGGACTCCACCGCCACCAGGCGTGCGAAGCCGCGGGCGAGGCCCATGCTGAAGAAGCCTGCGCCGCAGAAGAGCTCGATGCCGAGCTCGCCACGGCCGGCCGCCTGCTGCACCGTCTCGGCCAGCGCATCGAAGAGCAGCGCGTTTCCCTGGATGAAGACACCCGGCGAGAAGTTCATGCGATCGCCCGCCACGCGCAGCGTCAGGTTCGGCTCCTCGGGCAGCGGGCGGCGCAGCGCGGTGGTGCGCGTGGTGCCGTCCTCGCCCGCCACGAGCTCCCACTCCTCGGCGGGCTCCGGGTGCTGTGCCGCCAGCTCGGCGAGCGCCGCGTCCAGGGCCGGGACCAGCACCGGGCAGCGCGAGGTGGCGCACAGATCGTGGGAGCGGCGGCGCCGGTAGCCTACGCGCCCGGCCTTGGCGAGGACCCGGGTGCGACCGCGGTAGCGATACGGCGTCGGGCTCGGCGTGATCTCGACCGGCTCGGGCAGCACCAGATGACCGACACGCTCGAGGGCATCCGTGAGGATCTCCGCCTTCGCGCGAAGCTGCACCTCATAGGCCACGTGCTGCCAGGTGCACCCACCGCAGTCCCCGTACACGCCGCAAAGCGGCGCCGTACGCCAGGGGCTCGCCTCGAGGATGCGATCGATCTCGCCGTGGGCGAAGCGCTTGCGCTCATCCACGAGGCGCACGCGGAGACGATCGCCCGGCACGGAGAAGGGCACGAACACCACGCGCCCGTCGGCACAGCGGCCGACGCCGTCGCCACCGGCCGCCAGACCGTGGATCTCGATCTCCTCGGTCCGGAGCGCCTCGCTTGAGCGGGAAGTCGAGTCGGAAGGCATGGGCGGAGACTCCCACATCGCGGCTACGCTGCCCAGCATGCGGAGCTTCCCCTCGCTCTTCCTCGCGTTCGTGCTTCTGCTGGCGGCCACCGCCCCCGCCGCCGCTCACGGGCCCAGCGTGGGCGTGAGCTGGTCGGGGGTGAAGCCGGCGAAGCTCACCGTCCGCGCCGGCGACACGGTGCACTTCACCAACGCAAACGCCTCGGGAAGCCCCTGCACCGTGCTGGCCGACGACGGTTCCTTCGAAAGCCCGACCCTCGGGCGCGCCGAAGGCTGGCACCACACCTTCGCGAAGCCCGGCACCTTCGCGTACCACCTGAAGGAGATGACGGGAGCCCGCGGCACCGTGGTGGTGGTAGGCTCGCAGCCGTGACCCTCGAGGCGCTGCACCGGGTGCTCGAGCAGAGCGGCGCGCGGCGGCTGGCGCGTGGCATCCCGGTCTTCGCGCTGCGCAAGGCCCTGTGGCCGCCCTTCCGGCGCGGGGACCTCCTGCGCGAGCGCCAGATCTCCGTCCTCGACGCCGTGCGCAGCCTGCCCTGGCCGGTCTTCTTGAACGGCGTCCGTGCGAGCAGCGCCTGGCCCCGCACGGCACGAGACACCTGGCGCGTGCCGATCCAGGAGCGCGGCGCGGACCTCCTGTCGGGTCTCCTCGAGCCCGGCAGCTGGACACTCTACCTGGCGCCCCACGCCCTCGACCCCTCGCTCCTGCCCGACGCGTTCGGTGAGGATCTCGGCGAGTTGACCGACTTCGTCACCTCCCACAGCGTGCCCGTCCTGCTCGAGGCGTACCGCGAAAACGAGGAGTGGCGCATCGTGGTGGAACCGGCGGCGGTGCCGGGACTGGCCGCGGCTTGAGGTGACGAAGGTGGATCGCAGGGCCTTCGTGCGACTCGCCGGGGGCGCCTTGGCCGGCGCGCTGCTGCCCGGCTGCGGCACCGACCCGCGCTACACCGACGAGGACCGCGCGAACCTCGTGGCGCAGAAGCGCTTGGAGAAGGAACTCTCGGGCCAGGGACCGCTGGGCAAGCACGTCTACCGCGGCTACCGCGGCCTGGCGGAGCTTCCCTGGTTCGACCTGGACCCGGCCGGGCGTCTCGTGATGGTGGACGAGAGCGTGCCCGCCGCCATCGACTTCCACGCCCACTTCGGCATCAACCTGCTCTTCGCACCGGACATCGACTTGCAGGCTCGCCCGGAACGCGTGCGCCACCTGCTCGACTGCGACGGCGAGGAGCCCGGCTGCCTGCTGGACCTCGACGTCTACATCAACGCCAACTTCCGCGAGGAGGACCTCTCGAAGCTGCGCCGCGGCGCCATCGCCCAGATCACGGTGGGAAGCGCCGCCGCCAAGACCCACACCATGCCCGCGCTGCTGCGCGAGATGGACGACGTGAACGTGGCGCAGGCGGTGATCCTGCCCATCGCCTTCGGCCTTCCGTTCGGCGACGACCTGGCCGAGCGCTGGCTCGACGCCATCGAGACCTCACAGACCCCGGAGCGTTTCGTACCCGGCGCGTCGGTGTACCCCGGCGATCCCGACGCGATCGCAAAGCTCCGCGTCTACGCGGCGCGGGGCGCGCGCGTCGTGAAGCTGCACCCCACGATGCAACGCTTCGCGCCGGACGCCCCCGAGGCCATGGAGATCTACGCCGAGTGCGAACGCCTGGGCCTGCCGATCCTGTTCCACGCCGGGCGCGCGGGAATCGAGCCGGAGTCGAGCCACGGCTATGCCGTGGCCCGCCACTACGAGCCCATGCTGAGCGAGTTCCCCGAGGCGAATTTCGTGCTCGGCCACGCCGGCGCACGCGACGTGGAACGCATGGCGCCCATCGCGAAGCGCCACCCCAACGCCTGGCTCGAGATCCACGGCCAGGGCCTCACCAGCCTCGGGCGGCTCCTCGATGAGCTCGGCCCGGAGCGCCTCCTGTTCGGCACCGACTGGCCCTTCTACCACCTGGGCGCCACGCTGGCGAAGGTGCTGCTCGTGACCCAGGCGCGGCCCGACGCGCGCGAGGCCATCCTGCGCGGCAACGCCCTGCGCCTGCTGCAACACTCCTGATACATTAGGGCCATGTCGAACGCGAAGCGGCTGTGGTGGCAGGACGGGGTGGTCTACCAGATCTACCCGCGCTCGTTCATGGACTCGAACGGCGACGGTGTGGGCGACCTGGAAGGGATCCGTCGCAAGCTCGACCACCTGGCCTGGCTCGGCATCGACGCCGTCTGGCTCTCGCCGATCCAGCCCTCCCCCATGGCGGACTTCGGCTACGACGTGGCCGACTACTGCGACGTGGATCCCGTATTCGGGGATCTCGCCGACTTCGATCGCCTCCAGACCGAGGCACGCGAGCGTGGCATCCGCCTGATCCTCGACTGGGTGCCGAACCACAGCTCGGACCGGCACGACTGGTTCCTCGAGAGCCGCAGCGGCCGCACCCACCCGAAGCGCGACTGGTATGTCTGGCGCGACCCGAAGCCAGGCGGCGAACCGCCCAACAACTGGGAGAGCGTCTTCGGCGGCGGGGCCTGGGAGTGGGACGAGGCGAGCGGGCAGTTCTACCTGCACTCCTTCCTGAAGGAGCAGCCGGACCTGAACTGGCGGAACCCGGAGCTGGCGCGCGCCATGCACGACACCCTGCGCTTCTGGCTCGACCGCGGCGTGGGCGGCTTCCGCATCGACGTGATCCACAAGTGCGCCAAGGACCCGGAGTTGCGCGACAACCCGCTGAACGAGTCCGGCTTCCCGGGTTATGTGGGCCAGCAGCACGTTCACGACGAGAACCACTCGGACACCTGGGACCTGCTGCGTGGCATCCGCAGCGTGCTCGACGAGTACGACGAGCGCATGACCGTGGGCGAGGTCTTCATCATGGATCCGCGCGAGGCAGCTCGGTACTACCTGGCGGGCGAGGGCCTCCACCTGGCCTTCAACTTCTCGTTCCTCCGGGCGCCGTGGGAGGCCGCGCGATTTCGCGAAGAAGCGGAGGCGTTCGAGAAGGCGCTGCCCCGCAATTGCTGGCCGGATCTGGTGCTCTCGAACCACGACGTGCCGCGTCACGCCAGCCGCTACGACGACCCGCAGTCGGGCGACGCACGCGCGCGCGTGGCCGCTGCCATGCTGCTGACCCTGCGCGGCACGCCCTTCCTCTACTACGGCGAAGAGATCGGCATGCGCAACGTGCCGATCCCCGACGACCGCATCCTCGATCCGGTGGGCATCAACGTCCACCCCGCCTTCGGGCGCGACGGCGAGCGCACCCCCATGCCGTGGGAGGCCGGCGACGGGGCCGGCTTCACGACCGGCGAGCCCTGGCTTCCCATCGGACCGGACTCCGACGAGCGCAACGTCGCCGCCCAGCGCGAGGATCCGGACTCACTGCTGCACCTCTACCGCGACCTGCTCGCCCTGCGGCGCGCCACCCCAGCGCTCCATCGCGGCGACTACCAGACGCTGGAAGCGCCGAAGGACGTCTTCGTGTACGAGCGTTCGGCCGAAGGCTCCCGGGCGCTGGTCGCCCTCAACTTCTCCGACGACGAACGCCGCGCAGACCTTCCCGGCGCCACGGTCATCGGCGGTCTACGCACCCAGCCCGGGGCGGACCTCCCGGAACGCGCCGGCGAGCTGCACCTCGCGCCCGACGAGGCGGTGGTGCTGGTGGTGGAGTAGGCCGGGAAGTCGGTGAGTCAGGGAGTCGGCCGGATGATGCGGGAAATCGATATCGGGTCATGAAGGGTTACGAGCCGGTCATGAGCTTTGGTGAGGACGTCGCCAAGCGGGACAGCGACGGACAACGCGGCGATGAGATTGCGGCCGTTGCGTTCCTCGAGCAGCTGGCGGGTCCGGGTCCCGCATTGGAGCTCGCCATCGGCACCGGTCGGATCGCTCTGCCACTCGCGGCTCGGCGAATCCGTGTCGACGGCATCGACATTTCCCCCGCGATGGTCGAACAGCTTCGCGCCAGGCCGGGCGGCGATCAGCTCTCGGTCACGATCGGTGACTTCGCCGATGTGCCGGTCCCGGGCAGCTACCGCTTGATCTTCGTGGTGTACAACACGCTGTTCAACCTGCTGACCCAGGAAGACCAGGTACGCTGCTTCGAGAACGTCGCTGCCCATCTCACGGATGAGGGCTCGTTCGTCGTGGAGGCATACGTGCCGGCCTATCTCCACAAGTTGCGCAACGATCAACACGTGGATGCGGAAGCCATCGAAGTCGACGAGGTCCGCCTCGATGTGCTTCGCCACGACGCGGCGACGCAGATGCTCGAGGAGAGCCACGTGTCCCTCTCGCGCGCCGGCGTCCGCCTGAATCCGATCGTCCAACGGTACGCGTGGCCGAGTGAGCTCGATCTCATGGCGCGGATCGCGGGGCTTCGGCTGAAGGACCGTTGGGGCGGCTGGAACCGAGAACCGTTCAACTCCAGCAGCATCACGCACGTGTCCGTCTACGGACGCTGAGCCGAAGGCCCCGCAACTGACGACCGCTCACGTACACAGCTTTGCTCCCGTCGTGGGCTCCTCCAGTCGTGTCCTGATCCTGGGATCGATGCCCGGGATCGCTTCTCTGCGAGCCGGGGAATACTACGCTCATCCGCGCAATCTCTTCTGGCGCTTCATGGAGGCCGTGCTCGCGGTCGACATGTCGGCGCCCTACGACCAGCGCGTCGCGCAGCTTCTGGCACGCGGCGCATCGCTCTGGGACGTCTTGAAATCCTGTACCCGTGAGACGAGTCTCGATTCCGACATCGTCCCGTCGTCGATCGTTCCCAACGACTTCGCCGGCCTCTTCGAGGCCTACCCGTCGATCCGCACGGTCTGTTTCAACGGGGCCAAGGCGGCATCGACATTCCGGAAGCACGTGTTGCCGGGCCTGCCGGATTCGAACGGCATCGTCTTCCACGACCTTCCTTCCACGAGCCCGGCCAACGCGTCGATCCCATTCGACAAGAAGCTCGCGGCCTGGGAGGTGGTGGCGCGCGCCGCCTGACGAGGCACTCAGCGGCCGCTCACGACCGCGGCATGAGGTGCGTGTCTTCCGGGCGGATCGTGAGCGACACGGCATCTCCTCGCTTCAGCGTGTTGCCCAGGCCGCGTCCCGCCACGAGGTGCGTGCGCAGCACGAGGCCGTGCCAATCGAGGAGCGCCGTCGCCAGCACCCCGTCGGAGACGATGGAGCTCACGGTGGCGTCGGGGGCCGCTTCGCCCACCGTCAGCTTGACGTTCTCCGGGCGCACGCCCACCCAGACGTCGATGCCGGGTGCGACGCGCTCCGCGGAGGTGATCCGCACTCCATCGCCGAGTTCGATGGTCGAGCCGGGGAAGCGCGAGAGGCCGGGCGTGCCGGGTTCGACGACGCGACCGAGCCAGAGGTTGGCCATTCCCACGAGCCGCGCCACCTCGGGGCCCGCCGGGCGGCGCAGCACGTCGTCCCTGCGGCCTTCCTGGGCGAGCGCACCGTCGAGGAGGACCGCGATGCGGTCGGCGAGCAGCAGGGCCTGGCGCAGGTCGTGGGTCACCATGGCCACCGCCACGCCGGTATCGTCGAGAACGCGGCGCAGGTCGAGCGAGAGCGCCTCGCGCCCGCCGGCGTCGAGGTCGTCGAAGGGCTCGTCGAGCAGCAGCACGTCGGGCTGCGTGGCAAAGGCCCGCGCCAGGGCCAGGCGGCGCAGCTCGCCGCCGGAGAGCGTGGCGGCATCGCGCTCCGCCAGCGGAGCGATCCCGAACTCCTCCATGGCCGCGTGGGCCCGCTCGCGACGCTCCGTGCGCGGCAGACGCTGCGCCCAGAGCGGAAGCTCCACATTGCGCGCCACCGTGCCGGAGAACGCGATGGGCCGCTGGAAGACGAGGGCCACGTCGCACCCAGCGGCGCGCGTCACCTCGCCCGAACTCAGCGGCAGCAGGTCCGCCATCGCGCGCAGCAGCGTGCTCTTTCCGGCACCGTTGGGGCCGAGCACGGCCACGGCTTCGCCCGCGCGCAGATCGAGGTCCGGCACGCGCAGAGTGAACCCACCGCGAGTCAGCTCGAGATCACGGACGGCGAGCGCGGGTGTGGCGCTCATGCGCGGCGCGCCTGTTGGATGGCGGTGAGGGTGCCGGCCAGCACGAAGGTGAGCCCCAACAGGAGCGCGGCCAGCGCGAGGGCGTCCTCGTAGCGCCCCATCTGCACGTACGTGAGGATTCCCGTGGTGAGCACGCGCGTCTGTCCTTCGAGATTGCCGCCCACCATCATGACGGCGCCCACTTCGGAGAGGATCCCGCCGAGCGCCACGATCACCGCGGCCAACAGGCCGAGCCGGATCTCGCGCACCAGCACCCACGCAGCCCGGCCCCGGCGCAGCCCCATGGCACGCACCTGGAGGTGGAAGTCCTCGGGGAGCTGCCCGACGGAGGCCAGCGTGATGCCGATGATGAGCGGCAGCGCGATCACGAGCTGCGCCAGCACCATGGCCCGCGGCGTGTACATGAGACGCAGCTCACCGAGAGGCCCGCTGCGCCACAGAAGCAGCGCCACGGCGAGCCCTACGACCACCGGGGGGAGTCCCATGCCCGAGTTGGCGAGCGCCACCAGGAGACCGCGCCCGAAGAAGCGGTAGCGCCCGAGCACGAAACCGATCGGAAGACCGATGGCCACGGCGAAGACCAGCGCTGCGCCGGAGACCGCCAGCGTGCGCAGCGCGACCTCGAGGAGCTCGTTCACGGACCCCCCTCGTCGAGGAGAAGCGGCACGAAGAGTTCCCCGCCGCGGAACGCGGCGATCTCGCGTTGAGTCCCGGGAGCGCTGAGGTACGCGGCGAGCCGCTTCGCGCCTTCCACGTTGAGCTCGCGGCCCCCGGCAGGCGCCGGGCGACTCACCGCGTAGATGTTGGCCAGCTCGGGATCGTCTCGGTCCGAGAAGCCCACCAGATCGATGCGCTCCCGGAAGGCCTCGAAGGTGCCCACGTCCGAGAGAATGTAGGCGCGCCGTTCGCCGGCGACCTGGAGGGACTGGCCCATGCCGGCGTTGGTGCGCTCCACACCGGGCCACGTCGCCTCCGGATCGAGGCCGGCGGCGGCGAGCAGGGCCCTCTCGCGGCGGTGCGTGCCCGAGTCGTCGGCGCGGCTCACGAAGGGGGCCTCGGCCGCGGCGATGCGGCGCAGCGCGTCCGCGGCGTTCGCGGCACCGCGTGCGCCGGCGGGGTCCTCGGGCGGGCCCGCCAGCACGAACCAGTTGCGCATGAAGGGCGTGCGGTCCACGAGCTTGCCCTGCGCCACGAGCTCCTCTTCGCCTTCGGGCGCGTGGGTGATCAGCACGTCCACCTCGCCGTCGGCGCCCATGCGCAGTGCCGCACCGCTTCCCACTGCGATGAGCCGCACCTCGAGCCCGCTGCTCTGCTGGAAGGCGGGCAGGATCTCGTCGAAGAGACCGGAGTCGCGGGTGCTCGTCGTCGTGGCTACGTCGAGCACCGTGTCCGCAGGCGGGCCGCCGCACGCCAGAAGGACGGGGAGGATGAGGAGGGCTCTCATTCGTCGAATCCCAAGTGTACGAGTTCCGCCCGCGTGGTGGATCCCGGTTCGAGCGCACGCCGCAGCGCCTGAAGCGCGGGCCTGTCCCAGCGGTCCTCGGGCACCACGAAATCGAAGTGCTCGGCGCGCAGCGGACGGAAGCGCAACTTGGCCGCCGCGGCTACCGGCCCGATGGTGACTCCCCAGTCGGCGCGGCCCTGGGCCACGGCGGCCGCTACGGCGTTGTGGGAACGCGGCTCGTAGGCAAAACCCGGCGGGCGCCGTTCGCCCAGGAGCTGGTCGATCAGGATGCGCGTACCCGCGCCGCGGTTTCGGTTCACCATGCGCAGGGTCGGATCGTCCAGCAGGGCCTCCAGGTCGCGCTTCTCCCGCGAGCGGGTCACGACGCCCTGCATGCGCGTATAGCCGCGCAACAGGCGCAGCCCGTCGGAGAGGAAGGGCTGGTTGTACTCGCCGCTTTCCGGATCGAGCAGGTGGATCGGCGCGGCGTCGCACTCGCCGCGCCGCGCGGCGGCGAGCCCGCCCTGGCTTCCGACCGAGAGGATCTTCACGCGAAAGCCTTCGGCGAGCATTGCGGCGGCAATGGCGTCGAGGCCGATGCAATGGCTCCCGATCAGGACCAGGTCGGCCGGCTCGAGTTGGCGGCCGATGAGCGTCACGTCTACGCGGCTCCCGGCCTCCACGATCTCCACGTTGCGCCCCACGCGCACGAAGCCGTCGGCGCGGCTGAAGGCGGTCACGCTGCCGCTGCCCTTGCCCATGGGGTAGGCCGCAAGGCCGTCGGCGCCCTGCACGAGTCCTACGAGCAGGTACTCGAGACGACCGCGCTCCGAGGTCACCTGCACCGCCATGTGCGCCGGCGTGGTCTCCCGTGCGGCGGCGGGTAGTCCCTGGAGGCGACGGATCACCGGCGCCACGAACTCGTGGAAGGTGAAGACCGCGGAGGTCGGGAAGCCGGGCAGGACCACCACCGGCCGGCCCCGGTCGGAGGCCAGGCAGATGGGCTTGCCCGGCTTCAGCGCCACGCCGTGCACCACGATGCCGGGGTCGAGCTCGCCGACCACCAGCGCGTTGAGGTCGCCCTCGCCCTTCGACGTGCCGCCCGAGAGCAGGATCACGTCGGCCTCGCGGCGCGCCCGCTCGAGGCCGGCGTGCAGCGCCGTCTCATCGTCCAGGAACGTGCCCACGAACCAGGGCTCGCCGCCCAGCTCGGTGACCGCGTCGCACAGGATGCGCGCGTTGCTGTCGAACACCAGGCCGGGTCGCATGGGTGCGCCGGGCTCGACGATCTCGTTGCCCGTGGAGAGAACCGCCACCTTGGGACGGCGCACCACCCGCACGTGTTCACGGCCGATGGCCGCGAGCATGCCGGTCTCGCGCGAGGTGAGCCTCGTCCCGGCGAAGAGCACCGTCTCGCCGCGGCCGATGTCGGTGCCGGCGAAGGAGATGGCGCCACCCGGAACCATGGCGCGGCGCACCACCAGCGTCTCCCCGTCCTCTTCGACGTCGGTGTCCTCCACCGGAACCACCGCATCGGCGCCGCGGGGCAGCATGCCACCCGTGGCGATGGTGGTGGCGCTGCCGGGCTTCACCTCTTCGCCCGGCTCGACGCCCGTCGGGATCGTCTCCCGGTTGAGGCGCAGGCGCACCGGCGCCTCCTCCATCGCGCCGAAGGTGTCGCGCGCCTGGACGGCGAAGCCGTCCATGTTGGAGCGGTCGAAGGAAGGCACGTCCACGTCCGCGCGCACGTTCTCGGCCAGGATGCGGCCCAGCGTGTCGCCCAGGTGGATGATTTCCGGCGGCATCAGCGGCAGGTCCAGCGCTGCGTGCCAGCGGGCTTCCGCTTCGTCGCGATCGATCACGTCGAGGAACTGCTGCTGTTTCATGCGTACAGCAAGACCTCCACCTCGGCGCCCTCGGGCATGCCCTCGCGCTCTCGGGGCACCAGCACGAAGCCGTCGGCGCGCACGGTCGAAGAGAGGATCGACGCACCGGACGTGGCGATGGGCACGACCCGTTCCTTCTCGATCGCCACGCGCACGTAGTCCACACGGCCCACCATCGAGGAGATCTTGCGCGCCAGGGGCAGGCGCACGCGGCGGTGCGGCCAGTCCCGGGGCAGCCCGCCCAGGGCGCGCAGCGTGGGGCCCGCGAAGAAGTCGTACGCGCACAAGCAGGAAACCGGATTGCCCGGCAGCAGGAAGACCCAACGGTCACCGATCCGCCCCAACCCGGTGGGCGACGACGGGCGCATCGCGACACCGTGGAAATCGAGACTGCCCAATTCGGCCACGAGACTCGGGGCGTGGTCCTCCTGGCCGACGGAGCTGCCGCCGGAGACGAGCACGACGTCGGCGTCGTCGCGCTCGAGCTCGGCGCGGATGCGCTCGGGGCGGTCGGGCAGGATCTCGTGGGGAAGCAGCTCGCCCCCGTCGCGCGCCACCAGGGCGGCAAGCATGGGCGAGTTGCTGTCGACGATGTGGGCGCCGGCGGGGCGGCTCCCGGGCTCCAGCAGCTCGTCGCCGGTGATCACCAGGCGCACGCGCGGGCGCCGCACGCAGACGGGCTCGGCGGCGCCGATCGACGCCAGCAAACCCACGTCCTGTGCGCGCAGGCGACGACCGCCCCGCAGCACCACGGCTCCGGCGGCAATGTCCTCGCCCACCGCGCCCACGTTCCGGCGCGGCGCCACGGGCTCGCGCACCTCGACACGCTGCTCCGACTCGCTGCACACCTCGGCCATCACCACCGCGTCGGCGCCGTCCGGGATCGGCGCCCCGGTCATGATGCGTACCGCCTGGCCCACGCCGAGCCGCCCCGCGTAGGGCTTCCCGGGCAGCGTCACGCCCACCAGCGCGAGACTCACCGGGTCGTACTCCGAGGCACCAAAGGTGTCCTCCCCGAGCACCGCGTAGCCATCCATGGCACTGCGCGCGAAAGGCGGCACGTCCACGTCGGCGCGCACAGCCTCGGCCAGCACGCGTCCGGCGCACATCGCCAGCGCGACGCGTTCGCCCGGCAGCGCCGCGGCGGCGTCCGCGAGGAAGCGCTCCACCTCCTCCACGTCCGCCCGCTCGGCGAACCCTTTCATCCGGACGTCGCGCATGGCCGTGAACGCCCCCGGCCGGAGGGCTAGCCGGTGACCTTGGTGTCCCAGAACGTATCGCTGGGCGAGAAGCGTGAAGCCTTCGCCTGGGCGATCACGTCTGCGGCGACGTCGAACTTGAGCGCGCCGCCGGGGCCCACGCCTTCTTCCCGGATGCACTCCGGAAGATCGTCGTCTGCCGCGGTGAAGCCGGCGCGCTCGTTGAACGCCCACTCGTCCTGGAGGCACTGCCAACCGATGTCGGCCACCTGCTCCTTCGTCACGGCCTCGCCGCAGTACTGGGAGTAGAAGTCGGCGATCTCGGGAAGCGTCGGCTGCAGGAACTGGCAGAAGCCCGACGAGTCGCACGCCGCGTTGATGAGCTGCGACTCCTGCGAGGCCTGGGCGAACTGCTCCGGCGGCAGGCCGGGGTTCACGATCAGGCCAGCCGTGTGGTCGCCGCCCATGGGACTGGTGCAGTAGGTGATGCCCGTCGCCTTGAGCGGGCGTGGATCCCACGCCGGCAAGGCCTGGCCCTTCGCCACGGGGATCCGCTTGTGGCCGCGCTTCTTCCCGATGGAGAGCGCACCGTTGCCGATGGCCGTGCCGAGCTCCGTGCCCTCGGCGATCTCCTTGAGGATGCGCTTGGCGCCCTCGGCGTCGCCCCACTCGAGCCCGCCCGAATCCATGTAGACGGCGATGGCGGCGCCCATCTCGATGGTGTCGACGCCGATCTCGTCACACAGGCGGTCCAGGTCGGCCACGTCCTCCCAGCTCGCGATGGCGCAGTTGGCACCCAGCAGGGTGAGCGTCTCGAACTCGAGGGCGCTCGTCTTGTAGTTGCCGTCCTTGTCGTGGACGATGTTCGAGCACTGCACGATGCATCCGGTCATGCAGTTGTGCATGCCGCCGCCGCGGGTCTCGAAGCTCTCCACGATGCGCGCGCCCGAAAGGGTGTCCACGTCCGGGGACTGACCCTCGGTGCGGTTCTTGTACGGGAACGTGTTGAGGATGTTGGCCACGGGCACGACCGAGCTGGTGCCGAACTTGAACACGTTCGCCTTGGGACCATCGCGGAACTCCTTCGTGTAGCTCTTGGTCAGCCCCGCGAAGGCCTTCAGGTCGGCGGGCTTTCGCACCGGCGCCTTCTCTGCGTCGATCATCACGTACTTGAGGCCCTTGCTCCCCATCACGGCGCCCAAGCCGCCGCGGGCCGCCTGGCGCGCGGGGCGGCGCTCCTGGTCGGCGTCGGTGCAGGCCACCGACGCGCCCGAGAGCCTCATCTCACCGGCGGGACCGATGCTGATGAAGGAGGCCGTCTTGCCGTAGGTGTCGCCCAGCTTCTCGATGAGGGCGTAGTTCCACATGCCCTTGGTGTCGTCGGCCTCGACGACCTCGATGCCCGTCTTCCGGACCTCGACTGCGTAGCGCTTCTCCGGGTCCGCGGGCTGGCCCTTCACCACGATGCCGCGGTAGCCGAGCTTCATCAGGTCCTGGCCCGGGTTGCCGCCGGCGTTGGCCTCCTTGATGCCGCCGGTGAGGGGACTCTTGCCGCCGATGGAGATGCGGCCGGAGGTGGGCGCCATGGTTCCCGAGAGCACGCCCGGCGCCATCACCAGCACGTTGTCGGGGCCGAGCGGATCGCACTCGGGATCGCACTCCTGAAGGAGGATGCGCGCCGAGAGAGCGCGGCCACCGAGGAGATTCCAATCCTCGGGATAGTCCTCGACCGTGGCGGTCAGGTTGGTCATATCGACACGGATGAGCTTGTCACCCATGGGGGGCACCTCCTTCTGCGCAGGGCCGGCAGGATAGCTCAACCGCCCCCGACCGCGGCCATCACCTCGACTTCGTCGCCCTCGGCCACGGAGCCGTCCAGGGACTCCACCTGCTCCCCATTCAGGAAGACCTTCAGGAAGTTGTGGACGGCCCCATCGGGCCCCACGACGAGGGCCAGGAAGCCCGGATGGAGCGCGTCGACGGCCTCGAGACAGGCGCGGACGCTGGCTCCGGCCACTTCCACCACCGCCTCGCCCCGGGTCGGACCGCGCAGGGGCGGAGAGACGCTCACCTTCGGCATGGCCCCAGTCTAGCGAGCCGGCGCGTACGGCTCGTCCACCGCCACCTTGACCGGCGTGCCGGCCTGGAGCGGCGCCGCCACGTCCAGCCCGTTCACGGCGGCCGTGCGGTCCGCAGCCCAGGCATTGCCGACCCGGCGGCCGAGAGCCGTCAGGGTCTCGCCCGGCTCGGCGCGCGCGATGCGCAAGCGCCGCACCGTGAAGGCACGCTCGGACTCCTCGAGGTCGCGGAAGCTCTCGGGGACGGAGATCAGGTCCTCGGCGCGCCGCTCGTACACGTTCACCGGCGACGCACCGGTGAAGCGGTAGACCAATCCCTGGTGCGCGAGGAAGGTGAAGTCCACCACCAGAGTGGTGCCGCGGGTCCGCACACCGGCGAGGGCGCGCACGGCGGGGTTTCCGCGAATCTCGACGCTCTCGAAGTCGGAGAGGGTGAGGTCGTTCTTGCGCGCGAACGCTACAGCCGCAGCCTCGGGATCGTCGCCGCGACCGTGCAGGCGCAGTGCCATCACCGCGTCGCCCTTCGGCGCCAGCGCGGCGACGGAGTCGCGCGAGTTGTGGGTGCGCCAGCCCAGTGGGAAGCGCACCGCGAAGCCCATGTCCGGGTGCAGGTAGAGCTCCTTGCGAAAGACGCCCTCGCCCGGGTCGGGTCCCACGCGCATTCCGTCGAGGAACGCCCGGAACGCTTCGCGCCCATCGCTCTGCGGCACCGCGGCGTCGCCCACGAGGCGCGCTGCGCGCTCACGCGCCGACTCCACTCGCTCGGGGGTGGAGGGGTGCGAATCGAACCAGCTCGGTTGGCGCTCCTCACCGGCCTCCAGAGCCACCACATCCTCCATGCGCTCCAGCACGTCGGCGAGCGCGGCGGGGTCCCAACCCGCCTCGGCCACGAGGGTCTGGCCCACGCGATCCGCCTCGCGCTCCTGGTCGCGCCCGTAGCTCGCCAGCAAGAGACCGCCCGCCAGCTCGGGAATGCCGCCGACTAGCTGCGCCAGCTGGGCACCGCCGACCAGCCCCCCCGCCAGCGAGCCCAGCGCCGAGAGCACCCCCACCGGCAGCGCCGCGGACTCACGCTGCACCGCGTGGCGCGCAGCCACGTGAACGATCTCGTGACCCATCACGCCGGCCAGCTCGTCCTCGCTCTCGGCGAGCGCGAGCATGCCCCAGGAGACGAAGACGAAACCGCCGGGCAGCGCGAAAGCATTCGGCTCCTCCATGTCGGCCACCGCGAAGTGGTACTCCACGTCCTGGCGCGGCGAGCGTGCGGCGAGGCGCGCGCCGACCTCGGCCACGTACCCGACGATCGCCTCGTCGCGCACGGTGCCCATGGTGCGCTCCACCTCACGCGCCGCCTGGCGGCCGATCTCCACCTCCTGGTCACGGGTGGTAAAGACCACCTCCGGCGTGCGGGTGACCGGGTTCAGCGCACAGCCGAGGACCAGCAGAATCGGAACGACGGCGGTCGAGCGGAGACGCGGCACGCGGCTATGATGCCCGCCGTGAACCGTCTGCGCGATGCCTGTGTGGTGCTGCTCCTGCTGTGGGCATCGGCGGCCTCGGCCCAGCACGGCATGCCCAAGGCCCTGCGGCCTCTGCATGCGCGTCTCGCCGAGGCGGACGTGGTGGCGCTGGGCACGGTCGAGCGCGTGGAGACGGGCCGCATCGACGTGGTGGACGCCTTCGCGCTGCGCGGCGAGCCAGGCGACCGCTTCCGACTGAAGCGCGCCCCATCGCGGCCCTTCGGCCTGGCGCCCGGCGAGCGCGCACTCTTGCTGCTGCGCGGCGCGCGCACGCCCTACGTGGTGGTGGACGAGCCCCGCGAGATCCTCAAGCTCGCCTCCGCCGAGCAGGAGCAGCGCTGGCGGGCGGCGCTCGGCGAGCTGCTCGCCAGCGAGGGTGGGGAGGCGCAGCGCGACGTCTACCTCGCCTGGATCGACGGCCCCGACGAGGAGCTGCGAGGCGCCGCGATCCAGGCGCTGGGGGACCGGTCCCAAGCGCTACCCGTGACGGCGGACCTCGCGCGCGAGCGCGCGCGCATCGCGCTCGACCCCGCGCGCCTGCCGGCCGTGCGGCGCGCGTCGGTGAACATCGCCTGCCAGAACCCCGCCGGCACTGCGACGCTTCTCGCGGGAATCGGGGCGCCGGGCGTCGATCCCGGCGTCGTACAGCTCGGCCTGGCGCTCGCCGTCATGCAGAGGGCGGAGGGCCTCACGCCGGCGTTGGTCGCGACGCTGCGCTCGACCGACCCGGAGGTGGTGGCGGCAGCGCTCCCGGCGGCGACGCTCTCGGCCCGCGGGCCGGCGGTGCGTGCCGAGTTGGAGCGCATCGCAGCCCAAGGCGCGACCGAAGAGCTGCGGGCGTCGGCCGCGCGCGCGCTGGGGCGTTCGCGCTAGGAACCGAGGTTGCGGGGTGCTTCCCAATCCGCCGTCGAGACGTTTCTCATTGCGCGAAGTGGTGCCGCTTTCGCGCCACCGGAGGCGTGTCCCGCTGCCACGATCGACGGACCGGTAAGGGATAAAGGCTCGGGCCCTCCCGCCGGCGACAGACGGAGGCGCACCCCTTGGCTCCGCGGATGGTTGGAAGCTCCCGGGGTCGGGAAGCTGTCCCCGCACCATTCCCGCTTCTGAAGTGGTGCCCCTTTCTCGAGCACGCCTTCTTCTGCGGGTGACGCTCACTCCCATCAACGAACGCGTCGTCCGCTGCCGACGGTGCTTTTGCAGCCGACGGGAGCGAGACCTCGTTCTCCTCGCACCGCGGCTTCGGGCGACTCCTCCAACCTATACCGCCCCTCGCAGGAATCAAGGGGATCCAGTGGAAGAATCGATCTTCTCGAGGAGAAGCTTGTAGTGCGCCGCGTGCGCCTTCACCTGGACGAGCGTTCCAGAATCGGGAACCCCGAACGGTTCGTTCGCCGTTACGTCGGGTAACCACGCGGTCAGAAAGCCGTTGTGTCCGCGCCCGTGGTGCACGCAACCCGTATCGAGCCCCCGCAGGTACTGCGCCTCGTGCAGCCCCTGCATCGCCCAGTGCCCGTAGACCACACCGTAGCCGTAGCCCCGTGCGGCAAACGCAGCGTGCCACGCATCCCGCGGGCGTCGCGGCTCGTCGCTACTCCAGCTTCCATCCGGGGATACGCTGCGGCCGTGGAGCATGCGCTCGAGGTCATCGCGCTCCGCGTCGTCGCCTTCCAGGAAAGCGCACACAGCGTCGAGATCTTCGGCGCCGAGGCGCGCCTCCACTCGGCTCGCGCGCGACTCCAGCTCGTCGAACGTCCACTCCGGCGCCACCGACGCGTGCACCATCGCGAAGGGCGTGTCGCCCAGATGCCCCGTTTCGACCATGGGCAGGCCGCGCAACCAGCCGATCCAGTCGTCGGCGTCGGCGCTCGCCAGCACGTCGCCGAAGGTGTCGCGCGGCCCCGCCTGGCGCAGTCCGAGGTGCACCCGGATCAGCGTGACGTCGTGGTTGCCCAGCACGATCCGGGCGCGGCCCTGCTGATGGAGCCCCCGCACCCGCTCGAGCACCGCGAGGTTGTGGGGGCCTCGGTTCACCAGGTCGCCCACCTGCCAGATCCGAAAGTCACGCTCCCCGCAAGCCGCGGCGACACGCTCCAGCAGGAGTTCCAGCTCGTCCCCACAGCCCTGCACGTCGCCCACGAAAACCGGTTGCACGGCGGGACCGTAGCCTCTGCGGGCCGCTCCGGCCGTTTCCGCCCGTTCCAGGCCCCCTCGGGGACATCGACTCAACTCGGGCTCCTGTCCATCCGCTAGACTCTGCCGCTTCGCGAGACCGAGCCCCCCGCTCCGGGGAGGCGACCCGCGATTGCTCTTTCGGGGGGCTTCTTGGCCAGGCGCATCATCCTGTGCGACGGCGCAGAGCTGGCCCGCCTCTGGGGGCTGATCGGCGCCGCAGAGGACGAGGAACTCACTTGGGTTCCCCGCGAAGGCGAATCCCGCTCGCGTCCTCCCGGATTCCGCGTGCTCCCGGGCGGCCTGTCCGCCGATGCCGTCGCGAAGCTGGACCCCAAGGACGGGGACGGCTTCGCGCTGGTGACCGAGGACGGCCCCTTCGGGCGCTCCGCGGTGGCGGCCATCGATGGTGCGGCGCCCAACTCGCCCATCCTGGTGCTGTCGGACCGACTCGTGCCGGAGGATCTGCCCGACCATCCGTGCTTGCGCCAATCTCCGCTGCGCTCGCTCATCCGCGACGACGTGGACGAGGAGTTCGACCGCTTGTGGGACCTGCGCCGCCTCGAGGACACCCGCGCGCTGCTCGAGTCACGCAGCAAGGTGGGCATCCTCCTCCAGCCCGACCCGGACCCGGACGGCATCGCCTCGGGCTTCGCACTGCGCGCGCTGCTCGGACGCAAGAGCTCCACCTGTCCGCTCATCTCCTTCGGCGAGGTGAAGCGGCCGGAGAACCTGGCGATGGTGGCCGCGCTGGGGCTCGAGGTGCGCACCGTATCCGCCGACGACCTGGACGAGTTCGACGGGCTCGCCCTGGTGGACGTCCAGCCCAGCGTGTTCGGCGAGGAAATGCCCGCGCGTGTGCGCTCCGTGGACGTGGTGATCGATCACCACCCGGAGCGCTCGGGCTACGACACCGTGATTCGGGACATCCGCCCGTCCTACGGCGCAACGGCCACCATCATCACCGGCTACGTGCGGGCCGCGCAGCTCGACATCCGCCCCAAGCTGGCGACCGCCCTCATCTACGGGGTCAAGAGCGACACCCAGCTCCTGGGCCGCGAGACCAGCCGCCACGACATCAACGCGTTCGCGTATCTGCACCAATGGCACAGTCCCGCGCTGTTACGGCGCATCGAGCGGCCCGCGCTGCCCCTCGACGGACTCAAGGCGCTCGGCCGCGCGCTCTCGCACACCAGTGTCGACAAGGGCATCCACCTGCTGGTGCTGGGCCGCGTGCGGGAGGACGTGATCCCTCAGGTAGCGGACCTGGGGCTCCAGGCCGAAGGCGCCGAGTGGTCCATCGCCGTCGGCAGCGTGAACTCGGACCTGGTCTTCTCGGTGCGCAACGTCGGCTACGTGCGCGCCGCCGGAGAGGTGGTCCGCGCAGTAGTCGAAGGTCTGGGCGTGGGCGGCGGCCACCGCTCGATGGCCAAGGGCATCATCCCGCTCAAGGCGTTCCGCAAGGCCTACGGCGGCACCGACCGCGCCACGGTCCGGAAGGTTCTGGTGCGCGCCTTCACGAAGACGCTGGAGTCCTAGCGCCGCTTGGTGAGCTGCCCCACCGAGGTCGTCCGGCGCAGCTCCTTGTCGTTCGGCGGTGTGGAGACCACGGTCCAGTTCTCGCGACGCCACCCCCCGTCTTCGCGCACGTTGGCGAAGGTGGCACCCACGGAGTCGATCACGCGCACCGGCCGCTCGGGATCGTCCGGCCACGGCCCGTAGCTCTCGCGGTCCTCGCTCCAGCGCCCCACGTACATCCCCACGTCGATGAGTTCGCCGCGCCGGTCCCAGGACACGTAGAAGAGCGGCTGGGCGGTCTGCACGTCCACGTAGTGGAAGATGCGCGCCGCGTCGGAGTCGCTCTCCACCTTCTTGGTCGTGGCCTCCAGCACCACCGCCCGACGCAGGTCCCAGCGGTCGCTCGCGAACGAGAGACCCCAGCTTCCGAAGCCGCGATCCTTGGCCTCCGGATACGAGGGTTCCTTCGCGTTGATGGGAGTGATCACGTCCTGGAGGCCCAGCACCTTGTAGGTGTAGAGCATGGGACGCAGCTCGAGGCCTTCGAACCCGTTGCGCTTCGGTTTGATCGCGTCGGCCACCCCACCGACGGCGCCGAGGGCGCCCACCCCTCCACCGGCCATCGCGCCCGCAGCCATGCCGCCCGCCGCCCCCGCCGCCGACGAGCCGCCGCCGACGAAGGCGAGGGTCGTGGCCGGCGCCACCCCCACGCTGAAGGCCGGAAGGAACAGCCCCTCGGAGCCGACCGCGGAGAGGCGTCGCACGCGCCGCATGTCCGGCAGGTAGGCCTGCAGCTCGTCGGTGCGCTTTTCGTTCACCAGCATCTCGACGTCGCGATACTGGCGCCACGCGAACTCGCGCGCCGCAAAGGGCATGAAGAACAGACCGCCGGCAACCCAGTGGTAGTTCTTGGCGCCCTTGGCCTTGAAGTCCTTCTCGGCCTGGTCGGCGCGGAAGGCGAGCTGCCACTTGAAGATCTCGCCTTCGAACGGCTCGCCGCGGTGGGTGCGCCCCACCATGTCCATGATGCGGAACGGCCCGCCGAAGCCCGCCGCCTGGTAGCGGAACTCGATGTCGTAGGCCCACTTGTGGCCGGCCTGGGGGTCGTCGGGCGACAGTGCGTCGAGCGGGAAGGGACGACCGGCCGTGTAGTTCTCGAGGCCTCCGCCCTCGGTCACCTGCGGCTGGCCGCGGAACTTCTCGGTGGCTTCCCGGTAGAAGGCAGGCGCCGAGTAGTCGCGGAAACAGGCGCCGATCTCGAGACGCATGCCCTCGTAGAAGAACTTGTCGCGGTGGTTCCAGATCTCCGTGGGCAGGTAGTTCTTGAGAAGCGCCGCCTTCTCGTGGTCGATCACGTCGCCGGGCACGAACGGCACCGGCGGTGCGTCCTCACCCAACGGCCAGCCGAGCAACCCGCCGGCGGGAGCGCACGAACCCTCCGGCGGAACGTCCCACGGCCCGGCGACGGCCGGCGCCGCCAGCAAGAGCGCGATGGACAGGGCGAGCAAGCGAAGCATGGCGGCTCCTAGACCAGCGAGAGGATCCGGTGGGCGCCCGTCATGCGCTCCTGGATCGGCAGGCTCAGCGGGCAGCTTCCGGTGCAAGGCGCGCTGCATGTGGCGCAAACCGAGGCGTTCTTGCCGAGGGCCGCGTAGCGCTGCATGCCCTCCTTCTCGAAGCCGTAGTCCTCGGAGTACATCCGGTAGCGAAGCACGTCGTTGATGGGCAGCTGCTCCGGACACGCGTCGAGGCAGGCGCCGCAGTGAGGCGCGCAGTACGTGCCCGCGATGCGCCGGTCGTACTCACGCAGCACTGCCAGGTCCTGCTGCTTGAACGACTTGCCCGACGCGTGCAGGTACTCGTCCACGTGCTGGTACTCGCGGAACGAGACCACCAGGCACGAGACGTCGTCGCGCGAGAGAACCCACTTGAAGGCCGCCTGGCTGTAGGCGTCGGCGTACGCCTGGAAGTCCTCCAACCCCCGATGCTTGGCGCCCTTCAGCGTCTTCATCGCCACCACGCCCATGTCCTGCTCGCTGTGGGCGCGGGCGATGATGTCGCCGAGCTGCGGCCAGGCACCGTAGTGGTAGGCGAGCATCATCACGTCGAAACGACCCGAGTCGACGGCCGCGTTCGCGACCTCCTCGAGACGCGGCGTGTGGCTGGAGAAGCCGAGGAAGCGCGCCTTGCCCTGATCCTTCAGGCGATCGAAGGCCTCGTGGACGTTGGGATCCATCAGCCGCTCTACCGAGTCGCACGAGTGGATGTGCACCAGATCCACGCGGTCGGTGCCCAGGCGCTGCAGGCTCGACTCCACGGCCGCCATGTAGTCGCGCACCGGCGTGCCCGCGGGCAGGTGGCCGACGTGGGTGCAGAACTTCGTGGCCAGGAAGAGATCGTCACGGCGGCCGGAGATGGCCTTGCCGATGGCCTCTTCGCTGCCGTTGGCGGAGTAGTCCGGCGCCGTGTCGATGTAGGTGACGCCGCGCTCGATCGCCTCGCGCACGATGCGCTCACCCTTGTCTCCCGAGATGGGTCCGGCACCGACGCAGATGTCGGAGACGCTGGCCTCCGTGCGGCCCAGGCGCCGGTAGCGCTGCACCGTGGCGCCCTTCCAGGCGTCCTTCCATTCGGGGTGGGTCATCGGCACTTCGGGGCGAAGCGCGGGACCCGTAACCGTGGCCCAGCCCTTGCCGCCCATGGCGGCGCCGGTGGTGGCGCGTCCGAAGGCACCGGCCAGGCCCAGCAGCAGCGCCCCGAAGCCGGCGCCAGCGCCAGCCGCGGCGCCGGTGAGGAAGCTGCGTCGCGCAGGATCGGTCTTGCGCCGCGCCGCCAGCCACACGGCCATGAAGGAGGCGTCTGCCAGCACGAGCAGCACGCCGAGCCCGAGCACCAGACCGGATACGGCGTTCGGGAAGGGACCGCGGCCGAACCAGCTCATCACCTCGTTGGAGGCGGACTGGATCGCCTGGCCCATCGGGAAGCCGCTCGGATCGAGGCCCACGAACGAGTAGTAGAGGAGCGGTCCGCTGAACAGGAAGCCGACGCCGACTGCGACTGCCAGACACACGAGAACGACGTTGCGCGTGGACATGGGCGGAAGCCCTCCTACCCTGACGAGAAGGGCCCATTATACTCACACGATGCCCCCTCCGCGCCGCGTCGTGGCCCGCTTCGATCACGTGGCGCCGGTGGCCGAGGATGAGCGGTTGGGGGTGGAGCTCGGCTTCCGCGTGGCGAGCCCGCGTTTCGGGGCGGACCGCATCGACGATTTTGCCCAGCTGGGACCCGAGCTCACCGTGCCCGTGGTGCAGGGCATCGGCAAGGTGCTGCGCATCCTGCGCGCCGCGCGCATCGCCGCGCCGCGCGAGTCCTTCGCGCTGGCGGGCCGGGTGGAAGAGGCGCTGGGCCTGCTCGAACGCGCGCTGGGCCGCGACTTCGCGCTGGAGGTGAAGCCCCGCAGTCGCGTGCGCTTCACTGCGTGGACCGAGTCCGGCGTCGAGACCGTGGACGACGTGTCCGACGTCGTGGAAAGCGACCAGGGCTATCTGGTCACGCGACGCGGCGGCCGCTTCCCACTGCGCTTCGAGCGCGCTGCGGTGGTGCGACGACAAACCGAAACCCGGCGCTGGTTCGAACTCGTCGGGGTGGAACGCGCCTAGCCGGCTTCCTACCATCCGCCCGTGGCCGTCCCCACCGTCATCCCGGGTATCGAGGCCGTCAAGGACTTTCTCGGCAAGCCCCTGGGTCCCTCCGACTGGGTCGAGGTGACCCAGGAGCGGATCAACCTGTTCGCCGACGCCACCGACGACCACCAGTGGATCCACACGGACCCGGAGCGGGCGCGGCGCGAGTCGCCCTTCGGCGGACCGGTTGCCCACGGCTATCTGACGCTCGCACTCGCACCGACCCTGCTCACCCAGATTCTGCGGGTCGAGGGGAGCTCCACGATCCTGAACACGGGCCTCAGCCGATTGAAGCTCTCCGCACCGGTGCCGGCGGGCTCGCGCGTGCGCCTGCGCTGCGAGATCAGCCGCGCCCGCGAGATGCCCGGTGGCGCCCTCCGCGCCGTGATCAAGCTCGCGATCGAGGTGGAGGGCTCCGCCAAGCCCGCCCTCACCGCGGACGTCGGCCTCGTCTACACGCGCACGGACACGCGCGAAGAGCTGGCCTGACTCCCATGCGCGTGGCCATCGCCCAGCTCAACCCGACGGTGGGCGACCTGGCGGGCAACCGGCGCCTGGTGGAGGAGGCCGCCACGAAGGCCGCGGCGGCGGGCGCAGACCTGCTGCTGGCCTCGGAGCTCGCACTCACGGGATACCCGCCGATGGACCTTCTGGAGCGCGAGGGCTTCGTGCGCGACCAGCTGGCGGAGCTCGAAACCCTGGCCGCCGCCAGCCGCAGGATTGCCATTGCTGTGGGAGCCGTGCTTCCCGCCGAGCGCGGACACAAGCACTGGCGCAACGCGGCCGTGCTGCTCGCCGACGGCGCGTGCGTAGCCGAGCGCGCCAAGAGCCTGCTCCCCGCCTACGACGTCTTCGACGAGAACCGCTACTTCGCGCCCGCGACGGCGCGCGAGCCGGTGGCCTGGGGGGACACCCGGCTCGGCCTCACGATCTGCGAGGACGCCTGGAGCGACGAAATCCCGTACGGCGTCGACCCCACCGCCGACCTGGCCGCCGCGGGCGCGCAGGCGGTGCTGAACCTCTCCGCGTCGCCCTTCCACGCGGGCAAGTCCGCGGAACGCCGGCGCATGGTCGCTGCACTGGCGCAGCGCCACGGCGTGCCGATCGTGTTCTGCAATCAGGTGGGCGGCAACGACGAGCTGATCTTCGACGGCGCGTCGTTCGCGGTGGACGCACGTGGGCGCGTGCTGGCAGCACTTCCGCTGTTCGAGTCTGCGCTCGAGGTCGTAGATCTCGACGCGCCGGGCCTCGACTGCGGCGCCGACGAGGTGGAGGACCCGCCGCTGGTCGCCCAGCTCGAAGCCGGGCTCGTGCTGGGCATCCGCGACTACTTCCGCAAGCAGGGGCTCCCGCCGGGCGCCGTGATCGGGCTGTCCGGGGGCATCGACTCGGCGGTCACCGCGCACCTCGCGGTGGAGGCCCTGGGCCCCGACCGGGTGCTCGGCGTGCTGATGCCCGGCCCGTTCTCGTCGGACCACAGCGTTCGCGACGCCGAAGCGCTGGCCGGCAGGCTCGGCATCGAATCGCGCACCGTGGACATCCAGCCCATCTACGAGGCGTACCGCGGTGCGTTCGCCGCGCTCTTCGGGAAAAAGGACGACTACGGCCTCACCCAGCAGAACATCCAGTCGCGCATCCGCGGCGCCATCCTGATGGCGGTCTCCAACGCCGAGGGACGCCTGGTGCTGGCCACCGGCAACAAGAGCGAGCTCTCGGTGGGTTACTGCACACTGTACGGCGACACGGTCGGCGGCGTAGCGGTGCTGGGCGACGTATACAAGCGCGACGTGTACGCGCTCGCGCGCCACGCCAACCGAGCCGGCGAACGCATTCCCGAAAGCGCCATCGACAAGCCACCTTCGGCGGAGCTGGCGCCGGACCAGAAGGACACGGACGACCTGCCGCCCTACCCGATCCTCGATGCGGTGCTGGAGCAAGCCATCGAGGGGAGTCTCGACGCCGCGCACATCCGCCCGCCCGAGGGTGCACCGCCCGAGGTGGTGCGTCAGATCGTGTCACGGCTGCACCGCAACGAGTACAAGCGCCGCCAGGCGCCGCTGGTACTGCGCGTGTCACCGAAGGCGTTCGGGTCGGGGCGGCGCCTGCCGATCGTGCACCGCTACCAGGGTTCGGACTAGGCGGTGGCGACGTCCGTCACGCCGCGGACGTTCTCGGCACGCGGCCCGCGCGGGCTCTCCTGCACGTTGTACTCGACCACGTCGCCCTCGCCGAGAGCGTCGTAGTCGGCGCCGCCGAGACCGGAACGGTGGAAGAAGACCTCCTTGCCGTCGTCGCCGCGGATGAACCCGAAGCCGCGGTCTCGCACCATCTTCTTGATGCGCCCGCGCACCTTGGGCCCGGTCGGCGCGGCCTGGGGGCTGCGCCGGCGGCCCCCACCGCGACCCCGGCGGGCGCTGTAGCGATCGCTGGCCACGAACTCGGCCCGGAAGAGGTCGATCGGAACCAGCAGGTCCTGCAGGTTTCCGTCGTCCGGGGTGAGCAGCACCTCGTCGTCCCCAACGTCGCCCAGCTTGTAACGGAAGCCCGTGTTCTTGTGGGTGACGGCCAGGCCCGGTTCGAGCTCGTCGAGAGTGAGCATGGTGGTGGCCCTCGGGGAAGGAAACGCGGCCCCGCGCGTGGGGGCCAGCGAGCCGCGCAGTATAGCAGGCGGATTCCGGTCTTCAACCTACAACCTACCGGGATAGTGGGGCTTTTGGCCGCCGCGCTGGCCCTGCTGCTGGCCTCGACGGGGCCCGCAGCCGCCCAGGAGCCCGCCGACGGGGAGCTCAGGCTGGGCACCAGCGGAGACTACGCTCCGTTCAGCCTGGCGGGCCCGGACGGCACCGAGGGCTTCGCCCCGAGCGTGGCGAGCGCCTTCGCCGCCGAGCGGGGCCGCGAGATCCTCTGGGTGCCGTTCCGCTGGCCCGGTCTGCTGGAGGACCTCGTCGCTGGCGAGTTCGAGGCAGCGGCGAGCGGGATCACCGTGCGCCCCGAGCGCTCGGTGGCGGCCCGCACCAGCGTACCCCTGGTGGAGACCGGGGCGGTGGCCCTCGTCCACGAGGCGGCCTCGTGGCGCCGGCTCGACGAACTCGACGCCGCGACGGTGCGCATCGCCGTCAACCAGGGCGGGCACCTGGAGCGGGTGGCGCGCGCGCGCTTCCCCCGCGCGAGCATCCGGGCCCTCACACCGAACGCCGCGGTACGCACGGCGCTTCTCGAGGGGCGCGCCGATGCGGCCATCACCGACACCGTGGAGGCTCCCCACTGGAGCCGCGGCCTGCGCCTGCGCACGCTCGGTCCCTTCACCCGCGACCGCAAGGCCTGGCTGGTGCGGTCCGACCGGCCGGACCTGGCGGCGGCACTGGACCGCTTCCTCCTCGCGAGGGAGGCCGACGGCAGCCTGGCGCGCTGGCGCTCTGCGCACGGGCTGCCCGAGGGCGCCACCGCCGAACCCCTGGCAGCGCTCCTCGCGGCCGTGGACGAACGGCTCTCGCTGATGGAGCTGGTGGCAGAGACGAAGCGCGCGCGCGGGCTCCCGATCGAGGTGCCCGAGCGCGAAGCGCGCGTGCTCGACGCCACCGTCGTGGCCGTCGCCGCGGCGGCTGCCGCGTCGGGCGTCGCGCCCCCCGAACCGGAGGCGGTTCGCGCTTTCGCGCGCGCCCAGATCGAGGCGGCCAAAGCCGTACAGCGCACGGTGCGCGTGGCTCCGGGGCTCTTCGCGGGCGCCATCTGGGATCTGGACCGCGACCTGCGCCCGGCGCTCTTGCGCATTGGCGAAAAGATCGCGCGGCTCGTGGTGATGCTACCCGCGGAGCTCGGCTGCGACGCCACCCGCTCCGCCGCCGTGGATGCGGTGCGCACAGCGCGGGTCGATCCTGCCGACGTCGCCGCCATCGCCTCCGCGCTCGCCGGGTTGCGCGGCGGCCGCTGCCCTGTCGCGGTCCGCTAGCCCGACATGTGCGTCAGCGGTAGCGGTCGGAGAGGTCCATCAGCGCCTTGGCCAGCAGGCCCACGAGAATGGGTACGAAGAACGAGATCGAGTAGCGCAGCAGCGCCACGCGGACGCCGACGATGGGGATCTCCCAGGCGATGAGCCGGTGCACCGCGAGGAGCGACCACGCGGTGAGGAAGGCCACCACCGGACCGACGGCCGCGCCGGAGCGCAGCATCACTGCGGCGAGGGGCATCGCCACGAAGGGGCCGGCGGGTGTCACCACGCCGACGCCGGCGGCGATCGCGATGCCGCGCACGCCGGAGTCGGTGCCGAGGGTCGCTTGGATCCACTCGGCCGGGACCAGCACCGTGGCCAGGCCGGCCGCCAGGAACGACACGAGCAGCAGCAGGGCGAACTCGATCAGGAGTCCGGCACCCTTGCCCATGCCCTCGCGCACGAGCGCTTCGCCGCCACGCACCCAGGCCACCACCATCAGTACGCCGAGCACCGCCACCATCGTGAGGAGCGCGCCGTTCACCTTCAATAGAACACCGACCGCGCGCGGTGGCGCGGGCGCGCTTTGTAGGCGGGCTGCTGGCCGCGATCCCAGAGCACGTGGTCGAGGGTTTGCGCAGTGGTGACCACGCCGCGCGCGCGCAGCAGCGCCACCAGCCGTTCCACCGCATCGACACCGCAGGCCCGGATCTCCACCTCCTCCTCGGAGCCCGCATCGAGGAGCGTCCCCTCCTCGATGCGCGCGGCGAGATCCGCATCGTACACGAGGGCTGCTTCGCAGCGAAGCACGTGGGGCACCAGGTTGTCTGCGAAGATCGTGAGCTGGTCCAGGTCGGAGAAGTGCCCCAAGCCGCGCCCGTCGAAGGCGAGCGCCAGGTCCGACGCCGTGATCTGCGCGCGCTTGTAGAACGGAACCGAGCGGCCGCGCCAGCGGGCCACGTCGCGCCACATCGGCATGCGGGCCAGTACCGCGACCAGTGCCTGGGCGGAGCCCGCGGCCTCCTCCACCGGCCCGGCGAAGCGACCGTCCCAGCCGGCCCGCAGGAAGGCGCCCAGCTCGTTCCAGGCCGTGGCGAAGTGCTCCATCAAGCCGGCGATCTCGGAGTTCGCGGGATTCTGCCCGAAGACCGCGGTCACGTCGGCCGCTGTGAGTGCTGCGAGCTCCCGCGCGCTCCACGGTCCCTCGGTCGCGAAGCGCTTCTCCAACGAGAGTGCCACGGTGAAGTAACCCGAGCACCCCGCGCGTTTGGCGAGATGCGGGAACCACCCGGAACCGAAGTTCACCGCGTCGAGCGTGAGCACGAAGGCGACGGTGTCGTCCGCGGATCCCTGGAGGCGGCGGGCCGGGTCTGCGTCGGTAGGGTGGAGCGGCGCGTCCTGCAGGCTCTCGGCAAGGGCGGCGAGCGCGGCCTCGTCGATGCTCACCCATTTCGCCCCCGCGGCCACGGCCGCGCAGGCGGCGCGGATCTCGGCGCAGACCGCGACGCTCGTCACGACGAGTCCGCAGCTCCGAGCCACGTGAGCGCAGCCGGCAGCACCTCGATGCTGGCGGGGAGCGTCCCGAGCGGCTCGCCGTCGAGTTCCATCCAGACCTCTCCGGGCTCCGCCTCGGCCTCCAGCCGCGCGCCCCGCAGCGACTGCACGTCCGAGCGGGTCACGTGGGAGCCGTCGTAGAGGGTGGGGAGCATGCGCACGAGGCGCACCTTGCCCAGGCCGGCGGCGAAGACCACGTCCATGAGCCCGTCGTCGAAGCGCGCGTCCGGCGCCACCTTCATGCCGCCGCCGAACCACTGGCCGTTGGCGACCGCCGCCAGCGAGAGCGTCCCCTCGTGCACGAGCTTCCCGTCGAGCCGCAGCACGACCGGGCGGCTCTTCCAACGCGCGATACCGCGCAGCGACCCCACCAGGAACGAAACGCGTCCGCCGAGGGTCTTGGGCGCGGCGTTCACGAGCTGCGTCACGAGCCCCGAGATACCGATACTCGCCACGTTCACGAAGTACGTGGTGACCTCGCGTCCGTCTTGCCCCTGAAGGCGCGCGCGCCCGGCGTCGATGCGTCGTGTCTTGCCCGAGGCAATCGCCGCGACGGCCCCGTCGAGGTCGCGTGGGATGCGGAGGCCGCGCGCCAGGTCACCTCCAGTGCCGAACGGGATCAGACCCACGCGCGCCACGGCGCCCAGCTCGGCGCCCAGGATTCCGTTCACCACCTCACTCGCGGTACCGTCGCCGCCCACTGCGACCACCGTTTCCACGCCCGCGCGCACCGCTTCGCGCGCGATGCGCACGGCGTCGCGCGGCCCGCGCGTCTGCTCCACCTCGAAGTCGCCCAGCACCGCGCGCAGCTTCTTCTCGAGCTTGGGCCAGCGACGGCCCAGCAGGCCACTCTTGCTGGCCGGGTTCACGACGAGAAGCATCTGCGCCGGCATGGCGCGGAGGCTAACTCAGGCGGCGGCGGAGGCGACCGGCTCGGCGGGGCGGATCTGGTAGCGCGTCCTCACCGCGTCGCGGTAGGCGGCGCACTCGGCGTGGCGCCGCTCGGCATCCCAGCCGAGGGCCTCGCCGGCCACCTTCGCAATGGCGTCGAGCTCCGCGAGCCCCTGGCCGTCTGCGAAGATTGCCAGACGCATGCGGTGTTCCAGAAGATCGCAGAGTCCGGCAGCGCTCTCGTGACGCAGCGACCAGGGGATCTCGGCCAGCGTGAAGCGGGTGCTTCCGATGGGCGCGTGCAGCTCCGGCGGCGCCTCCTCGAAGAGCGTCTCCGCCGCGGCGCCCCAGGTCCGCACGAGATACTTGGCGCGATCGGTGTCCACGCCGAAGCGCTCGCCGAGCCGGGCCTTCAGCTCGGCGCGGTCGAAGTCGTCCGGGCGCAGGGGCAGCTCGGCCGTGCGGCTCTTGCCCGCCGCCCGGCGGCGCTCGGCCGGCAGGTGGTGGAGGGCGCGATCCACGATGCCCTGGGCTGTGGCGCGGTGGGTGGTGAGCTTTCCTCCGGCCGCCGAAACGAGCCCCGACGGTTCGTCCCACACGTGGGACTCGCGCGACACCTTGGTGGAAGGGCCCTCGCCGGCGGCGGGCGCCACCAACGCGCGCACCCCCGCGAAGACCGAGCGCAGGTCGTTGGTGGTGAGCCCTACGTCGGGGAAGGCCGCGTTGGCGGCGGCCAGCAGGTAGTGCACCTCGTCGATGGTGACGACGGGCTCGTCGATCTCGTCGCTCCAGGTATCGGTCGTGCCGAGGATTGCGACATCGTCCCAGGGGACGAGGAAGAGGTGTCGCCCGTCTTGCGAATCGAAGGTGACGGCTCCCTTCGAAGGGATGCGCCGCCGCGGAATCACCAGATGCACGCCCTTGGCGGGGCGCAGCGAGCCGCTCTCGGTCGGACGGTCGAGGCCGCGCACACGCTCGATGCCCGGCCCAGCCGCATTCACCACGGCGTGGGCACGAACCGTCAGCACCTCGTCGGCCAGCCGATCGCGCACGCGGGCCGCGCACAGGCGGCCCGCGGAGTCGCGCTCGAAGGCGATCACCTCGGCGTGGTTCGCGGCTCCGGCGCCCAGGCGCCGTGCACCCTTCAGCACTTCCAACACCAGGCGCGCGTCGTCCACCTGTGCGTCGTGGTAGACGCCCGCGCCGCGCAGCCCGTCGCGGCGCAGGTCCGGGCAGAAGGCGCGCACACCGTCGGCGCCGGTCATTCGGAAGCGCGCGCTCCTGCGAAAGCCTGCGAGGCCGGCGTACACCGACAGGGCCGCGCGCACCTGCCACAGCGGGAGCTTGCTGTCCTTCCAGGACGGGAATAGGAAGGGCAGCGTGCGCACCAGGTTCGGGTTCTGGCGCACGAGCAGGTCGCGCTCGCGGCAGGACTCGCGCGTAACCGCGAGCTGGCCCTCGCCGATGTAGCGCAGGCCCCCGTGGATGAGCTTGGAGGAGCGGCTGGACGTGCCGGAAGCGAAGTCGTCGCGTTCCACGACGAGGACCGAGAGCCCACGCGAGGCCGCGTCGCGCGCCACCGCGGCGCCGCTGATGCCGCCGCCCACCACCAGCAGGTCTACACCCTCGTGGGCCGCGCTGCGCAGGTCCGCGCTGCGCTCCGCGAGCGACCAGCTCACGAGACGGATCCGGGGCCGATCGCGCCCTGGGCGTCGAGCTCGTCGATGGCCGCGAGGATCTTCGCCTCGCTGTAGTCGAGCATCACGCGCACGATGCGCCGAGCCTCCTCGGGGTCGCCGGCTTCGAGGGCGCCGAGCAGCTCGCGGTGGTTCTCGTGGGAGCGCGAGTGGTCGCGAGTCTCGTTGTAGTAGATGGGCCCCAGCCGGCGCAGCAGCTTGGTGAAGAGGTTGGCCACGATCTGGTAGAGGAGATTTCCGGAGGCCTCGCCGAGCAGCGCGTTCATCGCGATGTCGAGCTCCAGCGCGGCGGCCGGGTCGGCGCCGGCCTGGGACTCGCGCGTGAGGAGCTCCCGCGCCCGGACCAGGTGCTCCTCGCGGCGGTTGCGCGCCGAGAGGTCCACCACGTGCAGCGTGATGTGGCGCCGGAACTCCAGGATCTGGCGCATCAGGTGCGGGGTCACGGTGCCCGGGTCGCGCAGCAGCGTCTCCACGAGCTGGAGTGCCGAGGATTCGCTCGGGTCGCGCACGAACGCACCCTGGCCGTGCACCACTTCGACCAGCTCGAGGAATTCGAGGTGCTTCAGGGCTTCGCGCACCGACGAGCGGTTCACGCCCAGCGCCGCCGAGAGTTCGCGCTCGGTGGGAAGGCGCTCCCCCGTCTGGAAAGCCCCCGACAGGATCCGCGAGCGCAGCCGCTCGAAGACCTCGTCGGGGCGGCGAACGCTGGGGAGGGGCTGGAGGTCGGCTGCTTCCATGGGCTTCGATTTCCTTCTCGAAACTGTGGTCGGAGACTGTGGTCCGAGGTCGGACCACAGTCTCTCAGACACGAAGCACTCCGTCCACCCGATTCACCAACCCATCGATTTCATTCCGGGAATCATCTCAATGAGAACGTGTTCGCAGACCGAGGAACGCCTCCGGCGCCCCGCTGGCACAGCAGCGCTAGGCTCGGAGGCCGTGGATCCCCAGATGCGGCGCAGCCTGACCGTTCTGGCGGCTTTTGGCGCTCTCATCGCCATGGCCGCCGTCGCCCGGGATTCGCTGGGGATCGAGTGGAACGCCGAATCGATCCGCGATGCGGTGCGGGGCTACGGCGTCTGGGGCCCGCTGGCCTTCGTCGGGCTGATGGGCTTCCGCTACTTCCTGCTCGTCCCGTCCCAGTTCATGCTGATCGCCGGCGGTCTCGTGTTCGGCGCCACCGCCGGGACCCTCTACGGAGCGCTGGGGCTGATGGTCTCCGGCGTGACGGCGTTCGCGCTGGCGCGCTGGGTGGGCCGCGAGAGCGTCCTCGCCAACGTGCCCGAGAGCATGCGCTGGGCGTTCGCTGCGGCCGGTTCACGCGCGGGCGCCGCCGTGGTGGCGGTAGGCACAGGCTGGCCGGTAGGGCCCATCGGCGCCTTCCACGCGGGTGCCGGGCTCACGGCCATGTCGGTCCCGGCCTTCCTGCTGGCCCTGGCGGCCGGGGCGCTGGTCCGCGCCGCGGTCTACGCCTACTTCGGAAGCGCGCTCATCGAGGGCGACCGCACGCTGCTCATCGCCGGAATCGCACTGTTCGGACTCGCGGCCGCGCCGCTCGTGCACCCGCGCTCGCGCGCCTGGATCAAGGCCCGACTCGACCAACAGGACGGCGTCGAGTAGTCGGCCCCGTCCCCGGCCCCGTTTCCAGACCCGCTCCCAGACCCGTTCCCAGAGTCAACCGGAGCGGAGGACGTTGATGGCGCTGCCTGCGCGGAACCAGGCCACCTGGTCGTCGTTCAGGCTGTGGCGCACCGGGCCGCGGTCCCCGCTGCCGTCGGCGTGGTGGAACACCACCTCGAGCGGGGCGTCGGGCGCAAGGCCGTCGAGACCGAGGATCGAGACCGTGTCGGTCTCGGCGACCTTCTCGTAGAGCGCCGGGTCCTCGAACACGAGCGCCAGCACCCCCTGCTTCTTCAGGTTGGTCTCGTGGATGCGCGCAAAGCCCCGCGCGATGACGGCCGCCGCGCCCAGGAAGCGCGGGGTCATGGCCGCGTGCTCGCGGCTCGAGCCCTCGCCGTAGTTCTCGTCGCCCACGATCACCCAGTGCCTGCCCTCGGCCTTGTAGTGGCGCGCGACGTCGGGCACGCGACCCTGCTCGCCGGTGATCTGGTCGAGGGTCTCGCCCGTCGTCCCGCTGAAGGCGTTGACGCCGCCGTTCAGCAGGTTGTCGCTGAGCTTGTCCAGGTGGCCGCGGTAGCGCAGCCAGGGACCGGCCGGCGAGATGTGATCTGTGGTGCACTTGCCCTTCGCCTTGAACAGCAGCGCCATGCGCTCGAGCTTCGCCACGTCCCCCCATGCGGGGAAGGGCTCCAGGAGCTGAAGCCGCTCGCTGTCCGGCGCCACCTCCAGCTCCACGCCGCCCCGATCCGCCGGCGGTGCGTGGTAGCCCTCGTCGGAGAAGACGAACCCCTGCTCGGGAATCTCCGGCGCCGGGGCCGGCGGGTCGAGCCGGAAGCGGGTGCCGTCCGCAGCCTCGATCTCGCCCGAGATCGGGTCGAAGTCGAGGCTCCCCGCCAGCGCGTAGGCCACCACCACCTCGGGGCTGGCGATGAAGGAGAGCGTCTCCGGGTTTCCGTCGTTGCGCCGCGGGAAGTTTCGGTTGAACGAGTTGATGATCGAGTTCTTGTCGCCCTTCTTGATGTCGTCGCGCTTCCACTGGCCGATGCACGGGCCGCAGGCATTGGCCAGCACCGTGGCGCCGATGGACTCCAGATCCGCGAGCTGGCCGTCGCGCGCGATGGTCTTGTGAATCTGCTCGGAGCCGGGCGTGCACCAGAGCGGCATCTTCGACTTGGCGCCGTGGGCCGCAGCCTGACGCGCCACGTCGGCCGCGCGCGAAAGGTCCTCGTACGAGCTGTTGGTGCAGCTCCCGATCAGCGCCGAGGAGAGCTTCACGGGGTAGCCCTCGCTCTTCGCGTCGGCGCCCATCTGCGCGGAGGGCCGCGCCAGGTCGGGCGTGTGGGGACCCACGATGTGGGGTTCGAGCTCCGAGAGATCGAGCTCGAGCACTACGTCGAAATACGCTTCCGGGTCGCTCTCCACCTCCGGGTCGGCACGCAGCAGCTCCAGGTTCTCGCCGGCCAGGTCGGCCAGCTGTTCGCGACCCGTCGCCTTCAGGTAGGTGGCCATGCGCTCGTCGAACGGGAAGATCGAGGTGGTGGCTCCGAGCTCGGCGCCCATGTTGGTGATGGTGCCCTTGCCGGTGGCGCTGATCGAGGCGACGCCCGGCCCGAAGTACTCCACGACACGGTTCGTGCCGCCCGTCACGGTGAGCTGCGCGCACACCCAGAGGATCACGTCCTTCGGCGCCGTCCAGCCCGACAGGCTGCCGGTGAGCCGCACTCCCACCTTGTTCGGGTGCAGCACCTCCCACGGGAAGCCGGCCATCACGTCCACCGCATCGGCGCCGCCGACGCCGCAGGCGAACATGCCGAGGCCGCCGGCGTTGGGGGTGTGCGAATCGGTGCCGATCATCATGCCGCCCGGAAAGGCGTACTTCTCGAGCACCACCTGGTGGATGATGCCGGCGCCGGGGCCCCAGAAGCCGATGCCGTAGCGCGCCGACGCGGAGCGCAGGAAGTCGTAGACCTCGCGATTGCCGATGCGCGCGCTGTCCATGTCCTCGGAGGCGCCCTTGTAGGCCTGGATGAGATGGTCGCAGTGCACCGTGGTGGGCACCGCGGTCTCCGCCTTGCCCGAGGAGATGAACTGGAGAAGCGCCATCTGCGCAGTGGCGTCCTGCATGGCCACGCGGTCGGGACGCAGCTCCAGGTAGGCGGCGCCGGGCTCCAACTCCTGGCCGGCGGGGTCGGCGAGATGGCCGAAGAGCACCTTCTCGGAGTAGCTGAGGGGGCGGCCGAGGCGGCCGCGCACGACCTCCAGGTTCCGCTGCATCCGAGCGTAGGCGTCGCGGACCAGCTGGGGCGTGGTCTCGATGACAGGCATCAGGGGGTCTCCTTGCGAGCTTCGAAGTTAGCGAAACCCGAGCGGTGTTCCGGGGTCCCGGATTCGCGGATGCGAAGACGCGGCTACGCGAGGGCTTCGCGCAGCTCCTCCCACAAATGCACGGACGCCCGCGCGGCCTTGCGGAAGTCGTCCAGGTCGAGGCTCTCGTTCTCGCCGTGGGCGTTGCAGGGCGGGTCTTCGAGGCCCAGCAGCAGCGCAGGTGCGCCCGAGAGCACTTCGACGAAGGGGCCGACGAAGGGGATCGATCCGCCGCAGCCGATGTCCACCGGATCGACTCCGAAGCCGGCGCCGAGAGCGCGCCGCGCGGCGTCGAAGGCCGGGCCCTCGCTGCGCGTGCGCCAGCCGGGGACCGCCACCTCGCAGCGGGTTCCTACGCGCACGCCCCACGGCGGATCGCGCTCGAGGAACGCGACCACGAGGTCGCGCACCCGCTCCGCGTCCTGGCCGGGCGGAAGTCGCAAGCCCACGCGCGCGCGGGCTTCGGCCATGAGCTGGTTGGCCGCACCCTCCATCGGCATGCCCTCGAGCGCGGTGAGCGCGAGCGCCGGCCGGTACCACATGCGCTCGTACACCGAGTGCGGGGCCTCGCCCGCCAGTGCGGAGCCGGCGAGAAACCCACCGTCCGCACGAAACGCCGCCTCGTCGAACGGCAGCGCGGCGAGCTGCGCGCGCTCGTCGCCCGAGAGCGCGGGCACGTCGTCGTAGAGGCCCGGCACGGCGATCGATCCGTCGGGCGCGACCAGCCGAGCGAGCAGCACCGTGAGCGCGGTGGCCGCGTCGGGCGCCGGACCGCCCCACATGCCGCTGTGCAGCGGGTGGTCGAGTGCGCGCACTGTGACGTCCACCGCCACCAGCCCTCGCAAGCTCGTCGTGAGCGACGGCAGGCCGGTTGCCAGGTTCGCGGTGTCCGACAGCACCAGCACGTCGGCGCCGAGCCGCTCGCGATGCGCGCGCAGGAACGCCTCGAGGTGGCGCGAGCCGATCTCCTCTTCGCCTTCCACCAGCACCTTCACATTCAGCGGCAACCCGTCGGTCCCAGCGAGCCACGCGCGCAGGGCTGCCAGGTGAAGCATGAAACCGGCCTTGTCGTCCACGACGCCACGTCCGTAGAGGCGCCCGTCGGCGCGCACGGTGGGCTCGAAGGCCGGCGTCTCCCAGTGGTCGAGGCGGCCGGGGGGCTGCACGTCGTGGTGGGCGTAGACGAGCGCAGTCGGCGCGTCGGGGCCGGCGCGGCACCACTCGGCCACGACGTACGGGTGCGCGCCGTCCACGCGCAGGATCTCCACGCCGTCGAGCCCGGCCTCGCGCAACAGCGTCGCCACGTGCTCGGCGGAACGCTCAACCTCGGCGGGCTCGAAGCCGGCGGCCGAGACCCCGGGGATGCGCGAGAGCTCGACCAACTCGGCTACCGCGCGGTCGAAGTCGCGCTCCAAGGCGGCCAGGGCGGCGTCGCGATCGGCCATCGCCGCGCAGGGTATCCGATTCGGGTACGATCTGGCGCCGATGGAACCGGTCGCACGCCGCATCCCCGCCACCGACGGCCTCTCGGTCAACCTGCTCGAGTGGAGCCACGAGGGCGTTCCGATGCTGCTCTTGCACGGCTTCGGCAACGAGGCCCACGTGTGGGACGACTTCGCTCCGCTGGTGGCGCCCCACTACCGCGTGCTGGCCATGGACCACCGCGGCCACGGCGACTCGGATCGCGACCCCGAGGGACGCTACGGCTACGACTCGCTGGTCGCGGACGTGGAAGCGATGCTCGAGCACCTGGGTATCGAGCGCCTGGTGGTGGTGGGCCATTCCCTGGGCGGCCGCACCGCGATTCGCTTCGCCGCGCGCCACGCCGAGCGCATGGCGGGCCTCGTCATCGTGGACGCGGGTCCCGACCTCGACTGGCGCGGCGTGCTGAAGATCCGCGACGACGCGGCGCGCGCACCCGACTCCTTTGCATCGGTGCCCGAGTTCGAAGGACACCTGGCGCGCGCCCTGCCCATGGCCTCGCCGGAGGTGATCTCGCGCCAGGCACGCCAGGCGCTGCGCGAGCGGCCCGACGGGCGCTTCGAACCCAAACTCGACCCGTTCTTCCGCCGCGGGGTCACCCAAGACGCCTCGCCGGACGAAATGGCGAAGGCCACGCAGGGGGAATCCGACGAGCTTTGGGACGCGCTGGCGAAGATCCCGTGCCCGACCCTCGTGGTGCGGGGGGCGGCATCCGACGTGCTCTCCCCGGAGACCGCCGACCGCATGGTGGACGAGGTGCTGGCGGACGGGACCCTGGCGGTGGTGTCTCAGGCGGCGCATGCTCTCATGGTCGAGAATCCTGAGGGTTTCAACCGGGCCGTGTGTGGGTTCGTATTGGGCGAGGACTGAGCCCGCGAAGCGCTACACTGCGGCCGCGTCAAATCCCCCCTGAGAGGACTCGATGGCTTCCGCCCGCGCGCTCTTGGTGTGCCTCCCGCTGGTGCTGTTCGTCGCGCTGCCGATCTCAGAGGCCCCCGCCGAAGTGACCCCGGTCGCCGGGGGCGCGATGGAAGCTGCCGCGTGCGTGGAGCGCCTGCACGGGGTGCTTCTCGATGTCATGAAGAACGCCGAGACGCTCGGTTACAGCGGGCGGGTGCACAGACTCGAGCCGGCCGTGAACAACGCCTACAACCTGGGGTTCATGGCGCGCAAGTCGGTGGGGCGCCACTGGAAGGAGCTGAGCGAGGAAGACCGGACCCGCTTCCTCGATCTCTTCGGGGGACTCACGGTGGCCAACTACGCCGGGCGCTTCACCGGTTGGACGGGTGAGGAGTTCGAGACCCTGGGCTTCGAACCGGGCGTCCACGAGACCATGCTGGTGCGCACGCGGATCGTTCGCCCGGACGACGAGGACGTGGCCCTCGACTACCGCCTGCACCAGACGTCCGAGAACGGCTGGCGGATCATCGACGTCTACATGAACGGGACGATCAGCGAGCTGGCGATGCGCCGCTCCGAGTACTCGGCGATGCTGCGGCGCGAGGGTTTCCCGGCCCTGGTCGAGGCACTCGACAAGAAGATCACCGACCTCAGCGAGGGCTAGCTAGTCGCCACCGGGTGTCGCGACGCCCACCTCGCGGAGCTGCTCGGCGCGACGCTGGAAGTACGCGTTGCGCAGCGCCGCGTAGTAGTCCACCGACCCTTCGCGAAGCGCCTCCATCTCGTCTGCGTAGGACGAGCGGACGACGAAGCCGTTGCTCGTGCCGACGATGAGGAACTCGAACGGCCCGATCAGATAGAAGAGGGGACGGAAGAAGAGGTCCACGCCGAGGCCGACGGCGTCGCGCGCGGTGGACGGGCCGAGTAGCGGGATCACCACGTACGGACCGCTGCCGATGCCGAGACGCGCCATCGTCTGGCCGAAGTCCGAGGTATGCCCCTCCATCCCCAGCTTCCCTGCCACGTCGAACAGGCCCGCGACTCCGACGGTGGAGTTGACGACGAAGCGCGAGAGCGTGACGCCCGCGCGCTTGAACTCGAGCTGGAACACGTCGTTTATGAAGACTGCGGGCGAGTTGAGGTTCGTGAACGCGCGCAGCAGCGCACGCTCCGCCGGGTCCGGCATGACGAAGCCGTAAACCTTCGACGCCGGATCGAGCAGGAAGCGATCGACACCGTTGTTGAACATGAGCAGCCGTCGGTTGGCCCCTTCGAACGGATCGGGCTCCGCCGGCGCCGCGAGGTCGGGGTTGGTCCAGTCTTCCTCGTCGGCGTAGAGGTCCGCGTCCGCCGCATAGGGATCGGAGACGGCCGGCGTCGCCGGCAGTACTTCCGCCAGCGCCACGTACTGCAGCGCATCGCCGGCGGGCACGCGCGGCGCGAAGTCGAGCGCGCGCTCCGAGAACGCCGAGGCCGGCGCAGCCACCAGCAGCACCAGTGCTGCCAGGAGCACCCGTCGGGGACCGTGGTGCAAGGGCGAGTTCCCCTCCGAAGACCGTTTCACCGCGGAAGACGGGAAGATAGCGATCTGATGGCTCACGGACTGTAGCCAAATCCCCTCGCCTAAGGAGCTGCCGGCCCGTTGCATTCCAGCTGCGCCCTCAGGATCCCGAGTTGCCGCCCGATAAGACCGGCTGGGGGAACCGCATGAACCGTCTGATGGCCCTCGCGGCGGCGCTGCTGCTCCACGTGCCCGCGGCCGGCGCGATCAACTTTCAGTTCGATTACACGTACGCCGGGGGCACGTTCATCGACGACCCCGGCGTGCAGGCGCTGCTCGACACCGCGGCTGCCGAGTTCACGCCCTTCACCGACAACCTCCTGCGCATCGACGAAGCCGACTTCGCGCCGGGCAACACCTGGTCGGCAATCACCACGAACCCCACCACCGGTGCCAGCCCCCTGACCATTCCGGGGCTCGTCGTCCCCGAGGACACGCTCGTCATCTACGTGGGCGCCATGGAGCTCGGCGGAATGATTGCCGGCCAGGCCGGGCCGGGCGGGTGGAGCATCGGCTTCACCGATCCGAACTGGGTCGACACCGTGGACTTCCGCGGGCAGAGCGGAGAGCCGACCAACACCGACTACGGGCCGTGGGGCGGCTACGTCTCCTTCGACACCACCACCAACTGGAACCTCACCGCCGGGCTGCCGGCCTTCGACGAGGTGGACTTCCTCTCGTTGGCGGTGCACGAGCTCGGCCACATCATGGGCATCGGCGCGTCCGGCGCCTGGCAGGCGCAGATCAACTTCGGCACGCCCGACGAGTTCGACGGAGCGCAGTCAGTGAACATCTACGGCTCCAACGTCCCGCTCGATCCCGACCAGGCCCACTGGGAAGACAACCTCGCGGGCGTCCCCGAGCCGGCCATGGACCCGATCGTCGACCCGGGTTCGCGCAAGATGCTCACCGCCCTGGACTACGCCGGCTTCGCCGACATCGGTTGGCTGGTGCCGCAATTCCTGCTGCCCGAGCCGAACACCGGCCTGCTGGTCGCCTCGGGCATCCTGCTGCTGGCGGGCCTCAACGTGACGAGACGCGACGCGCGTCGCCGCCGCGCCGTGGGTCCCCCGCCGCGTCACCCGTCCGAGGCGCGACCGCGTGAACCCCGCCGAAGTAGAGATTGGGCGCAGGCCAGAGGTTGATCGGCCAGCGCTCGTGCAGCGCCGCCAGCGCCTCGCTCGGCAGTCCGGGCTCCACCTGGAGCAGCTCCCCATCCCAGTGCAGACGCGGCGCGCGCACCGCGGCGCCCAGCTCCGAGTCGAAGTCCACCACGCGGCTGGCAACCTGGAGCACCGCCGTGCGGATGCGCTTGCTGCCACCGCTTCCCAGCACGAGCCGCACGTCGCCGCCCCGCAGCACCAGCGAAGGCGACATCATCGAGCCCACGCGCTGCCCGGAAGCCGCACTGTGGAAGCCGTCGGGTTGCAGGTCGTCCTCGCCCAGCATGTTGTTCAGCATGATGCCGACGCCGGGAACCACGTAGCCGGAGCCCTCGCCGTTGCTCGTCGTCATGCTGGCGACGTTGCCCTCGGCGTCGGCCACACTGGCGTGGGTGGTTCCGCGCCGGAAGACGGGCCCGGGCTCCGAGTGGCGCTCCTCCATCGACTGCAGCACTTCGCCGAGCGACCGCACGTGCTCGGGACCGTCCGCGCGGGCGAGCTCGTGGGTGGCGAGGCCCTCCAGACCGAAGGCCACCAGACCACCGCCCAGGGACGGCGCTGGATTGGTGAGCAGCTCGTGGCCGCGGTACCCCGCGCGCAACGGCTCGCGCTCGATCACCCGGTAGCCGGCCAGGTCTTCCTCGGTGACGAGGCCTTGGCCGGCGTGCATGTCGGCGACGATGCGCCGCGCCGGCTCGTCCTCGTAGAAGCGGCGGCCGCGGTCGTCGGGGAGCCGCTCGAGGAAGTCCGCCAGCTCCGGGTTGCGCAGCCGTTCACCCTCGCGCGGACCGCGCCCGCCCGGCGCGTAGAGGCGACGGCCATCCTCCGAAAGCCCCATGATCGGAGCGAGCAGCCCCAGCACGTAGGCCTGGAGGTCACTCACCACCACGCCGCCCCGCGCCAGCGCGATGGCCGGCGCGAGCACGTCGGCAAGGGAGAGCCGCCCCAGGCGCTCGTGCACGTGCAGCAGCCCGGCCAACACCCCGGGCACCGCCACGGAGCCGCGTCCCACGTTGAAGACCTGGTCCGAGGCGGGAAAGGCGATGGTGACGGGCAGGAAGTGGGGTTCGCCCTCAGCTTCGCCCGACCCCATGCCCGGGGTGTCCACGAAGAAGTCGAAGAGCACCGCTTCGCCCGCTGCCGTGCGCGCCAGCAGGAATCCGCCTCCACCCAGGCTGGTGAAGCCCGGCTCGGCGACCGCGGCCGCGAAGCCCGCCGCCACCACCCCATCGAAGGCGTTGCCGCCGCCCGCCAGCACGGCCACGGCCGCCTCGCTGGTCTTCTCATGTCCGGTAGCCACTGCGCCGTTCACAGGTCGGCCGAGTCTACCGCCGATTCCCCGCCGGCAGCCGGTAGAATCCCGCCATGCCGATCACCCGACGCCGCTTCCTCCAGACTGGCCTCGCCGCGAGCGCGGCCTGGGCAACCGGCTGCGGCCCGGAGGCCGCCGTGGTCCCCGATGAGGTCGCCGCGCTGCACCGCGAGAGCCTGGTGATCGACCTCCACCTCGACACGCTGCTCTCCATGCGCTTTGCGGGCTACGACATCACCGCGCGCCACACGAACCGGCTGCCCTCTTCGCCGTTCAGCTGGCACATGGACGTACCCCGAGCGCGGGAGGGCGGCCTCGACGCCGCGGTGATGGGCCTGGTCATCAACCCGCGCGAGGTGCGCGAGGAGCTGATGGCGCTGTTGCGACTCCTCGCGGCCCTGGAAGACGAGAAGGGCATCGAGCAAACGCTCCTCACCCTCGACCTGTGGGCCGAGACCGCGCGCCGCTACCCGGAGCAGGTCGCCTTCTGCACCACGGGAACGCAGATCCGCGAAGCCGTAGCTCAGGGCAGGTTCGCCGGCATTCCGGGCCTCGAAGGAAGCCACGGCATCGAGAGCGACATGGCCAACGTCGGCCGGGCCTACGAACGCGGCCTGCGCATGATCGGCCTCACGCACTTCCAGGCATCGTCCGCCGCCTATCCCATGACCGTGGCGGAATTCGACGGGCGCGGACTCACCGACTTCGGCCGCGAACTCCTCGGCGAGATGGAGCGGCTCGGCATGGTGGTGGACCTGGCCCACGTGAACTACGCGGGCGTGGACGAGGCACTCGAACGGATCACCCGCCCCTTCGTGGTGAGCCACACCGCCTGCCGCGCGCTCCTCGACATGCGGCGCAATCTGGAGGATGACCACATCCGCCGCGTCGCGGACCGTGGCGGCGTGATCGGCCTGTGCCTGGCTCGGAGCTTCGTCGGGCGACCGGGGGTAGCGGGCTTCGTCGACCACATCGAGCACGCGCTGAACGTGGGGGGCGCCGAGTGCATCGCGCTGGGCAGCGACTGGGACGGTGCCATCGTGCCGGTGGAGGGCCTCGGCGACGTGACGGGGCTACCTCGCGTCACCGAAGAGCTGCTGGCCCGCGGCCACTCACCCCAGGTCGTGCAGAAGTTCCTGGGCGCCAACGCCATCCGCGTCCTCACCGAAGTCTGCGGCTGACCCGTCGACCGAGGGGACGTTCCTCCCGTCGATCAATCGAGGGCGCGGGAGCCGGTGAAGTCATCTACGAACTGGCGGGCGGTCCTGCCCGAGCGGCTGGCTCGGCGCACGCTCCAGGTGAGGGCGGCCGCGCGCACCTCCTCCCAGGGCGCGTCGAGGCCGGCCTTCTCCGCGTAGCGGCGCACGATGTCGAGATAGGTGTCCTGGTCGAAGCCGTAGAAGCCGAGCATCAGACCGAAGCGGTCAGAGAGCGCCAGCTTCTCGTCCACGACCTCGCCCAGATGCAGGTCGCCGTGCTCGTCGAGGCGCGCGTCGGCGTCGCTCGGCGACTCCGGCAGGAGATGGCGGCGGTTGCTGGTGGCGATGATGCGCACGTTCTCGGGCGGCGCCTGGAAGCTCCCCTCCATCGCAGCCTTCAGCTCGCGGTAGCCGGGCTCTCCCGCGTCGAAGGAGAGATCGTCGCAGTAGAGTACGAAGCGCAAGGATGCCTCCCGCAGCGAGTCGAGGATGCGCGGCAGATGCATCAGGTCCTGCTTGTGCACCTCCACCACGCGCAGGCCGTGGCCGGCGAACCGCGAGAGGAGACCGCGCACGGCAGAGGACTTGCCCGTGCCGCGCTCGCCATGGAGCAGCACGTGGTTCGAGGGCAGGCCGCGCACGAACTGCTCGGTGTTGCGCACCAGGCGCTCCAGCGAGAGATCCACGCCCACCAGATCCTCCAGATCGAAGTGCTGCGGCGTGCGGATGGGCACGAGCCAGCCGCCCTCGGGCCCGGCCTCCCAGCGAAAGGCCAAGTGCCGCTCGAAGAACTCCGGCCGAGGTGTTGAGCCCACGCGCCTTTCCAACAGGCGCTCGGCCAGCTCCAGCACCCGTCCCAGGCGGGTCGACGTATCTCGGAGGCGTCCCACGAGCTGCGATTGTAGAATGCCGGGATGCCGAAGCCGAGGGACCCGCTTCGCGACGTGCCGCTTCCCGAAGTGGGTCTCTGCTCGGCCTGCGCCCACGTGCTGACGCAGACCAGCGCCAAGGGCCAGGGGTTCTGGCGCTGCAAACGCGCGGACACCGACGCCTCGTACCGCCGCTACCCGCCGCTCCCGGTCCGGGAGTGTCCGGGCTACGAGGCCCGGAGGAACCTATGAAGAGCTGGTTCGTTCTCTCGGCGATCGGACGCGATCGCCCCGGGCTGGTGGCCGAGCTGGCCCAGCTCATCTTCGACTGCGACGCCAACCTCGAGGATTCGCGCATGACCATCCTCGGGAGCGACTTCGCGGTGATCCTGCTCGGCTCCCACGCCGTGCCCGAGACGGCCGGGCGCCTCGCGCTCGGCGCCAAGCGCCTGGAGCGCGACCACGGCCTCACCGTCCTGCTCCGCCCGCTCGAGGAGGGGCCGCGCAGCGAGCCGCCCAGCGAGAACGCACGCGTGCGCCTCGTGCGCGCCGCCGGCCAGGACAAGGCGGGCATCGTGGCAGGCGTGTGCCGCACGCTCGCGGAGCACGGCGTGAACATCGCGGAGCTCACGAGTCGCACCCGTCCCGGACCGGGCGGCGAGCCCCACTACGAGATGGAGATCGTCGCCGAGCTGCCCCAGCGCGCCGACGAAGAGGCGCTCCGCGCGGCTCTCGTCGCCCAGGCCAACCTGCTGGTGATCGACGTGTCACTGGAGACACCCTAGGCCCGGAGGGCCGCCCAGCGGTCGGGCCCGGAGGGCCCAACCAGCGGCTACGCCTGAAGCGCTTCCCAACGATCCGGCAGCGGCCGGCCGACGATCTCGAAGAACACCTCGACGAAGCGGTAGGTGAGGCCCCACACCACCTGCCGCGTCGGGTGGCCCACCACGATGCCCGGGTAGGCCGGCATCGATTCCGGAAGGCGCGGAAAGCGGAAGTCGATGTGGCGCTCGTCCGCGCGCAGCTCGCGCAGCGGAAGCCACAACGCTTCGCGGACCTCATGGTTGGGAGCGAGCTCCGGCGTCTCGGGCAGGTGATAGACGAACGCCGAGATCACCAGCCCGGCCGACCTTCCCGCGTGGCGTCCCTCCAGGTCGTCGAGCCGACCCAGGCGCTCCGCACCCTCCAGGCACAGACCGACCTCTTCCAGCGTCTCGCGCTCGGCGGCCGCGTGGGGCCCGGCGTCGGCCGGCTCCATGCGACCCCCGGGGAAGGCCATGTGCCCGGACCAGGGATCCTCCGGGTGCTCCGCGCGCTCGATGAAGAGCACCTCCGGCTCCTCCGGCGCGCCGCGCAACACCATGGCCACCGCTGCCCGACCCGGGGCCTCGCGCAGCTCCGGGCGATGCGCCTCCAACGCGGCGCGGATGTCGTCTAGGTGCGGCACGCGATCAGGATAGCTCTCAGGGTCCGGCCGAAACCTCCAGCGCCGAGAGGGCGGCTCGCATGGGCGACTCCGGAGCTACGGGATGGCGCAATCCAGTGTCACACGAAGCAGGCGCTCGCGGCCAGAAGCGTCTCGCTGAGCGAGCACCAGCCAGGTGCCGTCGGGCGATAGCGCGACACCGCTCGGCGCTCCCCAGGCCGCTGCTTCGCCGAGATCCACGTCGTGGAGCGGGGCGAGCCGAGCCGGCCCGGTGCGCAAGCGCGTGGGAGCGGCCGTGGATGCGGGCTCGAACGCGGCGGGCAGGACGCCCAGCGCGAATCCCAGGAACGCGGGCAGGCGCCCGGCGCCCGCAGCACCGCCAGCGCTGGCGACGACCACGCGTCCTCCGTCAGCGGAATAGGCCACGGCACCGGCGCCCAGGCCGTCGCCCAACTCGTCGATCCGCGCGGTGGCAGGATCGAGGCGGCTGCCCGACATCGGACCCAACGGATTCCCGCGCACCCAGGCCAGGCCACGCGCGTCCGGGGACCAGGCGACCGGAGCGGCCCAGGCTGCACCGCCCGGAAGGATCGGAGACGGATCGGCCAGAAGCAGCGCGCCGTGGCCGGTGCGGAAGCCCGCCGAAACCACCGCGAAGCGCCCGTCACTGCCGTGCGACCAGACCACGCCGCGTCCGCCCGGGTCCAGGATGGGATGGTCGTCGCGCCCCGGCGAAGCGGTCAGGCGTCGGGAGCCGCGCGGCGCGATACCGGAGACCACGCGCAGGTGGTGGATCTCCGTATTGGCGGGCGCGCTGCGATCGGCATGGCGGTCGGTATCGAAGACGACGACGCTGCCCGTCGGGCTCGGAGCGGGGCGCCGGTTGTTGCCGGCCTCGCCGCAGCTGATGCAGAAGACGGCGCGGCTCGCGAGATCGAGGCGGTGGATCTGGCGCGCGCCGTCGCGATCGTCGGCCGGAGCGTCGAACCAGAGCTGCGCGCCCTCTTGCGAAAGACTCGGATGCGCACCGCGCTCGAGCAGCGTCTCCACGCGGGCGGGCCCTTCGCCGCAGGCCGGGAGCGCACGCGTCGCTACTCGCGCGTCCACCCCGTAGATGACTGCGGCGGTTCCCTCGCTGAAGGAAGGCTGCACCGCCCCCCGCGCCGCCAGGAACCCCGCCAGCGCCGGAACCCCCACGCAGCCTGCGACCAGGAACGCGGCGGCGCTCGCGGCGGGACCACGCCCCTCGCGCCAACCGAGGAGGAGCGAGGCCAGCACCACCACCCCCACCAGGACCAGCAGGACCACGGCGCCGGGTGCCAGACCGAGCCAAGCCGCGATCGCCGCAGGGAGCGCGAGCCAGCCCGCCTGGGCGGTCGCCGCCAGCGCGGCCTCCCGACCGCCACGCCCGATGATCCACACCAGCGCCGGAAGCAGCAGGGCGCCGGCAACCGCACCGATCGCCGGAGCGGACCCGCCCACCCCCGCCAGAGCGAGCGCAGCCAGGACTCCCAACGGCACTCCCGCCGCTGCGCTCCACAGCCGTCGCATCGCTCTCCTTCCTCTCTGATCCCCGGTCGAGCCTGGCTCGATCCTGGCCCGATCCCGGCTCGACCCGCCCCGGCCCCAGCGCCGAGGGCGCAGCAGCATACCACCCCGCCCGGCGCCCGATGGCGCCCGACCACTCGGCGTCCTTGCGTCCGTTACCCTCCGCAGGCCCATGTCCCTCCCCACGCTTCCGGCCGAAGCCCGGCGCATCCTCGGGCTGGCACGGCGCGACAAGCCTGCCGCCCGAGCCGCGTTCTCGGACCTCTCCCCCGAGGCCCAGGTGGAACTCATCTGCCGCTCGCCCCTCAACCGGCGCCGCGAACTGCTCGACCTGGCCGGCGAGCCCGAGAAGCTGATCCCGCTGCTCCCCGAGGCGGAGCTCTGCTTCACGGTGAAGGAACTCGGCGTCTCGGACGCCGCCTGGATCCTGGAGCTGGCCACCCCGGAGCAGATCGTGGCGGCGGTGGACCTGGACGCGTGGAATGCGGACACACTCGACACCGTCGCGCTGGGCAACTGGCTCGAGGTGCTGGCGGAGGCGGGGGACCCCGCCTTGCTGCGTGCCGCGCAGGCGCTCGACGCGGAGCTCCTGGTGCTCGAGCTGCGCTCGCGCATCGAGGTGTGGCTGAAGCCGCCGAACGACGACCAGGACTGGCAGCCTCCTGCCCAAAGCCGGACGCTCGAAGGCCAGTTCTACTGGCGGCCACTCCACGAGGGCGACGACGTCGCCGCGCTCACCCGGCTCATGCACGCGCTCTTCAGCGGCGACTACTGGCTCTACTTCCGGCTCATGCAGGGCGCCATCTGGGAACTGGACGAGGAGACCGCGGTCTGGGCGGAGCGCTGGCGCGATGGCCGCCTCGAGGACCTCGGCTTCCCGCCGCGCAGCCAGGCCGTGCTCGCCCTCTACTCCCACCTGCCCCCGGAGCAGCTCGGCGACCTGCCCGCGGATGCCCACGCGCTCGACACGGAGACAGGGCGTCTCCCGGTCCTGCAGCCCGAGCTGCCGGTGGCGCCGGATGCCCGCCTTCTGGTCTTCCGGGCCGCTGCGGAGCTCGACTCGGACCGCCGCAGCACCTTCCTCTACGCCCTGCTGGGTCTCTCGAACTCGGTGGCCGTGGCCGACCGCATGCCCCTGGGCGACGCCGAGTCCAGCCCCCGCGCCATCGAGCGAGCGGCGGAGCTCGCCAGCAGCGGGCTCGAGCACCTGGCCGAGGCCCATGGCCTCGATCCAACGGAGGTTCTGCGCCGGACGCCGCTGGCCCGACTCTTCCGCGTGGGCGCCAATCTTCGAGGGGAACTCCCCCCGGAAGAGCCCGCGGAGACGTCCGCGGCGGCGGAGTGACGGGCCCGTCACGTTCGCTTGACCCCCCCTGGGCGGGCCCGTAGAGTCCGGGACCATGACGAACAAGACCACGGGTGGGGGAACCGGGGGCGAGCGCCGCGTGCGCATTGCCATCGCCGGACTGGGCAACTGTGCGAGCTCGCTGCTGCAAGGCATCGACCACTACCGCGGCGTGCCGGCCGAGGCCCAGGAAGCCTGGGGCTTGATGCATCTCGACATGGGCGGCTACCGGCCGGCCGACGTCGAGGTGGTAGCGGCGTTCGACATCGACGTGCGCAAGGTCGGAAAGCCCATCCACGAGGCGGCCTTCGCGGCTCCGAACTGCACCTCGGTCATCGCAGATTCCGTCGCGAAGAGCGACGTGGCGGTCCAGATGGCGCCGATCCACGACGGGATCGCCGCCCATATGGCGGACTACCCGCCGGACAAGGCCTTCCGCGCCTCGGACGAGAAGCCGGTGGACGTGGCCAAGGTGCTGGAAGAGACCGGCGCCGACATCCTGCTCTCCTACCTGCCGGTCGGCTCGGAGAAGGCGGTCCAGGGCTACGCCGAAGCGTGCCTCGCGACGGGCGTCTCGCTCGTCAACTGCGTGCCGGTCTTCATCGTGTCGGACCCCCAGTGGGGGGAGCGCTTCCGCGCAGCGGGCATTCCCTGCGCTGGCGACGACATCAAGAGCCAGCTGGGCGCCACCATCCTGCACCGCATGGCGGTGAAGCTCTTCGCCGACCGCGGCGTGAAGGTGGAGCGGACCTACCAGCTCAACACCGGCGGCAACACGGACTTCCTCAACATGCTGGAGCGCCAGCGCCTCAAGTCGAAGAAGATCTCGAAGACCGAGGCCGTCACCTCGCAGATCCCCTACGACATCGGAGCAGACAACGTCCACATCGGCCCCAGCGACTACGTGCCGTGGCAGAAGGACAACAAGCTCTGCTTCCTGCGCATCGAGGGCAAGGGCTTCGGTGGAGCACCGATCGAGCTGGAGGCGCGCCTGTCCGTGCAGGACTCGCCCAACTCGGCGGGCATCGTGATCGACATCATCCGCTACATCAAGCTGGCCCGCGATCGCGGACTCGCGGGACCCCAGCTGCCGATCTCCGCGTACACGATGAAGCACCCGCCCGTGCAGATGCACGACGTGGAGGCTGCGCGGAGGATCGAAGAGTTCCTCACCGATGGAGACGCCTGACCGGCGACGCTGCGTCCTGTTTGCGACCGGCTCCGGACCGGCCCAGCGCACCCCCATCTTCACACTTCAGCCGGTCGAGCGGACCGTCCTGGCGTTCCTGCGCGCCGGCGTCCGCGAGTTTCTCGTCACCGGCGATCCCGACGAAGCGCGGCGCGTGTACGCGCTGTTGCACGAGGGTCCCTGCCGACGCGCGCGCGTGCGCGCCGTGGAGAACCTGTCGGGCGCCCTTGGCTCGGGTGAGCCGGTCTTCGTCGCGGCGACCGACTCGCACCTCGACCGCCGCCTGATCGCACGCTTCGTCGAGGGAACCCACGCCGAGGTGGGCGCACGGGTGGCGGTGGACCTGCGCGAGGACGCGCTCGCCGCCCACGAGGGCGCCGCGCGCGCGGCGTTCTGGCCGGGCGGCGAGACCCTGCGCATGGCCGCCGAGTCCCTGGTGGGCGCCGACGCCGTCCTCACCGGGCTGGCGCTGGTCACGCCCGGCTTCGCCCGGGTGCTCGACGAGCAGCTCCCCGAGAAGCGCTCGCTGGCGCAGGCGTTCACCACGCTGGCGGCGCGCGAGCCGGTAAAGCCGTGGAGCGTGGCCGAGCTGTGGCAGGAGGTGCGCTGCGAGGCGGACGTGCCCCTCGCCCGGCGCAAGATCCTCGCCGGCGCCGTCGGCGTTGCCGACGGCATGGTCGCGCGCCACCTGAACCGTCCCCTCTCCCGGCGCATCACCGAGCGCCTGGTGTCGCGCAACGTCAAGCCGTGGCAGATCTCGGTGGCGTCGTTCCTCGGCACGATGGGTGCCGGCATCTCCTTCGCAATGGGGCACGGGCTGACGGGTGGGTTGCTGGCCCAGAGCGCCTCGGTCATCGACGGTGTGGAAGGCGAGGTGGCCCACATCCGCTACCAGGACTCGCCCTTCGGCGGGCTCTACGACGCCATCCTCGACCGCGTCGGTGAGACGTTCCTGATCGGCGGGATGACGCTCTGGGCGTGGGCGCTCGGCGCCGGATCGTCGGCCATCGTGCTCGGCTTCGGCGCGATGGCGGGCAACAGCCTCTCGATGTTGGTGAAGGAGAAGTACGGCACCCAGTTCCGGCGGCGCTACGCCGACGAGAGCGAGGGCCGCGCGCGCTGGTTCCTGCTGGGCCGCGACGGGCGCCTGTTCCTCGCGCTCATCGCCGGCGCTACGGGTCACGTGGAAGCGGTGCTCGCCTACCTCGCGGTGGGGACCCACGTGCAGGCGGGACTGCGCGTGTACCACATCCGAACGGAAACGTTGCGCGCTTGAGCGCATCGGGCCTCCTCCGCTGGGCGCTCGACCTTCCGCCGCGGCGCCACCGCTCCATCACCACGGATACACGCTGGGTCGAGATGGCCGACGGCGTGCGCCTCGCGACTACGGTGTGGCGTCCCACCGGGGTGGAGCGCGCGCCGGCCGTGCTGCTGCGCACGCCCTACGGATCCCGCGGCCTGGCCACGCCCATGTTCCTGCTGGCACGCGTCTTTGCGGAAGCCGGTCACGCGGCGGTAGTGCAGGACGTGCGCGGCCGCTACGCCTCCGAGGGGACGTTCACCCCGTTCGTGAACGAAGGCGCCGACGGCGCGCGCTGCGTAGCCTGGGCCGCGGAGCAGAGTTGGTGCGACGGTCGCGTCGGCCTGGTCGGGTTCTCCTATCTGGCCTACGCGGCATGGGCGGCCCAGGCGGCCTGTCCGGAACCGGTGAAGGCGATCGCCGCCGGCATCGGCACGTCGAATCTCCATGACGCCTTCTATCCCGGCGGCGCATTCTCGCTGGAGACGGCGCTGCGCTGGGCGGCCGGGGTCGGTGAACGCGAGGGGCTGCCGGAACGGCGCATCGACTTCGAGCGCGCCGTGCGCCATCGCCCGATCCGCGCCGCAGACCGGGTCGCCATCCGCCGGCGCGACTTCTACCGGGACTGGCTCGACCACCCGCGCCTCGACGCGTACTGGCAGGCCTTCCGGCCCGACGTGAGCCGCGCACCGGCGACGCTTCTGGTGGGCGGCTGGTGGGACTTCTTCCTCGGTCCGCAGCTCGCCGACCACGCCGCGCTCGCGACGAGCCCCGACGCCGGCACTACACGCCTGGTGCTCGGGCCCTGGTCCCACGGGCGCTACGTGAAGCGCACCTGGTCGCCGCGCACACGCTGGTTCGGGCGCGCTGCGGTCCTCGAAATGCTGCGCTTTCTCGACCGCGAGCTGCTGGGCATAGACGAAGGCGAGGCCCCTGCCGTGCGCCTGCTCCCGGTGGCCCGCGCGGGGGGTGAGGAGCGCTGGCTCGACGCCGGCGCCTGGCCGCCGCCCGACGCGCGCGTGGAGCGCCTCCACCTGCGCGCCGGAGGCGTGCTCGACGTGGAGCCGCCCGGCGCCGAAGAGCCGACGCGCTTCACCTACGATCCCGACGACCCGGCTCCCACCTGCGGCGGCGCGCTGATCGGTCCCGGTGGTCCCGTGGACCAGCGCGGCGTCGAAGCGCGCGCCGACGTGCTCACCTTCACCGAGCCCCCGAACCGCATGCGCGCGAGGCTCGTGGCGGGCCCGCTGCGCTGCGTGCTCCACGCGGCGTCGAGCGCGCCGGACACGGACTTCACCGCCAAGCTCGTGGTCGTGGCGCCCGACGGTACGGCGATCAACGTGGCCGAGGGCGCCGTGCGCTGCCGCTGGCGCGAGGGCGGCGAGGAGCCGACCTGGCTCGAGCGCGACGTTCCCGTGCGCCTGGAGATCGACCTGTGGGCCGCCGGGGCGCGCGTGGCCGCCGGCCACCGGCTGCGCCTCGAGATCTCTTCGTCGAACTTCCCGCGCTTCGACCGCAACCCCAACACGCGCGAGGACCCCGCCACTGCGGAGAAGGGCACTCCCGCGCGCCAGACCCTCTTCCACGACGCAGACCAGCCTTCCCACCTGGAGCTCCACGTCCTCGACGAGTAGGAGGAGTGGACGCTCAGTCGGGATCGTGCTCGGCGCCGGGCACGCGGCGGGTGAGGCCGCGGTACGCATCGATGGCGGTGCGCCCCTCGTAGAGGACGCCGTGCACCTCATGGGAGATCGGCAGGTCCACGCCGTGCTTGGCGCCCAGCTCCATCACCACGCGCGTGGTCTTCACGCCCTCCGCCACCTGGTTCATGTCGGCGATGATCTCGTCGATGGTGCGGCCCTTGCCCAGCTCCTCGCCCACGTGGCGGTTGCGGCTCTGGCGACTGGTGCAAGTGGCGATGAGGTCGCCCATGCCCGCGAGCCCAGCGAAGGTGGCGGGCTCGCCGCCCATGGCCACGCCCAGGCGCATCAGCTCGGCGAGTCCGCGGGTGATCACCGCCGAGCGCGTGTTGTCGCCCACGCCAAGCCCGTCGCCCATGCCCGTCGCGATGGCGATCACGTTCTTGAGGGCGCCGCCCAGCTCGCAGCCCACGACGTCGCGGTTGGTGTAGACGCGAAAGACGCCGCAATGAAAGACGTTCTGGATCTGGCGCGCCACGTCCGACTCGTCGAAGGCCACGACACTCGCCGCCGCGAAACCGGCCATGATCTCCTTGGCCAGGTTGGGACCGGTGATCACGCCGGCGCGGTGCTCGGGGAGCACCTCGCGAATCACCTCGGTCATGCGCAGGTGGGTGCCGGGCTCGAGCCCCTTGGCCAGGCTCACGATCGGGACCCAGGGGCGGATGTGCTGCGCCACCCCGGAGAGCACCTCGCGCATGCCGTGGGACGGCACGCCCATCACGACGACGTCGCTCCCCGACACCGCCTCTTCCAGCGATGTGGTGGCGCGCAGTTCGGGCGCCAAGGGGTAGCCCGAGAGATAGCGCTCGTGGGTGTGCTGCGCGTTGATCTCGTCGGCGACTTCCGGGCGGCGGCACCACAATGTGGTGGGTGCGTTGCGTGTGGCGAGGTGCGCCATGGTCGTACCGAAGGAGCCGGCACCCAGAACGGAGACGCGAAGCTGCTGCATTCTTCCTCCCGCTTTCAGAGGCCCTGGCGCTGTCCGAGGACCTCCAGGTAGCGCGCGCGAATGGATTCGATCTCGTCGTCGAGGCGCTCGACGCTCCAGTCCGTCGTCTCGACCGGCGGGAGCACCACCGCTTCGATCGTGGCGGGCCGCACGACCATGGCGTCCTTCGGCAGTGCATCCAGCACGTTGCGGAACACCACCGGGACGATCGGCACGCCCGCCTGCATCGCCATGTGGAACGCGCCCTTCTTGAAGCGGCCGAGGCGCGGCGTCGGCGAACGCGTCCCCTCCGGCGCGATCACGAGCGAGCGCCCCTCGCGCAGGGCGTCGACGGCGGGTTTGAGTGCCTCGATGGCCTTGCCGGTGTCGGCGCGGTCCACGAAGACCACTCCGGCAGCGGTGAACAGTGGCCCGAAGATCGGGTTGCGCTGGATTTCCTTCTTGCCGACGCCGGTCAGGTCGCGGCGCAGCAGCTTGATCATCAGCACCGCGTCGAGAGCGCTCTGGTGGTTGAAGATGAAGACCGCAGGCCGCCGCTCCCAGAGATGCTCCTCGCCGTCGACGCGCAGATCGATCCCGGCGAGCGACGTCGCGAGGTCGCCCCACACCGAGGCGAATACGTTGGTCGCCTCACGCCGCGAGCCGCTCGCCAGGCCCGCCGCCGCGCTCGCCCACAGCGACGGCACGAGGCTCGCGTAGACCATGCCGGTGCGCATCAGGTCGCCGAGGCCCGGACGACCGCGGCTGGTGAAGCGACGCACCGGCCACTGGCGCTCCTTGGCGATCTGCGCGAGCCGGCTGTTCGGGTTCAGCGGACGCGGCCGCCCCACGCTCTCGAGAAGCGGCAGGTCCTCGTGGCTGTCGGTGTAGAACCAGCTCTCGGCGAGGTCGAGGTCGTGACGCGCGGCGAGATCGCGCGCGGCCTCGGCCTTTCCCTCGCCCCAACACGTGGGACGCAGCACTTCACCCGTGAAGATGCCGTCCTTGACCTCGAGTCGGGTGCAGAGCACGTGCTCGATGCCCATGTCCCGCGCCAGCGGTAGCGCCTGGTAGGGCGTGGCCGAGGAGACGATCGCGACGGTGTGGCCCATGTCCTGGTGTGCTCGCACCAGGGCGCGCGACTCCGGGTAGATCTGCGTGGCCAGGTGCTTTTCGAAGACCTCCTCGCCGATCTCCTCGAGCACCGATTCCGCGAGTCCCCGGTAGGCCGCCGTGGTGGCCGACATCATGCCGGAGAAGCCGGTGCGGCCGACCGCGAAGGAGAGCCCGCCCAGCAGCGAGTCGGCGATGTCGCGCGGGGCCATGCGCCCGGAGAAGAGACGCTCCTGGAAGAAGGACACGGCCGAGAAGCCGGCCAGAAGCGTCTGGTCCAGGTCGAAGAGGGCCGCGACCTTCGGTCCCGAAGGTCCGCCTCGGATCTCTTCGGTCAGGCGGGCGTGGAGGCTCATGGGGCCTCGAAGTATGGTCCTGACCGGAAGTGGAAGTAAAGCGGCCGGAAGTTGCTCCAAACCTGCCGATTCGAGAGTGCCGATCCGGGAGATCTCGCCCGAAACGCGAAAGGGCCCGCCGGATGACTCCGGAGGGCCCTTCGCTTCGAACGTCATCGGTCTCGACTAGAGATCGACCGCCTTCAGGGTCTTGCGCTTGTTGCCGAGCGCGCGTTGTTCGGCGGCGGCGATCGCCTGGCGCACGTGCTGGTCGAGCGCAGCGTAGAACTCGCTGCCGACGTTGCACTTCTTGGTCGCGGCCTTGGTACGGGCCTTGGAGATGATGAGCTCCTTCGGAGCCGACTTCTTGCGGGCTGCCATCGTTCCTCTTTCCCTCCATGCGCCCTTCGCGGGCGACGGCGCATCATAGGCGACTCCCCGTCGGAGTCAAAGCCAAAACCGCCTGCATACGGCGTCTGGCGGCCGATTCCGGGGGGTACTAGGATCCGGCGCCGTGAATGTCCGCTCCGAACGATTCACGGCGCCCAGCCTCCGAGGGGTGAATCTTCACACCCTGCGCTGGGGCGACCCCGTGCTCCCGACGCTCGTGCTGCTGCACGGAGGCGGCTCCAATGCCCACTGGTGGGACCATCTGGCGCCGACCTGGGCCGAGCACTTCCACGTAGTTGCGCTCGACTTCCGCGGGCACGGGGATTCCGACTACCCGGACGAGACGGCGGTGGGCGCCTTCGGCGACGATCTGGATGCGCTGCTGGACCACCTGGACGCCCCGCCCGCCTGCTTGATCGGCCACTCCATGGGCGCCCACATGGCCCTGGAGCACGCCGCGCGCGTCTCGGATACGCGCGGGCTGGTGCTGCTCGACCTGGCCTGGGGCATGCCGCGGGCAGTACGCCGCTCCGCGCGCCGGGCGTTGTCCCTGCGCGTTACCTACGCCAAGCGCGAACGCGCGCTGGAGCGCTTCCGTTTCCTGCCCTCCGCCGACCACGCCGACCCCGCCCTGCGCGACCACATCGCGGATCGCTCGCTCCGCGAGGAGCCCGACGGCCGCTTCGGCTTCAAGTTCGACCCGCGCTGGTTTGCGCTGCCCTACCGCAAGCTGCCGCCGCTCGGCGGCGTGCAGTGCCCGACGCTCCTGCTGCGCGGCGACGAGAGCCCGTTCCTCAGCGCCGAGGCGGCGCGCAGCTTCCGCGAAGAGCTGCCCCACGCCGAGCTGATCGAGATCCCGGAAGCCGGCCACCACGTCCACATCGACCAGCCGGCGATGGTGCTGCGTCACGTGGGTGCCTTCCTGGAGCGACTGCCCTAGGAGCCGGCCCGTCCCTGGTAGACTGTTCCCCCCGAGCGAAGGAGCAGCCATGGCCGACCCCCTGCACCGATCCCTCACCGAGACCGTGCGCCTCCTGGCCGCCCGCGAGCTGTCTCCCGTCGAGCTGATGGAGGAGACGCTCGCACGCATCGAAGAAACGCAGCCCACGCTGAACGCCTTTACCTCCATGCGCGACGCCGACGCCTGTCTCGCCGACGCGCGCGCCGCAGCGGAGCGCATCGCAGCCGACGACGCACGTCCGCTGGAGGGCGTACCCCTCGGAGTGAAGGACCTGGAAGACGCGGAGGGCCTCGTGACCTCGAAGGGCTCGGTCCCCTTCAAGGACAACATGGCGACGCGCGACTCGTATCAGGTGGAACGCCTGCGCGCCGCCGGCGCCATCGTGATCGGCAAGACCAACGCGCCGGAGTTCGGCTACACCGCCATCACCAAGAATCTGATCTTCGGCGTGACCCGCAACCCGTGGAACCTGGACCGGAGCCCCGGCGGCTCGAGCGGAGGCACCTCGGCCGCCATCGCCGGCGGCGTCGTGCCGCTGGGCACGGCGAGCGACGGCGGCGGCTCCGTGCGCCTCCCCGCCGCCATGACCGGCTGCTTCGGCCACAAGGTGAGCTACGGCCGCATCCCCCACGGACCCTTGCCGTTCTGGGTGAGCATCGACACGTCGGTACACGGGCCGCTCACGCGCACCGTGGAGGACGCGGCGCTGCACCTCGATCTGGTGGCGGGACCGCACCGCGAAGATCCGAACTCGCTGCCGCACCCCGGCATCTCCTACCGCGAGACCCTGCGCGACCTGCCGGACGGCCTGCGCATCGGGTTTTCCCCGGATCTCGACTTCACACCCGTGCAGCGCGACGTGGCCGAGGTGGTAGGCGACGCCGCCGCCGCCTTCGCCGAGCTGGGTCACCACGTGGAGCTGTTGAAGGGCGGCCCGCCCGCGCTCGGCCGGGACTGGGGCATGGCCAACTCTTTCGAGGCGGCGGGCGAGCTCGCGCAGTATCTTCCCGAGCACGAGGACGAGTTCGGGCGCAGTTTCATCTGGGGGGTCAAGCAGGGGTGGCGCATGACACCCGAGCGTTGGGCCGAGTCGCGGCGACGCCGCGCGGAGCTCAATCGCTGGTGTGCGGAGATTTTCGGGCAGTACGACCTGCTGCTCACACCCACGCTTCCGTTCGACCCTCCCCCCGCCAAGGGTCCCTTTCCGCAGGAGATCGAAGGCAACAAGCTGCCGGACGCGGGCGTCGGCGCCTTCACCATTCCGTTCAACCTGTCGTGGCACCCGGCGTCCACGGTGCGCGCGGGCCTGTCCGAGGCCGGGCTTCCGGTCGGCCTGCAGATCGTGGGGCCGCGGCACCGCGACGATCTGTGCCTGCAGGCATCCTATGCATTCGAGCAGGCGCGCCCCTGGGCGCAGCACTGGCCGGAGTTCTAGTCGAGACCGGGGAGGTAGCGCGGGCGTGATCACTGTGACCATGTCGGTCTCCGTCGACGCGGATCGAGGTCGCGTGTGGGATGCGCTGATCCGTCCCGACGAGGTGGCCGCCTGGAGCCCCGAGCGCGCCAACGCGGTGGACGTCCCGGCCGACTACCCCAAGCCCGGTTCGCCCGCTCTCTGGCGCTTCCGCCTGCACGGCGTGGCCATGCCCATGACCGAGGTGCCGGTCGAGGTGGTGCGCACTGAAAGACTGCGCACGGAGCTGCGCCTGTCGCTGGTGCACTTCGATCAGACCTGGACCCTGGCGCCCGAGAACGGCGGTGGCCGCACCCGCCTTTCGTTGAAGCTCACCTCGCCCAACTCCATCGCGCTGGTGGGAGAGGTACTCGACCGCTTCGCCGTGCGCGAGTTGGTGCAGGAGATCGTCGACGAAAACCTGCGCGCCGCGCGCGCGTGGTGCGAGCGGGACGATCCGGGCAAGGGCGACGCCTAGCCCCTAGATGTGCAGGTCCTCGGTGACCCAGCGCGCGGGGTCGGCGAAGCGCTCGCGTGAGAGCGGGGAGAGGTCCACTTCGGCGAAGGCGCCCTCGGCGACCAGCGCCGCCATGGCGCGGCCCACGGCGTAGGACTGCATCACGCCGCGGCCGGTGAAGGAGTGGGCTTCGTAGAGGTTGGTGAAGCCGCCCACGTGCCCGGCGATGCCGCTGCAGTCGGGGGTCACGGCGTAGAGCCCGGCCCAGCCGCGCACGTGACCACAGCGCTCGAAGCTCGACGCGCGGTGGGCCAGGCGCGGCCAGATCTCCTGCTCGAAGAAGGCGTCGCCGTCGTACGCGAAGTCGAAGCCGGGGGGCTCCTCGGGGGTCGAGTAGCCGGCCAGGACGTATGGCCCTTCGGGATGGAAATAGAGGCCGCTCGGATCGACGATCATGCCGAGCTCGGAAAGGTCTGCGTGCAGGTCCACCAGCGCGATCTGGCGGCGCACGGGCTCGGTCACGTCGCGCACGCCGATCTTGGCGGAGAAGACCGGCGACCAGGCGCCCAGGCAGTTGATGACGACCTCGCAGGCGACGCGGGTTTCGGCGACGAGGGCGCCCACCGGCACGCGGTGGGTGGTGAGGATCTCGCGCACGGTGCCGTCGTCGTCGGTGGGGTCGCCGCGGCGCACTTCGGCCACGTCCACGTGCGTCACCCGCCGCAGTGGACCCGCCGCCGCGCCCGAGACGACGCCGGTCGCCACGCCCGCCGCGTAGTGGCGGTTGAGGAAGCGCACCCCGAGGCGCTCGGCCTCGGCGCGATACCAGGCCCGTACCGAGTTGGGGTTGAGCAGACCGTCGCGCGGCGAGAAGGTGGCGCCGACGATGGCGTCCATGTTGCGGTCGAGGATCGGGAAGCGCGCGCGCACTTCCCCGGCGTCGAGCGCCTCCACTCCGAGGCCGGATGCGTTCTGGATCACCCGCTTGTCCAGCGCCTGCGCCCACAGGTCCGCGTCCTCGTAGAGCCACAGGTAGCCGCGCTCGAGAAACGAGAACTCCTCGCGATGAGCGCGGAAGAAGTCGAGGGTGATCCGACACGCTTCGATGTTGACCGGCTGCCACCAGGTGGCCCGCGCGCCCCCGGCGTTCAGCTCCGAGGAGGCGTAGAGCCCGGCCAGGTCCAGATCCACCACCACCACGCCCTCGACACCGCGATCGGCCAGGGCCCAGGCAAGGCTCGCGCCGACGACGCCTCCGCCGACGATGAGCACGTCCGCGCGCTCGGTCACGCCCGCGAGGATACCGCTAGAGTCCCGGCCATGAAGAACCTGCGTTGGATGCTGCTGCTGAGCGTCGGCGTCGCCTGCGCGCACCTGCCCTGGAGCTGGCCGCTCGCGCCGGCGCCGGAGCTCGACGCCGATCGCATCGGCGCCGACGTGGCATGGCTGGCCGACGACGCGCGCCAGGGCCGCGGCCTCGGCACCGAGGGCCTGGGTGCGGCCGCCGACTGGTTGGCCGCGGAGTTCGAGGCGGCGGGGCTCGAGACGCAGCTTCAGCGCTTCGAGATGCCGGTGTCGATTCGGGTCGCCGAGGCGAGGCTCGAAGCCGAGGGGCGCGAATTCGCGCGCGGCACGGAGTTCGAGGCGTTCTCGGGGAGCGCCGACGGCGACGTGACGGGCGAGCTGGTCTTCGCGGGTTACGGCGTCAGCGACTCCGCGTCCGGCTACGACGACTACGCGGACCTCGATGTCGAGGGCAAGGTGGTGCTGGTCCTGAGCCACGGGCCCAAGACGCTGAGCAAGGGGCACGGGAGCCACCTCACCCGACCCTACAAGGCCGTCAACGCGCACCGCCATGGGGCCGCAGCCGTCCTGCTGGCCCCCGCCAGTGCGAAAGCGGAGGGCCTGGCCGGTCGCCCGGAGGAAGCCAATCGCAACCCGACGATCCCGGCCGGAAACCTCCCGCTGCTCGGGCTCTCACGGGCCGCCGCCGAACGGCTGGTGCCCGACCTGGCGGAGCGACGCGCACGCATCGACGAGAGCGGGAAGCCGGCGTCCGCCGCGGCGGGTGCGCAGGTGCGCGTGCGTACGCATGTGGAGCGGACGACGGGCGAGGTGGCCAACGTGGTGGGCGTGCGCCGGGGCACGCACGAAGACGAGACGCTCGTGATCGGCGCCCACTACGACCACCTGGGTTTCGGCCAGTTCGACACCCTCGCTCCCGACCGGCGCGGCGAGGTCCACAACGGCGCCGACGACAATGCGTCGGGCACCGCGGCGCTGCTGGCGCTAGCGCGCGCCTTCGGGCGCGGCCCTGCGCCCGGACGCACGCTCGTATTCATCGGCTTCACGGCCGAGGAGGTGGGCCTGGTCGGCTCCGACCACTACGCCGAGCACCCGCTGCGACCGCTCGCGGACACGGTGGCGATGCTGAATCTCGACATGGTCGGACGCCTGGTGTCCGATCTGGTGACGGTGTACGGCGTCGAGACTTCGCCGGTCTGGCCCGGTCTACTGCGGCGGGCGGCGGATCCCCTGGGCCTGCGCCTCCAACTCGTGGAGGATGGCCTCGGCCCGTCCGACCACACGTCGTTCTCGGCGCGCGGTGTGCCGGCGCTGCTGTTCTTCACCGGCGTGCACGACGAGTACCACACCCCCGACGACGATCGGGTGGACGCCGAGGGTATCGCCCGCGTAGCGCAGCTCGTGCACCGGGTCGCGTGGAGCCTGGCGAATTCGCCGGCGCGGCCGCCCGCACGGCCTGCGGGCGCCAACCTCCGGCTCTCCGGCGAAGGTGGCTACGGCGTCTACCTCGGCACCATCCCGGCCTTCGGCGGCGAGCCGGTGCGCGGCGTGCGGCTCCAGGGCGTGCGCGACGGGAGCCCGGCCGCGAAGGCGGGCCTGCGCAACGGCGATGTCATCGTGTCGTTCGACGGCGCCGAGGTGGCCAACCTGGAGGAGTTCGCGGCGCTGCTCTTCCGAGCGGAGCCCGGAACCGAGGTCGAGATCGTGGTGCAGCGCGACGGGGCACATGTACCGCTGCGTGCGACGCTGGGCGAGCGGCGCTAGCTGGTCCGCTCGACGCGGTAGTAGGGGAAAGGAGTGTCATCCCTCGTCTGCCGGTCGAACGCCAGAGCGGCGCGGGGAGCGACCGCGTCGTGGAGCCCCTCGGTGATCAGGATTTCGCCGCCGCGGGCCACGTCCTCGCCCAGCACGCTGGCGCGATTCATCTCGTCGCCCATCGCGAAGTTCGGACCGATCGCGTACAGGCTCCCGTAGCCGAGTCCGATGCAGATTTCGGGAGGATCGGCGTACGCGGTACTCGCCTCGGGAAACTCATCCACGCGCCTCTGCATCTCGAGCGCCGCGTCGAGCGCGAGCTCGGGAGCGTCGAAGAGCGCCACGATGTCGTCGGCGAAGGTGCGCACGTAGGCGGCGCCCCCGTCGCGCAGTACGGGCAGGCAGACCTTCTGCACGTCGAGGATGCGCAGGAAGCTCGTGAGAGCGCCGCCGTGCATGGCGTTGATCGTGAAGCCGGTCACGTCGAGCACCAGGACCGCCTTGGTGACCAGGTAGCGCGCGTCGAACTCGCCGGCCGCAAGTCGTCCCTCCTGGAGTGCGAGAAGGTCGGCGTACACCTCGCGGCTCCAGCCCTCGTAGCTGGCGAGCTCGCCGGGATCGACCAGGAGCTTCACGTTGCAGTAACCGCTTCCACGCTATCGCGCACGATGGCGAGGAGCGAGTCGAGGTCGTCACCGGGGATCGTGAGCGACGGCGTCACGTACACCACGTTGCCGAGCGGCCGCAGATAGGCGCCGCGCTTCCGCGCCTCGGCATAGACGCGCCAGCCGGCGTCGGCCAGGTAGCCGCCTTCGCCCGCCAGCTCGAGGGCGCCGATCATGCCGAGGGAGCGGGTGCGCGCCACGCCCGGATGCTCCTGCATCGCAGCGAATGCCTCTGCGATCGCTTCGGCCTTGGGCTTGGCGCGCTCGACGATGCGCTCCTCCTCGTACACGCGCAGCACCTCGCGCGCCACCGCGGCGCCGAGAGGGTTCCCGCAGAAGGTGTGGCCGTAGTAGAACGCGCGCTCGGGCGCGCCCAGGAAACCCTCGAAGATCCGCTCGGTCGCCAGCGTGGCAGCCATCGGGAGCATGCCGCCGGTGAAGCCCTTGGCGGTGCACATTACGTCGGGCGTCACTCCCGCGTGCTGGCTCGCCCACATGGGGCCGGTGCGCCCGTAGCCCGAGAAGACTTCGTCGCAGACCAGGAACGTGTCGTGGCGGTCGCAGAGCTGGCGGGCGCGACGCAGGTACTCGGCGTCGTAGGTGCGCATGCCCGCCGCGCCCTGCACCATGGGCTCGAGCACCACGGCAGCGACCGTGTCGGCGCGCGCATCCAGCTCCGCGGCCAGCGCTTCGACGGCGCGCTCGACGGAGACCTCGGGGTCGCCCGGCGACGGCAGGTGGGCACAGTCGAGCAGCACCGGTGCGAACGGCGCGCGGAAGACCTCCACCCCGCCCAGAGCGGTGACGCCCACGGTCTCGCCGTGGAAGGCCTCCTCCAGGGACACGAAGCGCGTGCGTTCGGGACGCCCGTTCTGCGCCCAGTACTGAAGTGCGAGCTTCATGGCCACTTCGACGGCCGTGGAGCCGTTGTCGCTGAAGAAGACGTGCTCGAGCGTGTCGGGCGCGGCCGCGCACAGGGCCTCCGCCAGCTCCGACGCGTTCTCGTGGGCGATGCCCGCCAGGGCAGTGTGGGACAGCACCTCGGCCTGGCGCTTCAGCGCGGCCACCAGGCGCGGGTGGTTGTGTCCGAGGGCGCAGGTCCACCACGAGGCGTTGGCGTCGAGGTACTCGCGACCGTCGGCATCGCGCAGGCGCGAACCCGAGGCCTCGACGATCACGAGCGGATCCACCTCCGCCCGGTATCGACCCATCTCCGTGTACGGGTGCCACACCCTCTGCTTGTCGAGGGCGACCACCCGGCGGCGATCGACGGACGACACCGCTAGAGCACGTTCTCCGCGAGGAGCCGGAGCGCGTCGGGTTGGCCGCCACCCACCAGGAGTGAGCCGACGTGGCCGTTGCGGCCGGCCTCCTTCCACGCCTCGAGCCGCTCGACGATGCGCTCCTTGGGACCCACCAGCGCGGCGTCGTCCACCAGCGCGTCGGGGACGGCTGCCGTGGCTTCGCCCTTCTTGCCGTCCAGATACAGGTCCTGGATCTGCTCCGCGGCCTCCTCGTAGCCCAGGCGCTTGGCGTAGTCGTTGTAGAAGTTCTTGCCGCGCGCGCCCATGCCGCCGATGTAGAGGGCCATCATCATCTTGACGGGCATGCGGCACTGCTCGACGTCGTCGCCGAGCACCACCGTCACGAAGGGTGCCACGTCGAAGGAGGCCAGGTTCTTGCCACCGCCGGCCTTGGCGAAGCCCTCTTCGAGATGCGGCTTGAAGAGGTCGAAGCGCTCCGGGTTCATCCACACCGGGAAGACGCCGTCGGAGACCTCGCCCGCGCACTTCATGCCGTTGGGGCTGATCGAGGCGGTGTAGATCGGGAGGTCGGCCCGTCCGTGCAGGATGCTCTTCAGCGGCTTGCCGAGGCCGCTGGCGCCGGGCCCCGCGTAGGGGAGCTGGTAGATCTCGCCGTCGAAGGTCACCCGCTCCTCGCGCGCGAGGATCTTTCGGATGATGCGGATGTACTCGCGCGTGCGCGTGAGCGGCTTGCCGTACGCGACGCCGTGCCAGCCCTCCACCACCTGCGGTCCGGACGGTCCGAGGCCGAGGATGAAGCGGCCGCCCGAGAGCCCGTCCAGGGTCATCGCAGTCATGGCGGTCATGGCCGGACTGCGCGCCGGCATCTGCATGATCGCTGTACCCAGCTTGATGGTGCTGGTCTTGGCCGCGATGAACGCGAGCGGCGCCACCGCGTCGGAGCCGTAGGCCTCGGCGGTCCAGACGGAGTCGAAACCGAGACGCTCTGCCTCCTGGATGGGCTCCAGCGGGACGGACATTGTGGCGCCGGAGTAGCCGGCGATGAGGCCGAGTTTCAGGTCGGGCATTGGGGGGTCCTCCGAGGGCCTCCAAGGCTATCCGCCCGCGTCTTCCGCGTCGAGCGGAAGCTCGATGCGGAAGGTCGTGCCCTGCCCGGGCTCCGACTCCACGGTCATGCGCCCACCGTGACGCTCGACGATGCCGTGGGAGAGCGAGAGGCCGAGGCCGGTTCCCTTGCCCACGGGCTTGGTCGTGAAGAACGGATCGAAGATGCGGCCCTTCAGCTCCTCCGGAATGCCGGAGCCGTCGTCCTCCACCTCCACGCGCACGCCGTCCTCGATGGGGCGGGTCACCACGCGGATGTGCCCCGTGCCGTCCATGGCGTCGCAGGCGTTGATCAGCAGGTTGAGAAAGACCTGGTTGAGCTGGCCGGGGTAGCAGCGCACGTGGGGCAGCTCGCCGTAATCGCGTTCGATCGCGATGCAGTCCTTGCAGCGCGGCTCCATGAGGTCGATGGTGCGGTCGAGCTCGTCGTGGAGATCCACCTCCTGGAGCTCGGCCTGGTCCATGCGCGAGAAGCTGCGCAGGTCCTGCACGATCTGCTTGACACGCTCCGTGCCCTCCCGGCTGCGCGTGAGCAGCTTCGCCAGAGCCGCCCGCGCGCGCGCGATCTCCTCGGGGGTGGCGTCCGGCCGCGCGATCTTCTGAACGTTCTCGTCGATGAGCTGGATGTTCGCGTGCACGAAGCCGATCGGGTTGTTCAGTTCGTGGGCCACGCCCGCCACGAGCTGGCCCAGGGATTTCATCTTCTCCGCCTGCATGAGCTGCTGCTGCGTCTCGCGCAGCTCCCGGCTGCGCTGCTCCACGCGCGCCTCCAGCGTCTCGTTCAGCTGCGCGATCTCGTCGTACGCCTTGGCATTCTCGATGGCCACGGAGCTCTGGTTGGCCAGCGTGGTGAGCAGACCGCGATCCGAACTGTCGAGCTGCTCGCCGGAAAGCTTGCGCCCCACGGCGATCACGCCCATTAGGTCCACCCCGTAGAGTATGGGCACCAGCAGCTCGATCTCGAGGGTCTCGAAGACATCGCGGCTCGCCTCGCGGGCCTCCAGGTCGAACTCGTCGTCGAAGGACCCACGGGCCAGGATGCGCCTCTGCACCCAGAGCTGGCGCGTCACCGGGTGGTCGGCTCCCAGTTCCAGGCCCGCCAGGTCCTCTCCCCAGTCGCCGCGCACCGCCTGGGGGCGCAACACCCGGGCGTCCTCGTCCAGGATCATCACCATCGCGCGCTCCACGCCCATGGTGTCGGTCACGGCGACGAGGATGCGGTCCACGATCTCCTTGATGGAGAGCATGGAGACCATGGCCTCCGAGATCTCCCGCACCGCGCGGCGGTAGGAGCGGCGATCGCGGTCGAACCAGTCGTCCACGAAGCGCTGGAGACGATCGCGCAGCGGGTTCATGGCCAGGATGGCGAAGAACAGGAACGCCACCGCGAACCAGGGCGAACGGGCGTTGATGTTGAAGCGCGCGAAGGCGGCGTCGGCGCTGGTGATGAGCAGCGCGAAGAGGCCCGTGATCGCCAGCGTGGTGAAGCCATAGGCCACCGACGAGCGCGCCACGCCGCGGATGTCGAAGAGCTGTTTGCGCACGATCCCGTAGCCCACCGCCACCGGGAATACGAAGAACCACAGGAACGCCAGGAACCACGGCGTCGCGGTGCGGAACAGGAACTGGGAGGCGACCACGGCCAGGACGGGAAGGAACGCGACCGCGGCGCCGAAGAGCACCACGTCCGCCCGGTCCCGCTGCGTACTCTCGGCCATGCGCCGGCGTTCCGCCCACAGCACACCGACCAGCGCCGCACCGCACAACGCCGGGAAGAAGGACGCCGCCGTGCGCCAGATGCCCGGCGGGATGTTCACGAAGCCCTCGGCGTAGGCCAACGCGCCGAGCAGCACCGCGACCCCATAGACCAGCACGCGCACCTGGGGGCGGCGCACGACCCAGCCGGGCGCGATGGGGTAGGTGCTGAACAGATGGAAGGCCGTCGCCCCGATGAGGGGAAGGTTCAGCCATTGCACGTCCCACGCCGCGGAGCGCGACCAGCCGGCACCAAAGAGACCCGCCGCCATCGTCGAACAGAAGAGCAGGAACGCCCACGACTCGGAACGCAGCGGTCGCATCAGCCAGACCGCCACGCCGATGGCCAGGTAGATGGCGCCCACCAGCGGGAGCCCCGCGTCCACCACGACGCCGTAGATGGGCCGCCTCTCGCCCGGGCGCAGGGGCAGCAGATCCACCTCGATCACGGAGCCGTCGCGGCGTTGGATGCGGTAGGCGTTGGGGACGCCGTCGTGCAGGTCCAGGAAGCGGCGATCGAGGTTGCGGTCGGCGCGCCGGCCGTCCACCGCCAGCACCCGGTCGCCCACGCGCACACCCGCCTCGGCAGCCGCGTCGTTGGCCCACTGCACGACCCAGTACTCGCCGCGCAGAGCCATGGGTGCGATCGGGGGACGCGCCCGCAACTCGGCCTCGGCCTTGGCGATGAGGGACAGCGCAAAGGCAGACAACGCCCACGCGATCGCCAGTGCGGCGGTCGCTCGGCGCAGACGCTGGGTGGCGATGGGGTCCATGCCGCTCCAAGGGCGCGCGGCAGGACTATAGCGGTTGGATCAGGCTTCTAGCGGGAGCGGGCCCGGTCCATGCGCAGCTCGCGCTCGAGGGCGCGGAAATCGATCTTGCGGTTGCTCGGGTAGTTGTAGCCGGCCGCGTTGAGCACGCGCGGGGAGTCCTCGGCTGGAGCCTGGACGGCCTGGCGGCGTACGGCGGCGACCACGCTCTCGACGGCGACCGCGTCGGCGATCGGGTCGTCGGCGCGGCACATCGGGGCCTCGCTCGGGGAGGCGGGCTGAGCGGAGTCTGCAGGATCGGCGCTCACCGAAGCCCCAGGGAGCGAAAGCGCCAGGGCGGCTGCGAACAGGAGAGCGCCGGCGGCGCTGCGAATGAGGTTTCCCATACAGCGGGTATCGACCGAACCGAGGGGGGGCTTGACCCCGCCACGGCGCTAGATTCCGGTTCGAGGACCCCAGTTGCACATCGTCTGCTTCGAACGCGCGCGTCGCCCGCGCGGCGCTGGGACAGGAGAGGGATTCGACGCCCTCGAGGTGGGCCGGCCCGGCAGCGTACGCATCGGCGCGCTGCTTCCCGAGGGACCGCGCGCGGGCACCGTGGTGGACCTGAACCGCGCGCTCGCGGCGCAACTGGCGCTCCAGGACGTGGGCGCTCCCGGGGCCGAAGCCGACGCGCGCCTGCCCGCCGAACCGCTCGCCTTCCTGCGCCGCTTCCCGAGAACGCACCTCGCCGCGCAGGATGCGCTCGCGTTCGCGGCCAACGCGTTGGGGCGCTGGGACGCCGTCGACCTGGAGCGCGCGGGGATCTTCGAGGACGCCCGCAGCGCCCGGCTGCGCGCCCCCGTGCCCCGCCCCGGGAAGATCGTCGCGGTGGCCCGCAACTACGGCGCCCACGCCGACGAGCGCGGCGCCGAGCGGCCCCGCGAGCCGGTCCTCTTCGTGAAGGCGTCATCCTCCGTGATCGGCCCCGAAGACGCCATCGTGTTGCCCGCCGCAAGCGAGAAGGTGGACTACGAAGGCGAGCTTGCGGTGGTGATCGGGCGCACCGCGCGCAACGTCGCGCCGGAGGAGGCGCTCGCGTGCGTGGCCGGCTACACGGCGGCCAACGACGTGACCGCGCGCGACTTCCAGAACGTTCGCGGCCAGCACTTCGTCGGAAAGTCGTGCGACACCTTCTGTCCCCTCGGACCCGCGCTGGTGACGGCGGACGCCGTATCCGATCCCCAGGACCTGGGCCTGCGCACGCTGGTCTGCGGCCAGACGATGCAGTCGGCGCGCACCAAGGAGATGATCTTCCCGGTCGCCGAGGTGATCGCGTTCGCTTCCCAGCTCATGACGCTCGAGCCCGGGGATGTGGTGCTGACCGGCACGCCGGCCGGCGTCGGCGCGGCGCGGCGTCCGCCCCGCTGGCTCGGCGACGGCGACGTCGTCGAGGTGGAGATCGAGGCCATCGGGCGGCTGCGCAACCCGGTGCGCGCCGCCGACGAGCTCGGGGGCTAGAGGGGCTCGTAGGCGATCAGCGTGCGGTCGCCGTCGGCAAAGCCCGCGCGCATCTTTGGCTCCCACTTGCCGATCTCGTCGGGGTACTTGCGGCGGAACTCGGCCATCAGACCATCGAGCAGCGCCGGGTCCGTGACCTTGCGCGCGCGCGCGTCGAAGGTCGGCCCCTTGCGGAAGTCGTCATTCGTGACACCGAGGCGCTTCCAGGCCCCGTAGTCGCCTACCCAGATGCGGGCGCGGTCGAGACCCCGCACCAGGGCGCGCGCCTTCCAGCGCTCGGAGCCCGTGATGACGACGACTCGGTCGTCGAGCCAACCGAACCAGACCTCGCCGTGACAGGCGCTCTCGCTTCCGTCGGATCGCAGCGGCGAGACGTATGCGTAGCGGCTCGATCCAAGCGCGCCGCTCGCCTCGTCGGAAGGGGCCGCGGCGCGCGCGCGCTGCAGCGGAGCGGCGAGAAGCCCGAGAACGCCGGCCAGGAAGGTCCGCCGGTGCAGCACTAGATGCCCGACCCTTCCTCTTCCTCGCCCACGTGGATGCCGCACTCCTTGGTGTCCGGCTGCTCCCACCACCAACGCCCGGCGCGCTCGTCTTCGCCGGCCTTGACGGCGCGGGAGCACGGGTCGCAGCCCACCGACGGGTAGCCCTCGCCGTGGAGCCGGTTGGTGGGAACGTTGTGCTCGCGCACGTAGCGCCACACGTCCTCGTGGGACCAGTCCACGAGCGGATTCACCTTGATGATCCCATGGTGCGCGCGATCGACCTCCACCTTGACGGCTCGGGTGCGCGTCACCGCCTGGTCCCGGCGCAGACCGGTCACCCACGCGTCGAGCTCGGCCAGCTTGCGCTTCAGGGGCTCCACCTTGCGCACCTGGCAGCAGAGCTGGCGGCGTTCGATGGACTCGTAGAAGAGGTTGGCACCGTGATCGCGCACGATCTTCTCCACCGCGGCCGGGTCGGGAAAGACGATCTCGACCTCCTTGTCGTAGCGGTCGCGGACCCGATCGATGAGGTCGTAGGTGGCCTGGGGCATACGCCCGGTGTCGAGTACGAACACCCGCGCGTCGGGCCGGATGCGGGTCATCATGTCGAGAAGCAGCATCCCCTCCGGCCCGCCGAACGACGCCGAGAGGGCGATGCGCGGGTGGAAGGTCTTGAGCCCCCACTCCAGCACCTCGGCGGCCGGGAGCGCCTCGAGGCGGCCGTCGCCCACCTGGTCCAAGACCTCGGAAGACAAGGGCTTTCGGGCGCTGAGCGGGCTCGGCGAAGTAGAGCTCATGGGCGGGGTCCCTCGAAGGGCCGGAGCGTAGCGCACGGCGGGGTTGACTAGTGATGGAGGCTTATATTAGAAAAGATCATATGTCACTTCGGCATGCCATCCTCGGAATCCTCGATTACCGCGAGATGCACGGCTACCAGCTCAAGCGCGTGCTCGAGGAGGGCATCTCGAGCTTCTGGCCCGTCAACCTGGCCGCCATCTACCCGAGCCTGCGCAAGCTCGAGGAGGAGGGCCTGGTCTCCTTCCACCGCGAGCCCAGCGGCGAGGGCCGGCCGGATCGCAAGGTCTACACCATTACCGGCGAAGGCCGGGAGGAGCTGGCGAGCTGGCGCCGGCTCCCGCCCGACACGACGCCGAGCGTGCGCAACCCCCTCTACCTGAAGCTCCTCTTTGCCCACGGCGAGGACTTCCCGGAGGCCATCTCCTGGGTGGAGAAGCAGCTCGAAGGCACGCGCGCGGCGCTGGACCAGCTGCGCGCCGACCTGGCCAACCCGAAGGCCTTCTCGACCTTCTTCGTGAAGTTCCTGCGCGAGTCCGGGGTGGCCCACCTGGAGCTCCAGATCGAGCTCCACGAGGAGCTGCTGGTCCGCATGCGCGAGAGGGCTGCGCGGAAGACCCGCAAGGGAGTGGTGTAAGGGGGCGAAACGAAACAACCGACCCGCCACCGGTGTTCGTCCCCTGCGGCCCTGGGCATGTTGCCCGGGGCCGCACTCCGTTGCGGGGCTCAATCCCGCCCCGGTTCCAGTCGATGTAGCCGGGGATGCCCGTCCCCATTCGCCGCCAGGTGCCCGGAATCGACGAAGAGGCCCTCCTGGAGATCGCGCACCTCCAGTGCGTATGGCGCACCACCCGCGGTGCAGCCCACACCCTGAACAATGCGCTCACCGCCCTCTGCGGACTGGTGGACGAACCCGAGAGCGCGGGAGAGATGGAGCAGGAACTCGGCCGCTGCACCCGTGCTGCGCGCAGCCTCACCGCTCACCACACCAGCCGCTTCGGCCGCGTGGAGGAAGCGGAGCTGGGAGCGGTGGTGCGTCACGTCGCACCGCTGCTCTCGGACACCCTGGGAAGCCGCTTTTCCGTAGAGGCCGACCTCCCCGCCGAGGTCTTCCACGTGGCGGTGGACCCCGCCCGCCTCGAGCTTCTGCTGCTGACGCTCGCGTACCACATGGCCGACCGCTGCGAGGTCGTGGCCTGTATGCGTCTGGCCGCCGCTCCCGGCGACAAGCCCGACACTGCCGCGCTGGAGGTGGACCTCTACGCCCAGGGGCTGGAGGACGCCAGCGCCGAGACGCTCCTGAACCCGAATCTGGCCGACGGAGCAGGCAACGCGTTCGCGCTGCAAGCCGTGCTCGCCGTGGTAGCCGGCTGCGGGGGCTCCCTCTCCGCGCGCGGCCTGCCCGGCGGCCTGCGCGTGCGCGCGGTCTTCTCGTCCGACACCGACTAGAGCCGGCCCTATGGACTCGCGTGGCCCGGCGGTGCGCCTGACGATCTAGCGGCCGCCCAGCCGCTCCTCCACCTCCGCCACCTTGTCCTCCATGCGGACCGCCTTGTCGCGGCGTTCGTCCACCTTGATGACGGTGGAGACGCGCGCCGCGCCTGCGGAGAAGACCGCCTCCTGCATGCGCAGGATCAGGTCGAAGATGGCCGGGAGCTCCCCTTCCAGCGTCGTGAACATGGGGTCCAGCCGGTGGCGAACCTCGTCCTGAGCGCGCACCACGCGCAAGGCCTCTGCCACGTAGCGTCCCACACTCTCTCCCCGCCCGATCGGTGCAATGCTCACGGCCACGATCGCCATCTTCTGTCTCCTCAGGTCTCCGCGGTGAACAAGCGCACCGCTTCCGGGTCGCGCACCCGTTGCGCGAGCGTTTCCACCGTCTCACCCAGCACAGGGTGCACCAGGTTCGGCGCCACGTCGCGCAGCGGCTCGAGCACGAAGCCGCGCTGGTGCAGGCGCGGATGCGGCAGCACCAGATCGGCGTCGTCGATGCGCCGGTCGTCGTAGAAGAGCAGGTCCAGGTCCAGCTCCCGGGGCGCGTTGCGCTCGCCGACACGGCGACGCCCGGCGGCGTGCTCGATCGCGAGCAACCGTTCCAGAAGCGCGCGCGGCGCGAGTGTCGTGCGCAGCGCAGCCACCGCGTTGAGGTAGCGGCCCTGTCCCGTGGGCCCGCCCACCGGCGCGGTCTCGTAGACCGCGCTGGTCTTCACCACCGAGATTCCGGGCGTGTCGCGCAGCGCGGCGAGTGCAGTCTGGAGGTTCGCGGCGCGGTCTCCCAGGTTGGAGCCGAGTCCCACGTAGGCGTCCGCCGCGCGCTCCTCCAGCTCGCTCATGAGGCCACCGGCGGCAGCGGGGTGCCGCTGTCGAGCTGCTCGTCTCCTCGGGTGGCGACGCCCATAGTCAGCGAGCGGCGGCCCTCGAACGGGGACTCCCGCACCGGGCACTCCTCCATCGCGCAGCCGGCGCACTGGCGCGGGCGGCACGGATCGAAGTGGATCAGCACGTCGCCGGCCGCTGCCATCGCCGTCACGATGGTCTGCTCCAGCTCGTCCCCGTGGCGATGCACCGTCTCCACCGTGAAGTAGCGCGGCACCGCCACGTGCAGGTCCACGTGTTGGAGCGCTCCCGAGCGCCAGCAGCGCAACCCGTGCACGTCGATGCACCAGGGCGGGCGGGCGTTCTCGACGCCGTCGACGATCCGGTGCAGGATCTCGCCGTCGGCTTCGTCCATGAGACCGCCCACGGCGCGCCGCATCAACATCCAGCCGGTGCCCAGGATGTGGACCGCCACCGCCAGCGCCACCACGGGGTCGAGCCAGGTCCAACCGGTGATCCAGACGGCCAGAAGCCCCATCACCACGCCCACACTGGTGACCACATCGGTGAGCAGGTGACGCCCGTCGGCCTCGAGGGCGAGGGAGCGCGTGCGCCGGCCGAGGCGAATGAGCCAGACGCCGAGTGCGCCGTTGGCCAACGCGAGCCCCGAGAGCAGGAGCACACCGCGGTCGAAGCCGTGCAGCTCGGGACCGCGCACCAGGTCGAGCGCACTCTGCACCAGGATGATCGCCGCAGCGCCCGCGATGAGCGCGCCCTCGACGCCGGCGGAGAAGAACTCGACCTTGCCGTGTCCGTAGGGATGGTCGCGATCCGCCGGCCGCGACGCGACGATCAGGCTGTACACGAGCAACGCCGCGGCGGCGACGTTCACCACCGACTCCATCGCGTCCGAGAGCACCGCCGTGGAGCCGGTCATCGCCCAGGCGGTGAGTTTGCCGGCGAAGATGGCGATCCCCGCAAGGAGGGAGACCCACCCGGCGCGAATGCGCGTGCCACGCTCGGGCAATTCCGCTCGCGCGCTCATGCGGGGATTCTACCGGCTCCGGAGGCTACCATCCGGCCCCGTGCCCGATCTGCCGCCCGAGGTCCTTACCGAGGTGCCCGGCCCGCGTTCGCGGGAGCTGGCGCAGCGGCTGGCGCGCGTCGAGAGCCGCAATGTGACCTGCACGCAGCCGGCTCCGCCCATCTTCTGGGCGCGCGCGGCCGGCTCCAACGTCTGGGACGTGGACGGGAACCGTTACGTGGACCTGGCGGCCGGGTTCGGGGTAGCTGCGGCCGGGCACGCCCACCCGCGCATCGTGGCGGCCGTGCAGGAGCAGAGCGCGGACCTGCTCCACGCGATGGGCGACGTGCACCCCGCCGAATCCAAGGTCGAGCTGCTGGAGGAGCTCGCGGCGCTCTTTCCAGGTGGAGCCGGTAGAGCCGGCAGAGAAGCTGGCGGCGGAGCGCGTGCGGTCCTCGGCTCGTCCGGCTCCGACGCGGTCGAGATCGCGCTGAAGACTGCGCAGGTCGCCAGCGGGCGCGAGGGCGTGATCGCGTTCGAGGGCGCCTACCACGGCCTCACGCTGGGCGCGCTCGACGCCACCTGGCGGCCGCTCTTTCGCGAGCCCTTCGAGGCCAGGCTGCCCGGCGCCACGGGCTTCGCCCGCTTCGGCGACGCGGACGACGTGACCCGCGCAGCCGCCGAACTGGGGCGACCCGTGGGCGCCGTGTTGGTCGAGCCCATCCAGGGACGCGGCGGCGAACGCATCCCGCCCGACGGGTTCCTCGCCGCGCTGCGCGCACTGTGCGACCGCGAGGGCTGGCTTCTGATCTGCGACGAGGTCTACACCGGATTCGGCCGCACCGGTCGCTGGTTCGCCTGCGAGCACGAGGACGTGGTGCCGGACCTTCTGTGCGTGGCGAAGGGGCTGGCGTCGGGCATGCCCATCTCCGCCTGCATGGGACGCGCCGAGGTGATGGATCGTTGGCCCGCATCCGAGGGCGAGGCGCTCCACACCCAGACCTTCCTCGGCCACCCACCGGGCTGTGCCGCCGCTCTGGCATCGATCGCCTGCCTGCGCGACGAGAAGCTGGTGGAGCGCGCGGCCGAGCTCGGCAGCGTTGCCCTCGGCCGCCTGCGCGAACGCCTGGCCGAGCATCCGTCGGTGGCCGAGGTGCGCGGCCGCGGGCTGCTGCTCGGCGTGGAGCTGCGCGACGCGGCCGACGCCGCGACCGCCTGCGCGGCGGCGCTGCGCCGCGGCGTGATCGCGATCCAATCCGGCGACGCCGGCGAGGTGATCTCGCTGACGCCGCCCCTCGTCATCGCGCGCCCGGTGCTCGAAGATGCGCTCGACGTGCTGGCGGACTGTGTGCCGTGAGCACCCACCCGGTCAGCGCCGACCCGGAGCGCGCCGCCCTCGACGCAGACGTGCTCGGTTGGATGCGCGAGGGTTCCTTCGCCCCGGACGAGGCGCGCTTCGACGCGCTCGCCCGTCGGCTCTTCGCGTTCCAGTTCGCGCGCTGCGAGCCGTTCCGCCGCCTGTGTGAGCGGCGCGGGCGCACGCCGGAACGCGTCGGCTCGTGGCGCGAGATCCCGGCGGTACCCACCGGCGCCTTCAAGGAGATGGCGCTGCGCTCCTTCCCCGCGGCGCGCACGATCCACACCTTCCGCACCAGCGGCACCGCTACGGACGGGCGCGGCGAGCTCCACCTCGACACGCTGGAGCTGTACCAGGCGTCGCTCCTGGCGAGCTTCCGCCGCGGCGTGCTGCCGGACCTGGGGACGAGCGGGCGCATGGCGTTCGTGGTGCTGGCCCCGACCCGGGACGAGGCAGCCGACTCCTCGCTCTCCCACATGTTCGCCGTGGTCACGGAGCGCCACGCGGCCGAGGGGAGTTACACCGGCATGGACCCGACAGCCGCCGCCCGCGCGCTCGGCGACGCCCCCGGGCCCGTCTGCCTGTGCGCCACCGCGTTCGCGCTCGTGCACCTGCTGGACAGCTTGCCCGCCTCGGGGCTCGCGCTGGCGGAGGGGAGCCGAGTGGTGGAGACCGGGGGCTTCAAGGGTCGCACGCGCGAGGTGCCGCGCGACGTGCTTCACGAGCGGGTGTCGAGTGCGCTCGGAGTGCCCGCCGAGCGCATCGTGAACCAGTACGGCATGACCGAGCTCGGCAGCCAGTTCTACGACTCGGTGCTCGCGCGACCGGGGGAGCCGCGCCGGAAGCTCGGGCCGCCGTGGGCGCGCGCCCGTGTGCTCGACCCGGTCTCGGGCGACGAGGTGGGCGACGGCGAGCGCGGCGTCATCCATGTGCTGGACCTGGCCAACACGGGAAGCGTGCTGGCCGTGCAGACCGCCGACCTGGGAGTGCGCATCGGCGAAGGCATCGAGGTCCTGGGGCGCGAGCCCGGCGCCGAGGCGCGCGGTTGCTCCATCGCCGCCGACGAGATGCTCGCGCAGTCGGTGGAGTCGGTGGGGTGAGCGACACCGCGGGGCCCGACGGCATCCGCGCCGCCATGACGCGACTGCGGGGCGCCGCGGAGACCCTGCGCACGCGGCCGCACGCCG
>CAXMOD010000073.1:0-47968 GCA_964194905.1 uncultured Desulfobacterales bacterium | reverse complement strand
GTGAAGCATTACGAGATCATGAGCGACCACTTCAAGGACACGAAGGGGTACGACGCGTACGCGAACGCCTCGGAGGCCTTCAAGGCGGTGGGGCTCGAGACGGCGGCGCGCACCTACTGCTCCGTCAATTGCTGGGGCGATCCCGCGCAGCAGCTGGAGAAGCTGCGGGGGCGCTTCGACCTGATCGGGGAGTTCGAGCTGAACGTGATCTCGTACTACGGTGGAATGTCGCTGGAGGAAGCGGAGGCCAGCCTGCGCCTCTTCGCCGCCGAGGTCCTTCCCGAAGTGCGGCGTTGGTAGCGGGGTACACTGCGTCCATGTCTGAAGCGATCGATGGGCTGCTGGCGCAGCTCACGCTGGAAGAGAAGGCGACCCTGCTGGCGGGGTCGGATCTGTGGCACGCGGCCGGTGTCGAACGCCTGGATGTTCCTCCGCTGAAGGTGAGCGACGGGCCCCACGGCGTGCGCGGCGGCGACCTCTCCGGCTCCGTGGCGGCAGCGTGCTTCCCCTGCGGAACGGCACTCGGCGCCACCTGGAATCCGGACCTCGTTCGAGCAGTGGGCGTCGCGATCGGCGACGAGGCGATCACCAAGAACGTGCACGTCGTGCTGGGGCCCACGGTGAACCTGCACCGCACGCCGCTGGCCGGTCGAAATTTCGAATGCTACGCGGAGGACCCGCACCTCTCGGCGCGCATGGGCGTGGCCTTCGTGCGCGGCGTGCAGAGCCGAGGCGTGGGTGCCTGCGTGAAGCACTTCGTGTGCAACGACTCCGAGTTCGAGCGTCACAGCATCAGCTCCGAGGTGGACGAGCGCCCACTGCGCGAGCTCTACCTGCATCCCTTCGAAGCGGTCGTGCAGGAGGCCGACCCGTGGTGCGCGATGACCGCGTACAACCGCATCAACGGCACCTACGCGTGCGACCATCCGCTGCTGGCCGACGTGCTGCGCGGCGAGTGGGGCTTTCGAGGCTTCGTCGTCTCCGATTGGTTCGGCACCCAGAGCACCGAGGACTCCGTGCGCGCGGGCAACGACCTGGAGATGCCCGGGCCGGGACGCTGGCGCGGCGCCAAGCTGCTGGAGGCGGTGAAGGCCGGCCGCCTCGACGAGAAGGATCTCGACGCCTGCGTACGCCGGATGCTCGAGGTGCGCGAACGCGCCGGCATCCTGCAGGGCGCCGTCTCCGACGCCGAGGAAGCGGTCGATCGCCCGGAGCACCGTGCCGTGGCGCGGCAGGCGGCTACCGAGTCGATCGTGGTCCTGCGCAACGAAGGAGTGCTGCCCTTCAGCGGCGTCCAGAAGCTCGCGGTTCTGGGCCCCAACGCGGCGCAGCCCGTGGTGATCGGCGGCGGCAGCTCGAAGGTGGCGCCCCATTACGGCGTTTCGCCTCTCGAGGGTCTGCGCGCGCGCCAGGGCCTCGAGATCAGCTACGAGCCCGGCTGCACCAACCACAAGGTGCTGCCCGTCCTGCGCGGCGACTTCCGGATGGACTTCTTCGCGGGCTTCGAATTCGCCGGCGAGCCCGTGCTGAGCATTCCCGCGCGGCGGATCGACTTCACGTGGCTCGGCCACTTCACCGACGCGGTCGATCCCGCGTCGTTCAGCGTGCGCATCCAGGGGCGCGTAGAGCCGGAGCGGCCGGGCGTGTGGACCTTCGGCGTCTCGAGCGCCGGCAAGAGCCGGCTCTTCATCGACGGCCGCGAGGTGATCGACAACTGGACGCAGCAGGAGAAGGGGAGCTCCTTCTACGGCGCCGGCAGCGCGGAGAAGACCGCGGAGATCGAGCTCGACGGTCCCTTCGAAATCACCCTCGAGTACAGCAAGGAGGGAGCCCCCGTTCTGGGCGGCCTCCTGGTGGGCTGCCTCGAGCCGATCGCGCCCGACGCCATGGAGCGCGCCGAGAGCGCCGCGCGGGACGCAGACGCGGCCGTCGTCGTGATCGGCCTCAACAGCGACTGGGAGACCGAGGGAAGCGACCGCGCAGACCTCTCGCTTCCGGGGCGTCAGCTCGAGCTGGCGCGTCGCGTCGCAGCCGCCAACTCGCGCACAGTCGTCGTGCTGAACGCGGGCGCGCCCATCGCCGATCCGCTGCTCGACACGCTGCCCGGCCTCCTGACGCTGTGGTATGGCGGCCAGGAAGCCGGGGGCGCGCTGGCCGACGTGCTCTTCGGCGATGCCTGCCCGTCGGGGCGCCTGCCCCAGACCTGGCCCGCGCGGCTCGAAGACAACCCGACCCACGTAAACTACCCGGGCGAGCGCGGCCGCGTGGTGTACGGCGAGGGCCTCTTCATGGGCTACCGCTACTACGACAAGAAGGGCATCGCGCCGCGCTTCCCGTTCGGCCACGGGCTCTCGTACACCAGCTTCGACTACGGCGAGCTGCGCGCCGAGCTGCAGCCCGACGGCAGCGTGGACGTCTCGGTCGACGTGACCAACACGGGAGATCGCGCCGGGCAGGAAGTCGTGCAGCTCTACGTCCACGACGAGGAGGCTACCGTGCAGCGCCCAGAGAAGGAGCTGCGTGCCTTCGCCAAGCTCGCCCTCGAGCCGGGCGCCACGCAGACCGCGCGCTTCACCCTCGATCGGCGCGCCTTCGCCTTCTGGGACCCGGCCAGCCACGATTGGGCCGTCGAGCCCGGCGCCTTCGAGCTGCAGGCCGGCCACTCCTCGGCGGACGTTCGCGCCCGCGCGAGGATCGAGCTGAGCTAGGCGTCGAGTGGGCTACTCGATCCCGTAGAGCGCCGCGCAGTTGTCGGCGATGATGCGTTGCATGGCGTCTTTGCCGAGGGTGGCGATCGGCGACTCGTCGATCGCCTTGCGCGACTCGGGCCAGGTGCTGTCGCCGTGCGGGTAGTCGGACGCCCACATCACGTTGCCGACACCGATGCGCGGGATCAGCTCCACGCCGAGCTTCTCGTCCTCGTAGGTGACGTGGATCTGCCGCGCGAAGATCTCGGCGGGGCGCATCTCGAGGCGGTGGTCCTTGATGTTGTCCCAGTACTTGTCGAGCTCGTGCTCGAGGCGTTCCACCACATAGGGGATCCAGCCGAGCCCGGCCTCACCGAGCACGAGGCGCACGTTGGGTCGCTTCTCCAGGATGCCGGAGAACACCATGCCCGAGAGCACTTCGTCGAGCTGCATCGGCACCACCGCCACGAAGGCCGGCATGCGCCAGGAGCCGAGCTGGGGCTTGATGCTGTGCATGCCGGGGCCGAGGTGAATCGAGATCGGCAGCGCCGTTTCCTGCACCGCATCCCAGAACGGGTGCCAGCTGTCTTCGAAGACCGGCTCGGGGCCGTGGAACTGATGGATGATCGCGCCGCGGTGGCCCATCCCGGCCGCGCGCAGGATCTCGTCGCGAGCCGCCTCGGGATCGTGGCTGGGGATGTCAGCCAGGCACACGAGACGGTTGGGGTCCGCCGCGTTGAACTCGGCGGCCCAATCGTTGTAGGCGCGCTGGCTCGCCGCCCGCAGCTCCGGCTCCTCGATGCGGAGCTGGGTGGTGAAGGGGCTGTAGATGACGTGGGTCTGGACGCCGTCGCGGTCCATGTCCTCGAGGCGCGACTCCGGCTGCCCCGGGCGGAAGCCGTGGGCGTCGGCGCGGATGTAGCCGGCCTGCTTGCGGCCGCTGGGCGAGACGCGCGCGCCGTCCACGATCCAGAACGGCCCGTCGTCGGTCTCCTCCACGCGCGGCCCCCGCTGGCGCAGGCTCTCGGGGAGACGCTGCTGCCAGAGGTCGGGGGGCAGAACGTGGACGTCCATGTGGTCGTCGGCGGAGACGATCCGCTGATCAGGGGTCAGGGCCATGGGGGGACTCCGGTTTCTGACGGTGTGTCAGATATGCTACCACACGGCCGATGGACTTCGAGATCAGCGAGGACCAGCGCAGCCTGCGCGACGCCGTGCGCGAGGTGTTGGAGGCCGAATGCCCGCTCTCCGTGGCCCGGGACGTGGTGGAGACGGGGCGCCCGGCGGCGCAGCCCTGGCGCAGCGCGCTGGAGCTGGGCTGGACCGGCATCGCAATTGCCGAAGAGCTGGGCGGGCTGGGCCTTTCCTTCGAGGAGCTGGGCCTGGTGGTGGAGCAGCACGGCCGGGCCCTTGCCCCGGGCCCTTTCCTGGCCACGACCACCTGGTTCGCGCCGCTGGTCGAGGAGTGCGGAGAGGCGGGCCAGCGCGCGCATGTGCTCTCGGGTGTGGCCGCCGGCTCGCTGACCGGCACCCTTGCGGCCGGCGGAGAGCCGGGTTGTCGCGCTCGGCCCGAGGGGGCGGCCTGGATGCTGGACGGCGGGTGGCGCTTCGTGCTCGACGGCGCTTCGGCGGACGAGATCATCGTTGCGGCGCGCATCGAGCGGGGCGATGGCGTCGGCCTCTTCCTGGTGCCGCGCCAGGGTCTGAAGTCGGAGCCGGTGGTGAGTCTCGACGCTTCGCGTCCGCTGGCACACCTGCGCCTGGACGGCGTGCGTGTCGATGCGGAGCGTGTGCTCGGTACGCCCGGGGAGTGCGCTGCGGCGCTCGAGCGCGCGCTCGACACGGCGCGCGTGGCGCTGGCGCTCGAGAGCGTGGGCACCTGCCAGCGGCTGCTCGAGATCACGCTGGCGCACGCGAAGAGCCGCATCCAGTTCGACCGGCCCATCGGTTCCTTCCAGGCCGTGCAGCACAAGTGCGCCGACATGTTCCTGGCCGTGGAGAAGGCCCGGGCCACCGCCTACTTCGCGATGATGGTGATCGCCGAAGACGACCCGCGTCGAGCGCTGGCCGCCGCCATGGCCAAGGCCGCCGCCGGCGACGCCCAGCGTCTGGTGTGCAAGGAGGCGATCCAGATCCACGGCGGCGTGGGCTTCACCTGGGAGAGCGACGTCCATCTGTTGGTGAAGCGCGCCAAGACCTGCGACCTGCTGCTCGGCGGCGCCGCCGAGCAGCGCGCGCGCATCGCCGAGCTGCTGGAGCTCTGAGCCGAGCATGAAGCTGCACTACGACGCCGCCACCGAGGAGTTCCGCGCCGAGCTGCGCAGCTGGCTCGAGGGCAACCAGCCCGACCGGGAGACGGTGCGCGGAGAGCCCTCGCGCTCCTCGGCCGACATGCCGGAGTGGGCGCGCGAATGGCAGCGGCGCCTCTTCGATGCGGGCTGGCTCGTGCCCGGCTGGCCGCGCGAGCTCGGCGGGCGCGACGCCACGCCCGTGCAGCAGCTCGTCTACTTCGAAGAGATGGCGCGCGTGCCGGTGATGCGGAGCTACAACCCGCAGGGCCTCACCATCATCGTGCCCTCCATCCGGGACTACGGGAGCGACGCCCAGAAGGAGCGCTTCGTGGTTCCGTCGCTGCGCGCCGAGATCTCCTGGTGTCTCGGCATGAGCGAACCCGGCGCGGGGAGCGACCTGGCGGGGCTCCAGACTCGCGCGCAGCTGCGCGGTGACGTCTTCGTGGTGGACGGCCAGAAGGTCTGGACCTCGGGAGCCGCCCACGCGGACTACTGCTTCTGCTTCGTGCGCACGGATCCCCAGGCTCCCAAGCATCGCGGCATCAGCGTGCTCGTCGTGGACATGCAGAGTCCCGGGATCGAGGTGCGCCCCATGCCGGAGCTCACCGACCCCGAGCGGGCCGACTTCAACGAGGTGTTCTTCGACGGCGCCCGTGTGCCGCGCGAGAACCTGGTGGGTGTCCTCAACCAGGGCTGGTCCATGGCGACGGGCTCCCTCGCCCACGAGCGGGGCATGCTCTGGACCAGCCAGGCGGCCCACCTCGAAACGGAGCTGGAGCGGTTGGCCGAGCTCGGCCGCAGCGAGCGTCCCGACGGCACCCGCTTCGGCGCCGATCCGGTCTTCCGCGACGCGTACGCCGCCCTCTACGTCGACAGCCAGGCGCTCAAGTTCCTCGGCTACGAGGGCTTCGCCAAGTTCGCGCGCGGCGAGGCGTCGCCCGAGCACTCGGTGCTGAAGCTCTTCGGCAGCGAGATCGTGCAGCGCCTGACGCTGCTGGCCCTGGAAGCGCAGGGGGCCGACGCCCTGGACGTGGATTGGGCGGGCTGGGGGATGATGGACGAGCGCGAGCCGCCCTGGGCCAAGCGCTACCTGCACACCTTCTCCAACACCATCGCGGGTGGCACCTCCGAGATCCAGCGCAACATCATCGCCCAGCGCGTCCTGGGCCTGCCGCGTGGATAATCTCTAACTATCAGAAGTTAATAAGCTTTCTTGAATATGGTGGCATGATCACTATACGCTTCGAGGAGATCCTGCGCGCGTAGCCGAGGAGAGCCCAGAGGCTACGGCGCACGGTAGGCCAGACGGCCGGCACACCATGTGGCGTGCACGTCGTCGGCGCGCAGGCGTTCGCGCGCCTCGACCCAGGGGCGGTCCAGCAGGCAGAGATCTGCCCGCTCACCCGGCGCAACCCGGCGCGGCGCACCGCCGGGCGCGTCGGCGCGGGTGGTGAAGAGCGCCAGCGCCTCCTCGGGCGTCAGTGCCTCGTCGGGTTCGAGCGCGGCGCCGCCGTCGGTGCGGCGCTCGACCGCCGCACGCATCGCACGCCACGGGTCCGGCTCGCCGAAGGGAGCGTCGGTTCCGCCGCCGAGGGCCACTCCGGCGTCGAGGAAGCCGCGCCCGCGGTAGAGCCAGCGCCGGTCGCGCGGCTCCACGTCTACGAGGTAGGCGTCGCCGCGCTCGGCCACGAAGCCCGGCTGTGTCACGACGGCGATGCCGAGCTCGGCGAGGGGCTTCACGAGCTCCGGTGGCGCGACCGACGCGTGCTCGATGCGATCTCCGCGCGGCACGCCCGCCGACGCCACGGCGGAGGTCGCGAAGACCAGCTCCGTGCGGGTCACGCAGTGGAAGGCCGCGGCGCGGCCGCTCGCGTGGGAGCGTGCCACGCGCGCGACGAGGTCTTCGAGAGGGGGCAGCGCGTCTTCGTGCAGGACGATCTTCAGCTCAGCGCGCGTGGGATGCTCCGGGAGAGCCTCGCGGCCCATCATGCGCAGGCACTGGGGCAGCGTGTCGTTCTGCGCGCCGCGGAGCAGCAGCGCCTGCTCTTCGGGGCCGTTCCGGGCCGTGGCGTCCGTGACCCCGGTGATGCCGCATCGCGCGAGGAGGGCGCCTACCGGCGAGAGATCCGGCGGATCGAGATCGCGCAGACGCCGGCGGACCCGGGCGTCGGCGTCGAAGAGCCGGCCGTCGCCGCGCTCGATCCCCAGCTCGCGGCAGGCCGCCGACGAGAGGATCCACAAGCGTCCAGTGCGGTGCTGGATCCGCGCCGGCCGGTCGCCCACCCACGCGTCGAGATCGGCGCGCGCAAGCTCGCCCGCGACCGACTCGTGATAGCCCACGCCGCGCAGCCAGCCGTCGCCCGGCGCGGCGCGCAGGGCCACGGAAAGCTCGGCGCGCGTGTGCACGTGCGGCGGGCCGCAGCGCACCGAGCGGAGCGCCGCTGCGAGCGACAGGAGGTGGATGTGATGATCGTGCAGGCCGGGAAGGAGCACGCCTCCCCGCGCCTCGAGGGTTCGTTCGCCGGGCCGCGACGTCAGAGACGAGGCCATCTCGGCGACGCGACCCGCGGCGAGGCGCACATCGACACTGCACCCGGCGACCTCGACATCGGTGATCAACATGCGAGCACCGCGTGCGTGTCGGCGCCCAGGGAACGCGCTGCTGCACGGAGCGCGCGCCGCCGCGGAGGCGCCACAGGTGCACAGCCGCTCGCGCTCTCCACGGCGAGCGTGCCTTCGCGGCGCACCACCCGGGCTTCGCCCGCGGCGCCGGCGGAAGCGAACGCGGCGACGTCGCGCAGCGCGATGTCGAGAAGAACCCCGCCCCCCGCGCGGTGCGCCTCCCAGGCGCTGCGCCCGGCGTGGATTCCCGTGAGCGGATCGGCGATGGCGTCGCCGCAGAAGAGCGGCCCAGCGGCGTCGCCCACCGCGCCCGCCAGACCCGCCGCGCAGGCCGCATCGTCTCCGAACGCCACCCGGTCGCAGGCGCGGCCGTAGCCGGTGATGGAGACCCACACGAGGCCGGGGATTTCCGCGACGCTGCGCTCGGCGGAGATGTCCATGTGCTGGAGCGCACGCGGCCGTGAATTCTCGACCACGATGTCGGCCTGCTCGATCAGCTGCCGCAGCGCGGCGCGTCCTTCCGCGCCGCCCAGGTCGAGCGCCACGCTGCGTTTGCCTGCGTTGAGCAGGTCGAAGAAGGCACGGGGACCGCGACGCGCGCCGTCGGGGCGGGAGGGGCTCTCCACCTTGATCACCCGTGCTCCCGCGAGCTGGAGCAGGTGCGTACACAGGGGGCCGGCCCACAGCGACGAGAGATCGAGCACGAGCGGCTGTGTGCGGGGCTCGCGGCTCGTACCGCGGGCCGCGATGCCATGGGCCTCTGGGCAGAGGCGCAGGGGCGACGCCGCGTGTGCAACGGGAAGGCCGAGCAGGCCCCCGCGCTCCACGAGATCGTCGCTGTCGGCGTCCAGGCAGCGCTCCTCCACCGCCGGCCACGGCTCGCGCGCGAAGACGTCGGGTTCCGAAGCGAGCCAAGCGGGCAGCAGCGCGACGTCGTCGGCGCGTGCCAGGTTGAGCGCCAGCCAGCCATCGTTGGTGCGGAGCAGCCGGCAGCTTCCGCCGGGCGATGTGCGTCCGCGACGCCGCAGGCCCGCAGTTGCCGCGCGCTCGCCGAGCAGAGCCGCGCCGTCCAACGCGCGCAGCCGAGCGGATCCGGAAGCCCTGGCGAGCGCCTCGACCTCGTCGCGCGCGAACGTGGCGAGCGGTCCCGGCGCGAGACGCGGCGTCCCGCGCGCGTACCCCGAGAGCGCCATCGCACCCGAGAGGGCCCACGCGAGCTGGGGATCGAGGGCCGGTCCGGTCACTTTCGTCCTCCGTCGCTTTCGTTCAACGCCAGGATCAGGGAAACTAGCACCGACGGAGCGTGGGAAATGCCTCAGATCAAGCCCGGAGCCCGCCTGCGCAGTGCGGTCTGCGCCACCGAAGTGATGGTGGTCGCGGTGCCCAAGGACGCGGAGGTGGAGCTCTCCTGCGGCGGTGCGCCCATGCTCGACGTCGGCGCCGAGCCGACAGGCGATCCCCCCTCACCCGACTTCGCCGGCGGCACGCAGCTCGGCAAGCGTTACGTCGACGAGGCCGGAACCTTCGAGGTGCTGTGCACGAAGCCCGGAGACGGGTCGCTCTCGGCGGCCGGAGCGGCGCTCACGATCAAGGGCGCAAAGCCGCTCCCCGCTTCCGACTGAGTTCGCGATGAACGTGATGATGTTGCTCGATATGGCCCGGTCGGGTCACGGCGACCGCGTGGCGCTCGTGAGCGGCGGCGAGCGCCTGACCTACGCGGAGCTCTTCGCCGCGGCCGGGCGTGGTGCCGCGTTGCTTCGCGATTCCGGTGCCCGCCACGCGGCTCTGCTGGACGAGTCGAGCCCGGCGCTTCCGGTGCTGCTCTTTGCCAGCAGCTGGGCCGGCATGCCCTTCGTGCCCCTCAACTACCGGCTTGCCGCCGGAGAGCTGGACGCACTGCTCGCGCGCGTGGAGCCTGCCCACCTGGTGCGCGGCGCGGAAGGGCGACGCAACTTCCTGCTTCATGCCCTGGGTGACGCCGAGACGACGCAGGCCGAGTGGGGCATGGACCCTGACGAGATCGCGGTGCTGCTCTTCACCAGCGGCACCACCGGCCCCCCCAAGGCGGCGCTGCTGCGCCACCAGCACCTGGTCTCCTACATCCTCGGCTCGGTCGAGTTCGGCGCCGCGGGCGAGGACGAGGCCACGTTGGTGTCGGTGCCGCCCTACCACATCGCGGGCATCGCCTCGATCTTGTCGTCGGTCTACGCGGGCCGGCGTCTCGTGCAGCTCCCGGCCTTCGATGCGGACGCCTGGCTGCACCTGGCGCGCAACGAAGCCGTTACGCATGCCTTCGTCGTGCCGACGATGCTGGCGCGCATCATCGACGCGCTCGGCGATGCGCGGGACGCCGAGCTGCCCCGCCTGCGCGCGCTGGCCTACGGCGGCGGCAAGATGCCGCAGCCGGTGATCGAACGGGCCATGCGCCTCTTGCCGAACACGGACTTCACCAACGCCTACGGCCTGACGGAGACGAGCAGCACGATCTCCGTGCTCACCCCCGACGACCACCGCGAGGCCGCCGCGAGCGAGGATCCGGCGCTGCGCCGCCGGCTGGTGTCGGTCGGCCAGCCGCTCCCGCTGGTGGAGGTGGAGATCCGCGACGAGGACGGAAAGCCCGCGCCCTGCGGCGCGCGCGGCGAGATTCACGTACGCGGCGAGCAGGTGTCCGGCGAATACCTGGGCGGCGGAAGTCAACTCCTGGCAGACGGCTTCTTCCCCACTCGCGACGCCGGAAGCCTCGATGAGGCGGGCTACCTCTTCCTCGACGGTCGCATCGACGACGTGATCGTGCGCGGTGGCGAGAACATGTCACCGGGCGAGATCGAGGACGTGCTGCTCGCGCATCCAGCCGTCGCAGACTGCGCGGTGATCGGCGTACCCGACGAACAGTGGGGCGAGGCGGTGGCTGCCGTTGTGGTCCCGCGCCACGAAGTGGATCCGAACGCCCAGCGCGACGAGCTGCGCGACCAGCTGCGAGAGTGGGTGCGCGAGCGGCTGCGCTCGTCGCGCGTGCCCGAGCGCATCGAGTTCCGCGACGAGCTTCCCTACAACGAGACCGGCAAGCTCCTGCGCCGCGTGGTGCGCGAGCAGCTTGCGGCGAGCACGTGAGCGCCCCGCTTCCGCTTGCCGACGCCCTCGACGCGCTGCGCGACCCGAGCGCGACGGAACGCTTCTCGGCCCTGGCCGAGCCGATCCTGCTGGTCGACGTTTCCACGGGCTGCGACGACCTCGCCCCTGCGGAGCGTCTCGCGGAGCTTGCGTGCCCGTGCGTGGCGTGGCGCGCCGACGCGGCGTCGGCGGCCGGTGCTGTGCTGCTCGACGCCTTCGACGTGCACTGCACGTCGGAAGCGGAGCTCGCGCCGGTAGTGGAGGCGACGAAGCGCAATCCCCAGGCCGCCGCTGCGCTGGTGCAGCTACTTCGCCACTCGCAGCGCCTCGGTGTGCACGAGGCGCTGGTGGCCGAGTCGCTGGTCTACTCCACGCTCCAGGCGGGGCCCGAGTTCGCCGCCTGGCTCGCGGAGCGTGGCCCGCGCCCGGCGCCGCCCGTGGGCGAAAGGCCCGCGGTTCTCGCGGAGCGCGACGGCGCCACGCTGCACCTGACCCTGGATCGTCCCGAGCGCCGCAACGCGTACTCCGCGGAGATGCGCGACTCGTTGTGCGAAGCGCTGGCCGTGGCCGAGAGCGACCCGGGGATCGAGCGGGTGCTCCTGCAGGGCGCGGGCCCCTGCTTCAGCGCAGGTGGCGACCTGGACGAATTCGGCACGCGCCCCGATCCAGCCACGGCCCATGCCGTGCGCAGCGCGCGCAACGCCGGGCGCTTGCTGGCGCGGATCGCCGAGCGGGTGGAGGTGCGTGTGCACGGGGCGTGCGTCGGTGCCGGGGTGGAGCTCCCTGCCTTCGCCGCGAGGCTGCTGGCGCGCCGCGACGCCTGGTTCCAGCTCCCCGAGGTTGCCATGGGCCTGGTGCCCGGCGCCGGCGGCACAGCCAGCTTGCCGGGCCGCATCGGCCGCCAACGCACCGCATGGCTCGCGCTCTCGGGCGCGCGCCTCGATGCCGAGCGTGCCCTCGAGTGGGGTCTGGTGGACGCCCTGCACGACGGGGAGTGACGCGGGCGCGGGCCGGCGCTTTCGGCTCCGCTCAGTTGATCGCGCCGGCCTCCTTCAGGCGCGCGATCTCGTCCCAGTCGATGCCCATCTCCATCAGCACTTCTTCGGTGTGCTGGCCCATCTCGGGACTGGGGCCGCGGATTTCGATGGGCTCCTCGTCGAACTGGACCGGGCTCGCCACCAGCTTGAAGTGACCCTTGTCCGCACCGTCCACCTCGCGCAGGTAGTCGTTTGCGACGACCTGCACGTCGTGGTGGATCTCGTCCACGCTCTGCATGGGTGCCCACGGACCCTCGATGTCGGCGAGCTTCTCGGTCCACGCGGCGAGCGTGTGCTGGGCGAACATCTCGTCGAGCATCTCGATCAGCGCCTCGCGGTTCTGGAAGCGTTGAGGCGCGGCAGCGAAGCGTTCGTCGCTGATCCACTCCTCATGGCCCACGTGCTGGCAGAAGTCGGCGAAGTGCTTGTCCGGCTGGAGCATCATCAGTAGCAGCCAGCGGTCGTCCTTCGTCTTGTATGAGTTGCCGACCGGGTTGGGCGCCTGCGTGCGCGAGAAACGCGGGATGAAGCCGCCCTCTTTCTTGACCAGAGGGCTCGCCACGATGTCGGGACCGAGCACCCACATGGCGGTGTTCAGAAGCGAGATGTCCACCACCGGCGCGCGGCCGGTGCGCTCGCGGCCGAACAGCGCGGCGGCGATTCCCCCGGCGACGGTCATGGCCCCGATCGAATCGCCGAACGCGGCGCGCTGCATGACCGGATTCTCCAGGCCCGGCGGCGTGAGCGAGTGCGCGACGCCGCCGCGCGACCAGAACGACGTGGCGTCGTAGCCGCCTTTGCCGGCCTGAGGTCCCTTGGGTCCCTGCCCGGATCCGCGCACGTAGACGATGTTCGGGTTGACCTTGCGGATGTCCTCGACGTCGATCTTCAGGCGCTCGCGTGCGTCGGGCAGGAAGTTGGTGAGGAAGACGTCGCACTGCTCGACCATCTTGTAGAGCAGGGCCAGTCCGCCGGGCGTTCCGATGTCGAGGCCCACGCTGCGCTTGCCGCGGTTCGACTGCTGCATCATGAAGTCCACGTTGCCTTCGGTGGACTTGAACCCGAACGCAGCCAGACCGCGCTGGCCGTCGCCCATCACGGGGTGTTCGATCTTGATCACGTCGGCGCCCCAGTCGGCGAGCACCGCGCCCGCTGCCGGCACGAACCACCACTGGGCCACCTCGAGCACCTTGACTCCGTCCATCACGCCTTGCATGGCACAACCCTCCCGCTCTCCGATCCTGCGATTCGCGACGCTACGCATGGTACACCCGTTTAGGGGCGACGAGGCGCGGGGTGCGGGACGGCGTGTCCCGCCAGCGACGGCTACGGGAGGACCAGCCGGAGCACGCGGTCGAGCGCGGGCCAGAGATCCTCTTCCGGGATGTTGAGGGCGGGGAAGAAACGCATCACGTTGCCCGCGGTGACGTTCACCAGCACGCCCTGCTCGATGGCGCGCGTCGGGATCGTCGCCACGCGCTCGGCGTCGCGCAGCACCAGGCCCTGGAGCAGGCCGCGGCCCCGCGCGCCTTCGGCGTGCTCCGCATGTTCGGCGGCGAAGGCGTCGAGGCGCCCGCGCAACTCAGCGCCCAGAGACGAGGCGCGTTCGACCAGACCCTCTTCGTCGATGACGCGCAGCACGGCGTTCGCCGCGGCGGAGGCCAGCGGGTTGCCGGCGTAGGTCCCGCCGTGGTCGCCGGGCTGCACCGACTTGGCCACGGCCTCCGTGCACAGGAAGGCGGCAATGGGAAAGCCTCCCCCGAGGCCCTTGCCCAGGGTCAGGATGTCGGGTGTGACGTCGTCGTGCTGCACCGCCACCCAGCGTCCGGTGCGTCCGACGCCGGTCTGGATCTCGTCGGCGACCAGCAGCGCACCGCTGCGGTCGCACAGCGCGCGCAGGCCGGGAAGGTAGTCGGCGGGCGGCACCTGGACGCCGCCCTCGCCCTGAATCGGCTCCACGATCACCGCCGCGGTCTGCTCGCCCACCACGGCCTCGGCGGCGGCGAGGTCGCCGAACGCGACGAACTCCTGCTCCTGGAGCAGCGGCGCGTAGCGCTCGCGGTGCTTGGCCTGGCCGATCACCGAGAGCCCGCCCAGGGTGCGGCCGTGGAAGCTCCCGTGGGTCGCTACGAACTGGCGCCGGCCGGTGGACCGGTGCGCGAGCTTGAGCGCGCCGTCCACGGCCTCGGCGCCGCTCGAGACCAGGAAGCTCCGCGTCAGGCCCTCGGGGGTCCTGGCCGCCAGGGTCTCGATCAGGTCGAGCTGCGGCAGCGTGTAGAAGAGGTTGGTGGTCTGCATCAGCCGGCCGGCCTGGTCGGCGATGGCCCGGCTGAGCGCCGGATGGCAGTGGCCGATGGCCGTGACGCCCCAGCCGCCGGTGAGGTCCACGTACTCCTTGCCGGCCACGTCGCGCACGCGCGAGCCGCGGCCCTCCACCAGCGCCACCGGTAGCCGGTTCACGACGGGCAGGAAGTGGGCCGCCTCGCGGGCGCGGATCTCCTCCAGGGTGGGGTGGTCGGCCATGGCGCCGGAGGGTAGCAACCTCCCGCGCTTGCTAGTCTCTCGGGCCCATGTCCGCCGAGCCCCTCCGACCCCTCAGCGACCGCTACCAGCGGCGGATCGAGAGCCTGCGCATCTCGGTGACGGACCGCTGCGATCTGCGCTGCTTCTACTGCATGCCCGAGGATGTGGAGTGGCTGCCGCGCAAGGAGCTGATGAGCTTCGAGGAGATCGAGCGGGTGGCGCGGCTCGCGGTGGCGAGCGGGATCCGCAAGCTGCGCCTCACCGGCGGCGAGCCCCTGCTGCGCAAGGATCTGCCCGGCCTGGTGGGGCGCCTGGCGCCCATCCCGGACCTCGTGGACCTGGCCCTCACCACCAACGCCACCCAGCTCACGCGCCTGGCCGAGCCCCTCAGCAAGGCGGGTCTCCAGCGCGTCAACATCAGCCTCGACTCGCTCGACCCCGAGAACTTCCGCTCGCTCACCAGGCGCGACGCCCACTCCCAGGTGATGGCCGGGATCGACGCCGCCGACGCCGCGGGGCTCCGCCCCATGAGCATCAACTGCGTGGTCATTCGCGATCGCAACGATCACGAGGCCGTGGACTTCGCCCGCTTCGCCCGGGAGCGCGGCTTCGAGGTGCGCTTCATCGAGTTCATGCCGCTCGAGCACGGCAGCAACTGGGGCACCGACGTGATGGTGCCCGGCGCCGAGCTGCGCGAGCGCATCGGCGGGGTCTTCCCCATCGAGCCCCACCCCGACCAGGACCCCCACGCGCCGAGCCGGGACTGGATCTTCAGCGACGGGGCGCCGGGCCTAGTGGGTTTCATCGACTCGGTGACGCAGCCCTTCTGCGCCGACTGCAACCGCATCCGCCTCACCGCGGACGGCAAGATCCGAACGTGTCTCTTCTCGCTGCGCGAGCACAACCTGCTGGGCGCGCTGCGCGCGGGAGCCGATGACGCCGAGCTGGTGGCGCTGTTGCACGGCGCCGTGGCCACCAAGGAGAAGAAGCACCACATCACCGATGGGATGTTCGTGAAGCCCGGGCGCACGATGTCCCAGATCGGTGGCTGAGGACGTCGACCATGGCCAACGGCGAAGACGTCATCCTCCTGGAGGGGATCCAGGTGCCGGCGGCGCTGGGAGTGACCGCCGCAGAGCGGCGCATGCGTCGGCCCGTGACCCTCGACCTCGAGGTGGGTTGTGACCTGCGCCCGGCGGGCCGCACGGACCACATCCGCTCCACCATCCACTACAAGCGCATCTACGAGATCGTGGAGGACGTGGCTTCGAACCAGGAGCACAAGCTGGTGGAGGCGCTGGGCGCGCGCATCGCCGCGGCGGTGCTCGGCAAGTTCGACGTGGAGCGGGTGACGGTGACCGTCCGCAAGCCCAAGCCGATCAGCGGCGTGCTCGAGTACGCGGGCATCCGTATCACGCGCACCCGCGAGGACCTCTAGTCCCCGCGTGTCCGCCCGCTCCTTCCTGGATACCATCCTCTATCACGCGCTGCGCTTGCTGCTGGCCGCGGTGCGAGCGCTGCCGCGCCGCGTTGCGCTGGCCGGCTGCCGCTCCTTCGGGCGTACCTGGGCGCGGCTCGGCGGACCGCGGACGGGCGTGGCCGCCACCAACCTGCAGATCGCCTTCCCGGAGAAGAGCGCCGAGGAGCGCCACGCGATCCTCGTCGAGTCGTTCGCCCATCTGGCCGAGCACCTGGTGGATGCGGCCGAGATCGCGCGGCTCGACCTCGACTCGTCCGAAGCGCTGGTCGCGTTCGAGGGCTTCGAGCACATCGAGGCGGCCCAGCGCGCCACGCCCGAGGGCGGCGCCATCCTGCTCACCGCGCACTTCGGGTCCTTCGAGCTCTTCTCCGCGGCGTGCGCGGCGCGCGGCATCCCCGTCTCCGTGGTGCACCGCGAGCAGAGCTTTCCCGGGTTCCAGCGCGTACTCGAGGAGTGGCGCGGCGGGGCGGGCGTCGAGGCGCTGCGGCGCGGCTCGGCGGCCCGCGCGGTGCTGCGGGCCCTGCGCCAGGGGCGCATCATCGGGATGCCTCTCGACCAGGACACGCCCCGGGGCGAGGGCGTCTTCGTGGACTTCTTCGGGCGCCCGGCCTGCACCCGCGACGGCCCGGCCCGCCTCGCGATGCGCACCGGCGCGCCGGTGGTGCCGGGCTTCCTCTTCCGGCGCCCGGATGGCAGCGGCCGGGTGGCCCGCTTCGGGCCTGCCGTCCCCTTCGTCAGCGCGGAGGAGGCGGGTAACGATCTCGACGCCGCGGTCATCGAAAACGTTCAGCGTATGACGCGTGCCATCGAGGAGGCCATCCGGCGCGCACCAGACCACTGGTCGTGGGTCCACCGGCGCTGGCGGACGGCCCCCGAGAGGGGCGTCAATGTCTACAAGCCCTCGAAAAGCCGCTAGAATCCGGCCTCCCTCGGCGCCAGCGGCCCGCGCCTCGTCCCAAGGAGTGGAAATGGCCTGGGAACCCTCCCCCAAGGCTCCCGTGACCCTCGGCAACGCCTCGGTCGAGGGGATGAGCAAGAACGAGAAGATCAAGCTGGCCAGCGAGGGGCTCTTCCACGTCCTCGACCCCAAGCAGCCCCACACCTTCGCCGACGAGCTCGGCGCGATGGAGGCGGGCGAGACCGAGACCATCGGCAAGGTCGCGAAGGAGCTCTCCAAGTTCTTCGGGATCTACAAGCAGCAGATCCGCGGTGAGCGCGGCCGCCTGACCGGCGACCTGGTCTTCATGATCCGCATCAAGAACCCCGGGGGAGGTGTGCTCTCCCCGGAGCAGTGGTGCGCTCTCGACGACACCTCGGAGCGCTTCGCCGACGGCACCCTGCGCATCACCTCACGCCAGTCCATCCAGTACCACCATGTGAGGGGGCGCGACCTGCGAGCCCTGGTCAAGCACCTGAACCAGGCGTACCTGACGGGCGGCACCCTGGCGGCCTGCGGCGACGTGAACCGCAACGTCATGTGCTCGCCGATCGACGGGCTGGACCCCGACGCGGACCCGGGCGGAAGCGCGCTGGCCCGGGAGATCGCGGACGAGCTGGCGCCCCGCACAGGCGCCTACCTCCAGATCTTCCTGTCGACCGAGGACGGCGCGAAGAACCTGACGCCGGAAGAGCCCGTGTACGGGCCCAACTACCTGCCGCGCAAGTTCAAGGTGGGGATCGCCCACCCCCGCGACAACTCCGTGGACGTCCTCACCAACGACGTGGGTCTGATCCCGGTGACGCCGGACGGCGCCGAGTGGGACTTCTACTCGGGCGGCGGCATGGGCCTCACCCACAACAACCCCCACACGGCGGCGCTCCTCGGCGAGTACCTGGGCCGGGTGCGACGCAACCAGGTGGTGGACGCGGTGCGCGGCATCGCCGTGCTGCAGCGCGATCACGGCGAGCGCAGGGACCGCAAGCTGGCGCGCTGGAAGTACACGATCCGCCGCCTCGGTCTCGAGCGGGTGCGCAAGGAGCTGCGCGGCACCTTCGGCGTGGATCTGGCCGACGCCGAGCCGGTGACGGTCCCCCCGATGAACCTCCACCTGGGCTGGCACGAGCAGCGCGGGGGCGGCGGCTACTACGGGATTTCCGTGGAGAACGGCCGCGTCAAACCGGACCTGCGTCGCGCCGTGCGCCGCGCGGTGACCGAGCTGGGCTGCGGTGTGCGCCTGACGGGTCAGCAGGACCTGATCCTGTGCGGCGTTCGCGATCGTGCGGCGCTGGAGGCGCTGCTCGCCGAAGAGGGCGTGACGGATCCGGCGCAGGTCTCGATAGCCCGCCGCAACGCGATGGCCTGCCCGGCCTTGCCCACCTGCGGGCTCGCGATGACCGACGCGGAGAACATCCTGCCGATCTACCTCGACGCCATCGAGGCAGCGGGCTGCGGCGACGTGGATGCGGTCATCCGCATGACCGGATGCCCCAACAACTGCGTCCGTCCGCCGAGCGCCGAGGTGGGTATCTACGGCTACGGCAAGAACGACCACGTGATCCTGGTGGGGGGCTCGCGCCAGGGCACCCGCATTGCCCATACTCTCTACGGGCGCCTTCCCGAGGAACAGATGATTCCCGCTCTCGTCGGACTCTTCCAGGCCGTGAAGGAGCACAACAGCGCCGGCCTCCCGGTCGGCGACTTCCTGCACCAGACCGACCCGGCCCAGCTGCGTGCCTGGGTGGGACTGGAGGATTCGGGGTGACTGCTCCCGCATCCGGAGCACCGCTCGCCCGTGCCGAGGCCGAACGCCTGGTCGCCGAGGCGGTCGACTCGGGCGCACTCGCCCGCCCGCCGGCGGAGCGCCTGGCCCTGCACCTGCACGACGCCGGCGTGCGCGCTGCGGTGCGCGAGGGCGCGCTCGAGAGCAAGCGGCGCGGCAAGGGCGACGTCGTCTCCTTCTCGCGCAACGTCTTCATCCCGCTCACGAACCTGTGCCGGGACCGCTGCACCTACTGCACCTTCGCCAAGCAGCCGGACTCGGCCGAGGCCCATACCTACAGCCTGGACGAGGTGGCCGACGTAGTGCGCGGGGGCGTGGCCACGGGCTGCATCGAGGCGCTCTTCTGCCTGGGCGACAAGCCCGAGATCGCTTACGCCTCACACCGCGACTGGCTGTCCCAGCGCGGCTACAACAGCACGCCCCACTACCTGGTGGACGCCTGCCGCATCGGCTTCGAGGGCGGCATGCTCCCGCACACCAACGCGGGCATCCTCAGCGTGGCGGAAATGGAGAGCCTGCGGCCGTGGAATGCCTCGCTGGGCCTCATGCTCGAGTCCACGAGCGAGCGTCTGTGCGCGAAGGGCGGCGCGCACTTCCACGCGCCCGACAAGAAGCCCGCGGTGCGCCTGCGCATGCACGAGGAGGCCGGCGAGCTCGGCATCCCGTTCACCACGGGCCTGCTCCTCGGGATCGGCGAGACCGAGCTGGAGCGAGTGGACACGCTCTTCGCCATCCGCGACCTGGACGAGCGCCATGGCCACATCCAGGAGACGATCGTGCAGCCCTTCCATCCCAAGCCGGGCACCGGCATGCGCGCCGAGTCGCCGCTGGATGACGCGCTGGTGGCAGGCTGGGTGGCTCTGACGCGCCTCGTCCTGGGCCCGCAGCACAACGTGCAGGCGCCGCCGAACCTGGCGCCCGAGGTGCTCGAGTTGCTCCTCAGGTCGGGCCTCAACGACTGGGGCGGCGTTTCGCCGGTGACCCTCGACTTCATCAACCCGGAGGCGCCCTGGCCCACCTTGCCGGAGCTGCGCCGCCGCACCGAGGCGGCGGGCCAGCGACTCGTCGAACGGCTTCCGGTCTATCCTGAGGATCTGCTGGGTCGCCCCGAACGCTTCGCTCCTGCCGTGCGCGAGGCAGCGCTGCGGCTCGTGGACCACGAAGGTTGGGTACGATCCCCGGGCGCCGGCAAGAGCGCCAGTAAAAGCGCCAGTACAAGCGGAGTAGCGGCAGCATGAGCATCGAGCGTCTGCTGAGTGGAATCGACCCGCAGGTGGCGGACATCGTGGACCGGGCGCTGTCCGGCCGCGAGCTCGACGTGTCGGACGCGGAGCGGCTGCTGCGCGCCGAGGGTGCCGACTTCCACGCGCTGGCCCGGGCAGCGGACCTGGTACGCTTCGAGGACAACGGTGACGACGTCTCCTACGTCGTGTGCCGGAACATGAACTTCACCAACGTCTGCTACGTGGGCTGCTCCTTCTGCGGCTTCGCGCGCCACAAGGACGAGACGGACGCCTACGACCATCCGATGGAGGTGCTGATCGAGAAGGGCCGCGATGCGGTGGCCCGCGGGGCGACCGAGTTCTGCATCCAGGGCGGCATCCACCCGGGCAAGAACCACACCCACTACCACGAGATCCTGGAGACCCTGAAGGCCGCCTTCCCGAAGGTGCACATCCACGCGTTCTCCCCCGAGGAGGTCGACTTCGGCCACCGCAAGAGCGGCATGGAGCTGGCGGACTACCTGCGCTGGCTGGTGGAGGCGGGTCTCGGGACGATGCCCGGCACCGCGGCCGAGATCCTGGACGACGAGGTGCGGCAGGTCGTGTCGCCGCGCAAGCTCGGGCGCGACCGCTGGGTGGAGATCGTGACCACCGCGCATTCGATCGGCCTTCGCTCGACGTCCACGCTGATGTACGGCCACATCGAGAATCACGGCCACGTGGCCCAGCACCTGGGGCTCTTGCGCGACATCCAGAAGCAGACGGGCGGCTTCACGGAGTTCGTGCCCCTCGGGTTCATCCACGAAAAGAACGTGCTGTTCAACCACATGCACGCGCGACCCGGCTCCTCGATGCTCGAGGACCTTCGGCTCGTGTCCGTGGCGCGCCTCTTCCTGCGCCCCTGGATCACGAACATCCAGGTCTCGTGGGTGAAGATGGGGCCCAAGGTCGCGCAGCTCGGGCTCATGTCCGGCGCCAACGACTTCGGCGGCACGCTGATGGAGGAGTCGATCAGCCGCGAGTCGGGGGCGGACTTCGGTGAGAACCTCCCGCAGGAGGAGATGCGCCGTCTGACTCGCGAGATCGGGCGGATGCCGGTGGAGCGCAGCACCACCTACGGCACGCTGCGCCGCTTCGACGACCCCGAGAAGGACCCGCCCTCTCTGGAGCCGCCGGTGGAGCAGGAGCTCTCCGGCCCCACGCGCTGGCGGCTGGCGGAGGAAGGCGGCCGGAAAGCGGCCAATCCGGGGGGCTCAGGAAGCTGAGCCGAGGCGCTCGTCCAGGCGGGCGCACAGGGCCTCGACCTGGTAGCGCAGCGGAGCGCGCTCCAGGATGCCGCGCTCGACGCGCCCGACGGCGTTCTTCACGGCCGGGTGGTCCCGGTCGAATGCGCGCCCGATCTCGGTGAGCGAGGCGTCCGTGTAGCGGTGGGCCAGGTACATGGCCAGCTGGCGCGGCAGCAGCACGTCGCGCCGGCGCGAGCGCGAGGCCAGCGCCGCGGGTGTGGTCTGGAAGAACGCGGCGACCACCTCCACCACGTCGCGCGGCTCGATGCTGCGCCCGGCGCCGGCCCGGGGCATCACCTTGTGCAGCGCCTGCTCGGTCAGCTCGAGATCGATTCGCCGCTTCAGCAGTGCCGAGGTGGCGACCAGCTGGATCAGCGCGCCCTCCAGGTCGCGGACGCTGCCGCGCAGGCGCTGCACCAGCAGGTCGAGGCAGTCGCCGGGGATGCGCACGCCTCCGGCCGCGGCTCGCGTGCGCAGGATCTTCCGGCGCACCTGGGCGTCGGGCGGCTCGAGCTGTGCGACGAGGCCGCCGTTCCAGCGAGAACGCAGGCGGGGGTAGAGCCCCGGAATGTCCCAGGGCGGGCGGTCCGCGGTGAAGACGAGGCGCGCCCCGCCGTCGCGCAGGTGGTCGATGGTGTGGAAGAGTTCGAGCTGGGTGGCCTTCTTGCCCGGCAGGAACTGGACGTCCTCCACCACCAGCAGGTCTGCGCCGCGGTAGCGACGCTTGAACGCCTCCATGCGCCCGCCGCGCACGTGGGACTGGAATTCGCTGGTGAAGGTCTCAGCCGAGACGTAGAGGGCGTGCGCGGCTCCAGCGGCCTCGGCGACGACCGATCGGGCCAGGTGGGTCTTGCCCAGCCCCGGCGCGCCGCTGATGTAGACCGACGAAAGGGTACTGCGGCGGTTGGCGGCCAATTCCAGGCAGGCCTGGCGAGCCAGCGCGTTGCACGCGCCGACCACGAAGTTGTCGAACGAGTAGGGCAACGCCCGCTGGGCGGGCGGTTGCTCGCGGACTGCGCGCACGGACGGCGCGATCGGCGCGGGGGTCGCCTCCGCTTGGGGAGTCGCGTGCGGCTCCGCGTCGCGAGCCGAACCCGCGCCCACCTCGAGTCTCACGCGCACGGGGTGGCCCGCTTCTTCGCCCACACAGCGTTCGATGCGCTCGAGCAAACGCTGGCGCACGCGCTCCCGGTGAAACACCGAGGGGCAGAAGAGGCACAGGGCGTCTCCGTCGGCTTCGGCACGCACCGGGTGAACCCACGCCTCCATGGCGAAGGTCCCGATTTCGGGCGTGAGGCGCCTCAGGACGCCGTTCCAGAGTTGAGGGGGGAGCATCTCTGGCGCGGTTCGGGTGGTTCTTTCGTTGGTTTAGGCGATTCTAAGTGGATTCTTGGAGAATGCGGGGGGTTCTGATCCGTTCTGCCGCATTCGCCGGGGGATTCTGCACGGGCCGGCCGTGCATCGCAATGGCGAATTGGTGACGACGGAAGCTGCTCCAGCGCGCAAACACGGTTCCGATTGCATGCACGACACCGACGGAAAACCGTCGTTACAAAGGCGGATCGCGATGGTATTCCGCAGGTTTCGGGCGAAAGGGTTGAGGCGGCTTCGCGCACTCACGAGAGACGCGCGAGCACGCCGGCGCGCGAGGCGCCGATTTATGGATCTTTGTTTTCCGGAGTTTTTCGGATTCTTTCTTCGTTTTTCGAGAAAATCAGTGAACGGTGCGCTGGGCCCCACCCGGGGCGGAGGAGAGCTGCGCCATGCGGAACTCGAGCAGGCCCACCAATCGGTCGAGGCGTTCCGCGACACGCGACTCCTCCAGCAGGCCCTGCTTCTCCGGCGGATCGAGGTCGAGCATCTGGCAGAGCGTGTTGACGGCCGCGATGTCGTCGTCGTTCTCGAACGGAGCCGGGTCGAAACGCTGTTTCCCTCCGCTGGCGCGCTCGATCAGGGCTGCGAGCAGATCCAACGCTCGCTGGCGCAGCGTGCCGACGCGTTCCACGTCCTGTTCGTCAAGGATTTCCCCTAGCGGCTCCACCCGCGCGACGCGATAGAGCTGCCCCTCCGCGCGCGGTGGCTCGGACTCGATGCGGAAGCGGTGCGTACCCATGAGCAGCACGTTGTAGCGGCCGTCTTCGAGGCGTTGCGATTCGACGATGCGCCCCTCGCAGCCCACGTCGAACACAGGGGGATCGCCGCCCATATCGTCGATGTGCTCAGGGGGCACCGTCACCATCCCGACGCACCCGCTTCCCGCAAGCGAAGCCTCGGCCATCTGCCGGTAGCGGGGCTCGAAGATATGCAAAGGGCAGGCTACCCGAGGGAAGAGCACCACCTGTGGGAGCGGGAAGATGGGGATCTCATCCAGGTCGGCCATGAAGGAAGCCTAGCTACTCGGCGGGTGGAGGGGCTACGTTCAGTCGTTGGGGGTGGATCGCAAGACCCGTCAGAAGCTGGTGGACCGGCTCAACCGCGACGGCCGCGCACTGGCCGAGCGCTTCGAGCTCGAGTACCGCTCCATCGAAGCGGATCGCGCCAACGCGACCAGCCGCTACGGCATCTGCTACTCGGATGGAACCATCCGCATCCGGCTGCGTCACGCCAGCACGGGCCGGCCCCTGAAGTACTCGAGCCTGATCAACACGCTCTGCCACGAGCTGGCGCACCTCCGGCACTTCGACCACGGACCGCGCTTCAAGGCGTACTACTTCCGGATCCTCGACTACGCGCGTCGCGCGGGGATCTACCGGCCGGGTCCGGTGTACGCGCCGGCGCCCGCCCGGGCCTCCGCGCCCACGGAGCACACGCGGCCCGTTACCGCTCCCGAGCCGGAGCGGCCCCAGGGCATGGTTCAGTTGGATCTGTTTGGATGAGGGAGGGGTGGCGGGTCGGCTAGCTGCCGGACTGCCGGTCGTATTCCTCGAGGGTGTTCGGGCCCTCGACGACCTTGACCTCGATATTGTCCACGGCGATGGCCTTGTCCAGGACCTCGCGCAAGGCCCCCTCGACCGTGATCTCGTCGTACTCGGCCAGGGCGTCCTCGAGGGCGCCCTCCGTGATGGAGAATTCGAGCGTGGTCTTGATCCGGACGTTCATGGCTGCCTTGACAGGGGCGTACGACGCGGGCCCGATGCCTCAAGCCTCGCCTAAGTATCTGAAAAACCTATGCTTTTCCCAACGACGAGTTAAGATACATCACGGCCCACCCGAGGGCTACGGATTGCGCCGCTTTTCCCTGGTTTTTTCGGTTGGTAGCGATCGCGCGGGGGTGATTGCCCTCACAGGAATCGGTCGCCGTTGTCTCCTCCCCTCGCTGCGTCCTGCCGAAGGAAAGGGGGATTCGGCACGCCGGAGACGCGGGCATGCAGCGTTGGCTCTTCCAAAAACTCCTCGAGTTCCTCACCCGACCGCTGGCCACGTACGAGCGCCGGGGCTGGAACGACCCCGAAGCCTTGAAGCGCCACGTCCGCAAGGGCGACGTGCTGCTGGTGGAGGGCGACCAGCGCATCTCGGCCGTCATCCGTTACCTCACCCAGAGTTCCTGGTCGCACGCAGCGCTCTACGTGGGCGATGAGCTGCTGAAGCGCGATGAGCACATGCGCGCAGAGACGCTTGCCTGCTTCGGCGACGAGGCCCATGACATGGTGGTCGAGGCGCTGATGGATGGCGTCGTGGCGTCGCCGCTCTCGAAGTACATGCACCTGAACCTGCGGATCTGCCGGCCCCACAATCTGAAGCCCCACGACCTCAAGAAGATCCTCGACGAGGCGCTGCACAGCCTCGGCTGGCGCTACGACGTGCGCAACGTGCTCGACCTGATGCGCTACCTGCTGCCGGCGCTGCGGCCGGCGCACCAGCGACGCCGCGCGGCCTTCCTCGGGAGCGGCGCCGCCACCGACGTGATCTGCTCCAGCCACCTGGCGCGGCTCTTCCATGGGATCGGCTTCCCGATCCAACCGAAGGTGGAGTTCCCGGACGCGCTGGCGCCGGCTCCGCCCCGTCGTCGGCGCCCGTTCGCCCGCCGCCCCCGCCGAGATCACGCACAGTACAGCGGCGTCTTCCGGCGTCGGCACCCCACCCTGCTGACCCCGCGCGACTTCGACCTGTCACCCTACTTCGAGGTCGTGAAGTTCAACGTGCTGGCGGACCGGCGCTTCGACTACGCCCGGCTGCGCTGGATCCACGAGGTCATCGGCCAGGCGGAGGAAGACGCCCCCGAGTCCGAGCCGGAGACGATCCCCGCCGACTAGAGTCAGCCGAGTCCGGACGGCTCCTGCGCCGGCGTGCGCACCTGGCGCTCGCCCCAGTCGATGGCGGCGAGCGACGCTTCCACCGCCTCGATCGCCGCCACGCGTGCTGCACCCACGGTGCGTCGCAGGACCTCGAGCCCGGCGTAGCGTGCCACCTCGCTGAAAGCCGGTGCGGCTGCGCCCCGCTCTGCGAGGTAGGCGTTCCACGTGGCCTCGACTGCCGGGAGTGCTTCGGCCACCGCGCCGCGCGCCACGGCGGGAAGCGCCAGGTGGGCCACCAGCGTGCCCAGGTCGAAGGCCGGATCGCCCACATGGGCGATTTCCGCGTCGAGCAGCTTGGGACCGCCCGGCGGGAGGAGCACGTTCCCGGCCTGCACGTCGCCGTGCACGAGCGCCCCGCGCGGCTCGAGGTAGCGGTCGTAGGCGTCCTGGGCGAGCACGCGGAAATCGGGGGTTTTCAGCCCCACGGCGCGGGCTTCCACTTCGGCTGCCAGCCCGAAGTCGTTCTCTTCGAAGGGCAGCGCGAAGATGTGATCGCCGTGCAGGCGGCGCATCCCGTCGTTGTCGAAGCGGACGACGAGGCCGGGGTCGGTGGTGGCGGCGTGCACCGCGGCGAGGAATGCGGCCAGCGCCTCCCCTGTGGCCCGGGCGTCGAAGCCGCGCTCCAGGCGCTGGTCGAGGCGCTCTGCATCGCCCAGGTCTTCCAGTATGAGAACGCGTTCGCGTTCATCGAAGTGGAGGATTTCCGGGCAGATTCCCGCCCGGCCCGGCTCGTGGGCCAGCTCCGAGGCGAGCTCGAAATAGCGCGCTTCGAACACGATGCGGCGCGGGTCCGCCCGGTACTGGGGGAAGCGCTCGAGCGTCGGACGGGCCTGCTTCACCACCCAGCTACGGCCGTCCGCGAGCCGCGCCCGGCGCACCCAGTTGATGTTTCCGTCGCCGGCCTTCTCGACCGACACGGCCTCGTCCGGGCCCACGAATCCCAGTGCCCGGAGGAAGTCCGGGAGACTGGAGTCGGTGAGGCGAAGTTGCTCACTCATGAAGCGGCAGCCAGGCGGCATAAAGTGCTCAAGTGGAGGCACCTCGGACCGAACAATATGGGCAGCTTCCGAGCCAAGCCAGGGGGGGGTGAGGTTCGGACAGAACGCCCCGGCGGCCCACGGGTCCCGGGGCGTTTTCTGTATGTCCTTCGACGCCTCCGCCTACGCACCGTTCCGGACGAACTCCTCCACGCTGATGCGCTCGTCCTGGAGCGAGCGAGCGTCATCGTCGTCCGTCAGGTCGCTGTGGCAGGCCGCCTTGCCCTCGACGGCGCTCATGGCCTTGCGGGTCTTGCTCGCCAGGCGGTGGATCTCCCCGGGCGAGAGCACCCCACGCTTCTCCAGGATCTCGCGCTGATCCGATGACAGCGCAGCCGTCACCTGGGGCTTGTCCCAGGCGTAGGCCTCGTCCTTGCCGGACACGAACTGGATGATCTCCTTGCTGATGCGCACGCTGCACCAATCGTGCCCGCACATGGCGCAGAAGTCCGTGTCCACGTCGAGGTCCTCGTCGTGGTACGCGCGAGCCGTGTCCGGGTCGAAGGAGAGCTCGAAGTGCTTCTCCCAGTTGAGCGCGGCGCGGGCCTTGGTCAGCTCGTCGTCGCGGTCGCGCGCCCCTGGGATGCCGAGGGCCACGTCCGCGGCATGGGCCGCGATCTTGTAGGCGATGCAGCCCTGCTTCACGTCGTCCCGCTTGGGGAGCCCGAGATGCTCCTTGGGCGTCACGTAGCAGAGCATCGCGGCTCCGTGGTAGCCGGCCGCAGTGGCGCCAATGCCCGACGTGATGTGGTCGTAACCGGGGAAGATGTCCGTCACCAGCGGCCCCAGCACGTAGAACGGCGCGCCGTGGCAGAGCGCACGCTGGAGCTTCATGTTGTACTCGATCTGGTCGAACGGGACGTGGCCCGGACCCTCCACCATGACCTGGACCCCGTGGCGCCAGGCGCGCTCCGTCAGCTCGGCGAGCGTGGAGAGCTCGGCGAGCTGCGCGCGGTCGCTGGCGTCGGCCAGGCCGCCGGGGCGCAGCCCGTCGCCGATGGAGAAGGTCACGTCCCAGCGGCGCAGCACCTCGCAGATGTCGTCCCACGCGTCGTACATGGGGTTTTCGCGCTCGTGGTGGATCATCCACTTGGCCAGGAGCGAGCCGCCCCGGGACACGATCCCGATGAGGCGGTCCTGCACGTGGGGCAGGTGTGCGCGCAGGACTCCCGCGTGGACGGTCATGTAGTCCACACCCTGGCGGGCCTGGTGCTCGATCTGATCGAGGATCAGCTCGCGCGTCAGATCCTCGATCTTCCGCCCGATGATCATCGAGTAGATCGGCACCGTGCCGATCGGCACGGTCGAGTTCTTGATGATCGCCTCACGCGTGCCGTCGAGATCGCCGCCGGTGGAGAGGTCCATCACCGTGTCGGCGCCCCAGCGCTCGGCCCAGGTCAGCTTCTCCACCTCTTCGTCGGTGGAGCTCGAAACGGGCGACGCGCCCATGTTGGCGTTGATCTTGGTCTTGCTGGCACGGCCGATGCACATGGGGTCGAGGGCGTAGGAGAGGTGCGCCTTGTTGGCGGGAATCACCATGCGGCCCGCGGCCACCTCGTCGCGCACCTGCTCGGGTGTCAGGTGCGGCTCGCGCTCGGCCACGCGCCGCATCTCGTGCGTCACGTTTCCGACGCGCGCGTGCTCGAGCTGCGTCACGGGAACGAAACCCTGCGGGGCGACGGCGAAGCCGCCGGCCGGATCCCGCTCCCAACCCTCGGGCAGGAAGTCCCAGGCGGTCTTCGGCGACGGCGGCGGCATGCCGGGCGTGTCCGGCGACGAGAAGGAGAGCGGCCCGCCCAGCTGGGGCGGGTTCGCGAAGCTGCTGGGCGTGGTGCCCTCGGCTTGGGTGGACGGGTTGTTCCCCAGCGGGGGAAGAGGCGGAAGCGGATGTTCGTGACGTTGTGACATGGCTCGGGCTCCTCCGGATGGGTCTCCGGGTCTGGGAGCGCCGAGGGGTCTTGGGATCGGCTGCCTTCCCTACGCTCGCGTGAACGAGTTCAGGTTCGAAGGGTCTGATCTCAGGCCCGCGCGTTGCGGGCCACCCCCAGGCTTCTCATTGGCGGACAAAGGACAAGGCTACTCGATCGGGCCGGCAAAACGCTAGCCTCCGGCCCGTGCCGCCCCGTCGAACGTTCATCTGCGCGCTCCTCTGCGTCGGCCTGCTCCTTTCGCTCGGGTGCGATCGGCGCGTCGAGCCGTTCGATCCCGATGAGAAGCCGGAGACGCCGGACCTCTCCCGGATCTTTCCCCCGGAGGTGAGCGATCCGGTGCGGCCGACCGAGGCGCCGAGCGAGCCGCCCGCGCCGCCCCGCGGGCGCGGAGCACCGGCGCCGGTTGCCGCCGCGGCGCCTTCCGGGCCGCCGATCCGCGGCACGGTGAGCATTTCGGCCGAGCACGCCGCCGGGTTCGGGCCGGGGGGCGTGCTCTTCATCATCGCCCGCGGACCGGGCGGGGGACCTCCCCTGGCTGCGCGGCGCATCGAGTCGCCGAGCTTTCCGCTCGAATACGAGCTGGGGCCCGACGACCGCATGATCAAGGCGCGACCCTTCACGGGCCCGCTCCACGTGTCCGCGCGCCTCGACGGCGACGGCAACGCCACCACCCGGAGCGATGGCGACATCCAGGGCGCGGCCCCGACCCCGGCCCAGCCGGGCGCGTCCGGCGTGGACGTGGTCCTGAACGAGCGGCTCTAGCTCAACTCCGCCCCGTCAGGACCCGGGGGGCAGCGCGAGTCCGGTGACCAGGAAGTCGATCGCGTTCTCGCGCGCCTCGTCCGGGGCGAACGCCTCGGGCGAGCGGTCCCACTTGATGTGGATCGCCCAGGTGGACGCCACCTCGATGATCATGCGCGCCGCGAGGCGGACGTTGGCCACCCGGCGCAGCTGGCCGCCGGTCATGCGCATCTCCAGGTACCGGTAGAGGGCGGCGCGCGGCGCCTCGCGCCCGTGGGTCTGCCAGATCTGTTGCAGCTCGGGGTGGTCCGTGCAGCGGTCGATCATCTTGACGGACCGGTGGAAGCGCTCGAAGAGCTCGTAGAGCTCGCGCACGATCGACTCGAGCTCGGCGCGCGGGTCGTCTGCACGCTCGCGCGCGAGCGCGGCCGAGAGTGCCGGCGGCAGCGACTGGTCGGCGAGGGTCTGCTTCACGAGTGCGGAGAGCTCTCCGCGCTTCGGGGTAGGCACCGGAAGCGTGGCCGGGCGCTCCATCACCCCGCTGCGATCGGCGTGGAAGAGGCACAGCGCGAAGAGCGCCTCCTTGCTCTCGACGTAGCCGTAGAGGGTGCCCTTGGCCACGCCCACCGCGTCTGCGATGTCGGACATCTGGGTCAGGCGGTAGCCCCGCGCGATGAACACCTCGGTCGCGGCGTCCACCAGCTCGTCGAAGCGGTTCTCCGGGATCGTGCGGGCCACTAGAGCTCCTGTTCCGTCGCGGGCTCGAGCCAGGCGCTCGCGCCTCGCGAAGCCGTCGCCGCGCGGCGCGCCCGGATGCGACTGCGAATCGCCGCGTGGGCGTTCTCGTCCAGGTCGAGGCGCACCAGCAGTGCGATGGCCAGCGCGTGGCACAGCAGCGGGAAGGCCGAAACCAGCACGCGGATTCCCAGCAGCGCCTCCGGCGTCTGGGCGACGTTGGGGCGGAAGCCCGTCGAGGAGAGCACGAAGCCCGAGAGCAGGATGGCGAAGCCGATTGCGCCCTTGATGGCGAGACCCCAGGCGGCGAAGAACGTCCCTTCCTTGCGCTCGCCGGTGAGCGCCTCGTCCGTGTCCACCACGTCGGCCTTCAGCGAGGGGCCGAGAACCGCGCTGGCCCCGGTGGCGGCGCCGAAGACCAGCGTCAGCGCGCCGATGCCGAGCCAGTCGCCGGCTCCGATGAATCCGAGTCCCGCGAAGACGGTGAGCTTCACGACGAGCGCCGCCGTCCAGACCCTCACCTTCCCGAAGCGCCGCGACAGGCGGATCCAGAGCGGGATCGTCGCCAGGGTGGTCGCGATGGTGCCGAACAGGTAGTAGGCGGTCGAGCCCGGAGTTTCGAGGACGTACTCGGTCACGTAGGGGAGCAGCGTGACCAGCGCGTTGTAGCCGAGCATCTCCAGGAAGAAGACGGCCAGCAGGATGCGTGCCCCGCGGTTGCGCAGCACGTCTGCGAAACGGGCGTAGGGGGTGCGCGCACCGCCGCGCCACCGGTGCTCGGCGGGCTCGCGCAGCACGGCCACCGCCCACAGGATGCCGCCGAGCATCAGCGCGCCGGCCAGCGTGGCGACGCACGCCGCGGCCACGCGGGGATCCTCCGCGCGCTCCATCACCAGGAGCGAGCCGGCGGCCGCGATGATGCCGATGTGGTCGCCGAAGGCCTTTGCTCCGAAGACCCGTGAACGATCGTGGTAGTCCGCCGAGAGCTCTGCGCCGAGGGCGTTGTACGGCACGCTGAACGCGGTGATCGTCGCGTAGAAGATCACGATGGCGGCGGCCATCCACAGCGTGAGGGCCGAGCCCTCGAGCTCCGGCGGCGGAGCCCACACTGCGTAGTAGGCGACGGCCACCGGGATCGCCGACGCCAGCAGCCAGGGGCGGCGCCGACCCCAGCGCGTATCGGTCCGGTCGGACAGGTGCCCCACCAGCGGATCCGTGACCGCGTCCCAGAAGCGCGAGATGCCGAACAAGAGGCCCATGGTGGCCGGCGCCATCAGCAACACGTCCGTCGAGTACTTGAGCAGGTAGAGACTCACCGCGGTGAAGAGGAACGAGCTCGAAAGGGCGGGTGCGGCGTACGCGACGAGCACCGACCGCGGTGCTCGGCCGGTTCCTGCAGCGTCGGCTCCTGCAACGGCAACGGGAGCGCTCATCAGCTCTCCTTCGCGCGCGCGCGCGCCAGGCGCAGCTCGTTGGGCTCGATCGTGATCGTGATGGATGCGAAGCCGGTTCTCTCGAGCGCGTCGGCCACCTCCTCGTCCCTGCGCAGGTCGTAGACAGTCGACGGCAGGCTGGCGACGATGTCGGGGGTCTCGGCGGAATGGAAGGCGAGCACCAGCTCGCCGCCCGGGCGCAGCACTCGATGGATCTCGCGCAGCCCCTGGTCCAGGTCCGGCCAGAAGTAGAGCGTGTGGACGCTGAAGACCTTGTCGAACGAGTCGTCGGGCTCCGGGATGCGCCGGGAGTCGCCTCGTTCGACCCTCGCGTGTCCGGCGTCGATCGCGCGTCTGACGTGACGCCGGGCCACGCCACACATCACCGGTGACGGATCGACGCCGACGGCGCAAGCGGGGACCACTGCCTCGGCCACGCGACGCAGCGCCCGGCCGTGCCCGCAGCCGAGCTCCAGGATGTGCTCGCCGGGCTTCGGCTCCAGCACTTCGAAGACGCGACGGTTCACGGCAGCGGTGTCGAAGGCCATGACGCGGGCCACCAGGTGACCCAACAGGCCCGTGGGATGGGCGGACTGACGGGCGATGAACTCGGGCTTGGGCATCTCGATTCCTCCGGACGGCCTTTGCGGCACCCGGAAGAATACATAACCGACTAGGTCAGTCAAATAAAAACGAAAAGATCATATAAATCGAACAGTTGAATCGGATTCAGTGGTGACCCAAGGCCTCCACTTCTTCCTTGGGGCCCGCGACGATGAGGGTGTCGCCCTCCCGGATGCGGTCGGTGGAGGAGGGCACGCGCACTCGCTGCGCGGGGTCGGACTCGAGCGGGCTGCGGATCAGCACCACCTGTACGCCGTGGCGGACTCGCACGTCGAGCTGGCGCAGCGTCTGCCCGTGGAAGGCCAGCGGCGCGTCGAGCTCCTGCACCACGTAGCCCCCGCCCAGCTCCACCTGGCGGATGCGGCCGGCGACACCCAGGCTGCTCCCGACGCCGCCCGCGAGGTCGCGGCGCAGCACCTCGGCGTTGTAGGCGTCGATGGCGTGCTGACTCGTGACGCTCCCGATCAGCTTGCGCGGATCCTCCGGGTCGACGACGGCGATCTCCTCCAGATCCGCGTGGCCGAGGATCTGCATCACCATGTCGAGGTCGTCGTCGGGCGTGACGGTGGGGTGCTCGGACGTCACGAGATCCTCGGCGACCACCACGTTTCTGAGCGCGTCCTGGTCCAGCAGCAGGCGGCGCACTTCGTTGAGGGCGATGGCGCCGAGCAGGCGGCCCTGCGGGTCCACCACGAAGAACTCCACATGATCGCTCTGCACCACCAGGTTGAGGATCTCCTCGAAGCGCGCGTTCGCGTGGATGGTGACCGCATCGGGGTCCATGACGTCGCCTACGGAGAGGCGCCGCATCACGTTCGGGTCTTCTTGCTTGCGCACGTCCACGCCGCGGCGCGCGAGCTTCTCGGTGTAGATGGACTCGCGGCTCAGCATGGTCGAGATCAGGGTGCTCACCACGCACGCCGCCATCAGCGGCGGGATGATGCTGATGCTCTGGGTCATCTCGAAGATCATGATGATGGCGGTGATCGGCGCATGCGTGGTGGCGGCCACCACGGCGCCCATCGTTACCAACGCGTACGCCCCGGAGCTGGCGGTGGTGGCCGGGAAGACCTGGTGGATGAAGCTGCCGAAGAAGCCGCCGGTCATCGCGCCCAGGAAGAGCGACGGCGCGAAGATGCCGCCCGATCCCCCCGAGCCGACGGTGATGGACGTCGCGAGGAGCTTGGCGACGAGCAGTGCCCCGAGCATTGCGGGGGCCAGGTTCCCCTCCAGCGCCGGCGTGATCGTCGAGTAGCCGACACCGTAGACGTTGGGGAAGACGATGGCGATGCCGCCCACGATCGCGCCGCCCAGCACGGGCTTTCCCCAGGCCGGCATCGCGAGGCGGTCGAAGCGGTCCTCCGAGAAGTAGAGGATGCGCATGAACGCGACACCCACCAGGCCCGCGATCACGCCCACGGCCATGTAGGGCAGCAACTCGAACGGTGCGACCAGCTCGTACTGGGGCACCTCGAAGGCGGGATGGTCGCCCAGGAAGTAGCGCGACAACACGGTCGCCACGACGGACGAGATGACGATGGGGCTGAACTGGCTGACGGCGAAGTCGCCGACGATCACCTCCACCGCGAAGAGCGCACCGGCGATCGGTGCATTGAAGGTGGCCGAGATGCCGGCTGCCGCGCCGCAGCCCACCAGGGTGCGCAGCTGGCGCGGGGTCACGTGCAGGAGCTTGCCGATACTGGAGCCCACGGCCGAGGCGATCTGCACGATCGGGCCCTCGCGGCCGACCGAGCCGCCGGAGCCGATCGTGATCGCCGAGGCCAGCGTCTTCACGGCCACCACCCGCCCGCGGATGACGCCGGCGCGCAGCGCCACCGCCTCCATCACTTCGGGCACCCCGTGGCCCTTGGCCTCGCGCGCGAAGAACCAGATCAGCGGACCCACGATGAGGCCACCGACCGCGGGGATCGCGACGCTCAGGTACCAGGGCAGGCTGCGCGCCACCTCCAGCGGGTCGTGCGCCTCGGCCAGCCAGCCCTCCTCGATCACTGCGCTCACGCCCTCGGCGCCCTCGAAGAAGAGGCCCGTGAACAGGCGGATCAGGGTTCGGAAGACGATGGCGGCGAAGGCGCCGGCCGCACCACAGGCCACCGCCAGCAGAACCATGTAGAACTGGCTCTGGGAACGCTGACGGCGGAAGTTCGAGGAGGCGATGGCGGATTTCCTCGCGCGCGGATGCTAGCCCTCATTTGACGATCGATCCCCGCCGTTTCCGCGCAGCGCCCCATGCTACGCTCGCGCCGATGCCGACGCTCCCCCGACGGTGGCCGGCGGTCTCGGTCGAGCCGATCCAGGACTGCGCCGTCTTCAGCGTGAGTCGCCGTCACGCGCGTTCGCCGCGCACCGGGACGGTCCACCCCTTCTATCGGCTCGACGCCGACGGGTGGGTGAACGTGGTGCCGCTGACCGACGACGGCCACGTGGTGTTGGTGCGCCAGTTCCGACACGGCTCGGACGAGCTCACCCTGGAGATCCCGGGCGGCATCATCGATCCCGGCGAGTCCCCCGAGGAGGCCGGCGTGCGCGAGCTGCTGGAGGAGACCGGCTACCGCCCCCGCGAGGTGACACCGGCCGGGAGCCTCAACCCCAACCCGGCTCTGTTCGGGAACCGGGTCCACACGTTCGTGGCGCGCGGCTGCCGGCAGGTGGCGGACGTGCGCAACGAAGGCGCCGAGGAGACCCACGTGGAGCGGGTGCCCCTGGCGGACCTGCGCCGCCTGGTGCAAGAGGGCGAGATCGATCATGCGCTGGTGGTGGCGGCGCTCTACCGCTTCGAGCTGGAGCAGGACGGCGCGCCGTGAGCCCCGCGCGCAGGACGGCGAAGAAGAAGGCGAAGAAGACGGCGAAGAGGAGGGCCTCGGTCATGCGCCCGAGCATGGCGCTCGGCGACTTTCTCGTGGCCTACCTCCAGCGCGCGGGCGTGACGCACCTGTTCGGCCTGCCCGGCGATCTGGTGCTGGGCCTCTTCCATCGCTTCGGTGAGGCTCGCGGCCTGGAGATCGTCACCTTCTCCCACGAGCCGGCCGTCGGCTTCGCCGCCGACGGCTACGCGCGCAGCGCCCGGCGCCTCGGAGTGGTGTGCGTGACCTATGGCGCCGGCGGCTACAACGTGGTGAACCCCATCGCCGGCGCCTACGCCGAGGAAATCCCGCTGCTCGTGGTGTCCGGCGGCCCCGGCGAAGCGGAGCAGAAGCTGGCGGGCGTGCACCATCAGGCCAAGGACGTGGAAGGCCAGCACCGCGTCTTCGAGCAGGTCACCTGCGATGCGCGGGTGCTGAGTCACCCGGAGCGCGCGGCCGAAGAGGTGCACGAGCTCGTGGGGCGTATCCTGAGCGAGTCGCGCCCCGGCTACCTCGAGATCCACCGCGACATGGTGGACGTCATGATCCCCGTACCGCCGGAGATCCGCGAGTGGAACGGGCGCTTTCCGCGCGAGCGCTCCGACAAGCGCAAGCTCGACGAGGCTGTCGCCGAGACCGTGGAATGGCTCGGGAAGGCGAAGAAGCCGATCCTGATCGGCGGCGTGGAGGCCTACCGGGTGGGCGCCGAGCGCGATCTCCTGGTGCTGGCAGAGAAGCTGGGCGTGCCCGTGGTGAGCACCGTGGACGCCAAGGGCATCTTCCCGATGGACCACCCGCAGCACATGGGCGTCCACGTCGGCCCGTTCAGCCCGGCGCCGATCCAGAAGCGCGTGCGCGAGGCGGACCTCGTGCTCGCGCTCGGAACGCTCCTCACCGACATGAACCTGGGCGCCTCCAAGCCCCAGGTGCGCCGCGATCGCTCCGTGTGGGCGGTGCGTGGCCGGGTCAACGTCTCGTTTCACTCCTACACCGACGTGGACCTGAAGGATTTCGTGGCCACGCTGGCTCGCCAGAAGCTGCCGCGCTTCAAGGAGCGCATCTCCTATCACGACAACCTGAAACGCACGCCGCTGGCGAAGAGCCGGGGGAAGCCGCTCTCCGTCAACGACCTGCTCGTCGAGGTGAACGAGTTCCTCGCCGCCCACGCCGGCTACCACGTGTTCGCCGAGTCGGGCGACATGCTCTTCGGCGGTCTCGAGCTGCGTCTGCGCGAGGGCGGCCTCTACTTCGCCCAGGGCTACTACGCCTCCATGGGCTTCGCGGTGCCGGCCGCCCTCGGCGCGCAGATCGGGACGGGCGTGCGTCCGCTCGTGGTCAGCGGCGACGGCGCATTCCAGATGACCGGGATGGAGATCTCCCACGCGCCGCGGTATGGGCTCTCACCCATCGTCGTCCTGGTGAACAATGCCGGCTGGGGGATCTTCCGGCCGGTCTCACCGCGCCGAGAGCTGCTGGAGATTCCGCCCTGGCCCTATGCGGAGCTCGCCCAGGCCTGGGGCGGTGTCGGCTTCCAGGTGAATTCGCGCCGGGAGCTCCGCGAGGCGCTGCGCGCCGCCCACGAGGTGCGCGACTTCGTCGTGATCGAGTGCCGCGTTCCGCCCGACGACCTCTCGCCCATCTCGCGCCGCTACATCACCGAGAGCGCGCGCAAGGGCCGTGCCGCGAGAGGGAATAGCGGGTCCTCGTGAACGACGTTCTCAGCGCCTGGATCCAGTTCACCGCCGCGCTGCTGCTGATCGGCTATGCGGGGACGGCGCTCTCGCGGTACGGCGACGTCATCGCGGACAAGACCGGCCTCGGCGGCACCTGGGTCGGCATCGCGTTGCTCGCCACGGTGACGTCGGTGCCCGAGCTGGTGACCGGGATCAGCGCCGTGCGGCTCACCGACAAGCCGGACATCGCCGTCGGCATCGTGCTGGGAAGCTGCGTCTTCAACATGGTGATCCTGGTAGTCCTCGACCTGGTGTCGCGCGGGCGCTCGGTCTTCGAGCTGGCGGGCCAGGGGCACATCCTCTCCGCCGGGCTCGGCGTGCTGCTGATCGGCGTGGTGGGCTTCAGTCTGGTTCTCGCGCGCGAAGACGAGGTCGGGTGGTCTCTCGGTTACGTGGGTGTGTACACGCCCCTCATCCTGCTGATCTACCTGGCGGCGGTGCGCGCGGTGTTCCGCTACGAGCGCAAGCATCCGGACGTGGAGGATCCGCCGGCCGAGTTCTCGAACAGCACGTCCCTGCCCCAGGCCGTGGTGGCCTTCGGCGCGTCGAGCGTGGTGGTGATCGCGGTCTCCCTGTGGCTGCCCTTCGTGGCGACGGACCTGGCCAGCGCGATGGGCTGGTACGAGACCTTCGTCGGCACGCTCTTCATCGCGGTGATCACCTCGCTTCCCGAGGTGGTCGTCACGGTCTCCGCGCTCCGCATCGGCGCCGTGAACCTCGCGGTCGCCAACCTGTTCGGCAGCAACATGTTCAACATCGGAGTCATCGCGGTCGCGGACCTCTTCTACGCCAAGGGGCCGATCCTCGCGCACGTGGGGTCGGTCCACATCCTCTCGGCGTTCTCGGCGGTGATGATGACGGGCGTGGCCATCGTGGGTCTCCAGTACAGGCCCGAAGGGCGTGTGTTCGGGAAGCTGGGCTGGGCGAGCCTGATGCTCGTGACGCTCTACCTGCTGAACTCCTTCGTGGTCTACCTGTACGGGGGGTAGCCGGGGTGCGCGGTCTCCTCCGCTGGTCGCTCCGCGCATTGGGTGCGCTCGTGGTGGTCGCCGCACTGGTTGTGGCGGCCACGGCGCTGCCGATCCTCATGCTGCGGCGCGGGCCCATCCACACGTCGGCGTTCATCCAGCGCAGCCTGCGCGACGACCCGGCCACGGGGCAGCCCTGCGCCGAGGTGGAGCAGACCTGGGTCCCTCGCACGTCCATCTCGCCCCACCTGCGCCTCGCGGTCGTCCTGTCCGAGGATCAGAAGTTCATGCTGCACGATGGCTTCGACACAAAATCCATCCAGAAGGCGCTGCGGGAAGCAGAGCGCGGCGGGCGCCGGCGGGGAGCCAGCACGCTCACCCAGCAGCTCGCCAAGAACCTCTTCCTGTGGCCCGACCCGAGCACGCTGCGCAAGGGCCTCGAGGCGTGGATCACGCTGTGGATCGAGCTGCTCTGGACCAAGCAGCGCATCCTCGAGGTCTACCTGAACGTGGCGCAGTTCGGACCGTGCGTGTTCGGCGCCGAGGCCGCCGCACAGCGCTACTTCGACAAGTCCGCCGCCGAGCTCGAGCCCGAGGAAGCGGCGCTGTTCGCCACGGTGCTGCCCAACCCGCTGCGCCTACGTGCCTGGAACCCGGGGCCCTTCGCCCGCCAGCGCCGCGACGAGATCGTCGGACTCATGGAGGAGCTGCGCTGGGCTCGCCACCTGCGCGGGCTGTGACCTCAGCTTCCTGCGGTCGTCCGGTTCAATCTACACCTCCGCCGCGCGTGTCAGGACGAGCTCTGCCAGCAGCGGGTGGGGCCCCAGGGGCGGGGCAACCCGGACCGACAGCTCTGGGTGCTTCGCTTCGGCCTCGCGCACCAGGCGCGGGATGTCCTCGTGGGTGTGGCGGCCCGGCCCGAGGAACACCGGCACGACGGTCACGCTGCGCGCGCCCTCGGCCGCACAGGCGCCCAGCGCCGACTCGAGCTCCGGCGGCGCGAGCTCCATGTGGGCGACGTGCACACAGCGCTCGGGATCCGCGGCGCGCACCAGCGCGGCCAGCTCATCGAGTGCGGAGTTGGCCTCAGCCCGGCGGCTCCCGTGATCGACCAGGACGAGGGCGGGCTTCATGCGATCCGGTCGAGGGCCTGGGCCAGGTCCTCACACAGGTCGTCGACGTCCTCGATCCCGACCGACAGGCGCACCGTCGCCTCGCTGATCCCCTTGCGGCGCTTCTCCTCGGGCGGGAAGGCGCCGTGGCTCATGCTGAACGGGTAGCCGATGAGCGACTCCACGCCGCCGAGGCTCTCGCCCAGGGAGATGAGTTGGGTGGACTGACAAAAGGTCTTCGCGGCCTGCTCGCCGCCCGCCAGGTCGAGGGCCAGCATGCCTCCGAAGCCGCGCATCTGACGCGCCGCCAGCTGGTGGCCGGGATGGTCGGGCAGGCCCGGGTAGTGGACGCGCGCCACCTCGGGGCGCTCCACCAGGAACTCGGCCACGCGCTGGGCGTTCTCCTGGTGCTGACGCATGCGCACCGCGAGCGTCTTCAAGCCGCGCAGGGTGAGCCAGGCATCCCAGGGGCCCGGGATGCCGCCGGTGGCGTTGCGCGTGAACTGGAGGCGTTGCGCCGCCTCCTCGTCGTCCAGGACCACTGCGCCGCCGATCACGTCCGAGTGGCCGCCGATGTACTTGGTGGTGGAGTGCACCACCACGTGGGCGCCCAACGCCAGCGGGTTCTGGAGGAGCGGCGTGGCGAAAGTGTTGTCCACCACGAGCTTCGCTTCAGCGCCGCGGGCGATCTCGGCGCAGGCTGCCACGTCCACCAGACGCAACAGCGGGTTGGTGGGCGTCTCGATCCAGAGCATCTTCGTTTCAGGCTCGACCGCCTTGGCAAACTCTTCGAGCTTCGTCGCGTCGGCGAACGTGAAGCGAACGCCGTACTCGGGAAGAACGTGGTTGAAGAGGCGGTAGGAGCCGCCGTAGAGGTCGTCGGCCACCACCACGTGGTCGCCGGCGCGCACCAACTGCATGGCGCCCGCGATGGCGGCCATGCCCGAGCCGTAGGCAAAGCCGAAGCGCCCGCCCTCGAGCGAGGCCAGCGCCTCCTCCAGCGCGCGGCGCGTGGGGTTGTCGGTGCGCGAGTACTCGAAGCCCTTGTTCCGGCCGATCGCGTCCTGGGTGAACGTCACCGTCTGGTAGACCGGAGGGACCGTCGCGCCGGTCGCGGAATCCGGCTCCTGGCCGACGTGGATGGCGCGCGTAGCGAAGCCCGCCCCACCCTTCTTGCCGTTCGTGTCCGAGGGGCTCAAGAGGTGCTCCGCGCCACCTCGGCGATCAGCGCGTAGGTGCGCTCTGCCGACGCCTTGGCGTCGCCGCCGGCACCGGTCACCGTGCAGTTGAAGTCGGTGACACCGGCGTCCACGAGCCCGGCCACGCCCTTGCGCACCGTGGCCTCGTCGCCGATGAGCGCGATGTCGCTGGGGCGCGTTGCGCCCTCCAGGTCCATCATCGCGCGGTAGGACGGGAGAGTGGGGTACATCGCCAGCATCTTGTCGATGCTTTCGCGCGCCGCGTCGGTGTCGGTCGTCACGCAAACCGGCAGCGCCGCGACGATACGCGGCTCCGGGCGCCCAGCCGCCTCCGCCGCCGACCGCACGTCGGGGCCGATCTCTTCGGCCAGGGTGCGCCGGCCCGTCATCCAGGTGACGGTGCCGTCCGCTAGCTCGCCGGCCACCTTGCGCATGAGCTTGCCGAGTGCGCCCACCAGCACGGGGAACGGCTTGGCATCCTTGGCGCTGAGCTGGCCGCGGACACGGTAGACCTCGCCCTGGTGCTCGACCCGGCCCTCGTCGAGGAGAGCCTTCAGCACCTGCACGTACTCACGCACGTGGCGGGCGGGCTTGTCGTAGGAGAGGCCCAGCATGTTCTCGATGACCACCTTGTGGCTGGGACCCAGGCCGAGGGCCAGACGGCCGCCGCAGGCGGCGTTGGTGGTCATGGCCTGCTGCGCCATGAAGAACGGGTGGCGCGAGTGGGTGGGCACGACCGCGGTGCCGAGCTCGATCCGCTCGCTCTCGCGTCCCGCCACTGCGATCAGGCTGAGCGCGTCGTGGCCGAAGATGTTGCTGAACCAGATCGAGGCGAAGCCCGCCAGTTCGGCGTTCTTCACCTCTTCCACCGCGCCTTCCAGCGTGGTTCCGCGTCCGCCGATTCCGATACGCATGCTGTCTCCTTGCCGTCCTGTGACTGCTCCCTACCAGTAGGGGGCGGTGATCTCGAGGTCGCCCTCGACCTCCACGAAGCACGCGAGGCGCAGCTCGTCCGCCACCCGGTTGCGTCGCTTCGCGTCTGTCTCCGCGGTCGATTCGCCCGTGTCCATCCCCGTCAGCACCCGCACCCCGCAGCGGCCGCACAGCGCGCTCGCACCGCACGCGCTGGCGATGGGAAGGCCCGCCTTGCGGACCGCCTCGAGCAGGGAGGTGCCCACCGGCACCCGAACGCTCCGGCCCGAGGGGGAGAACCGGATGGACACGTCCACGGCCGGGGAGCGTAGCCGTTGGGCGCCCCCGGCGCCCTCGGTTACCCTCGGCGCATGCCCACCGCTGGAATCCTCGTAATCGGAAACGAGATCCTCTCTGGGAAGGTGGTGGACACCAACTCTCCCTACCTGTGCCGTGAGCTGCGCGCGCTCGGCGTCGACGTGGACCGCATCCTGGTCATCCCCGACAACGTGGAGACCATCGCGGCCGAGACGCGCGCGATGAGCGACGCCTACGACCACGTCTTTACGTCCGGCGGCATCGGGCCGACCCACGACGACCTCACCATGGAAGGCATCGCAGCCGCCTTCCGAGTGCCGATCGAGCGCAGCGAGTCCATCGTGGCGCGCCTGACGCGCGCGATCGGCAGCGATCTCATCCCGAGCCAGCTCAAGATGGCCGAGGTGCCCAAGGGCTCCTTGCTCGTGGACGTGGGCGATCTCTGGTTCCCCGTGGTGATCCTGGGCAACGTGCACATCTTCCCGGGCATCCCGGAGCTCTTGCGCAAGAAGTTCGAGTCGATCCGGCAGCGCTTCAAGGGTGTCCCCATCCTCTTGAAGCGCGTCTACGTGAAGCAGCGTGAGAGCCAGATCGCCGAGGCGCTCAACGACCTGCTGAGCGAGTTCCCCGAGCTGATGCTGGGTTCCTATCCGAAGATCGGGGAGGAGGCGTTCCACGTGCTGCTGACCCTGGAGTCCCGGGACGCCGGTTATCTCCAGAGCGCGCTCGACGATCTGCTGAGCCGCCTGCCCGGCGACGCCGTCCACAAGGTGGAGTAGCGCTGGACCCGGCGCTTCGAGAGCCGCTCTACCGCGTACTGGCGTACGGGCATCCGGCCTTCATGCTGGCGACGCTCCTCGTCTGCGTGCTGGCGCTGCGGATGGGCTCGAAGATCCGGCGCGCGCGCCAGGGTCTGGCGCCGCGGGATCCCTCGCTGCGCGCGCGCCATCTGCGTCTCGCCAAGCCGGGAGTGCTGATGATCGCCGCCGGCTTCATCGCCGGACCGCTCTCGATGCTCCTGCTGCGCGGCCGCGATCCCTTCGGCACGTTCCACGCGTGGCTCGGAGTGACGACCGCGCTGCTCTTCGTGTCTGCGGGCCTGCTGGGTCGTCGTCTCGAGCGCGGCCGCGGCTCCGCCCGCGACGCCCACGCGCTGCTCGCGGTGCTCGGCGTGCTCTTCGCCGCCGCCGCCGCGGTGGCGGGATTCGTGCTGCTGCCTTAGAGGACGTCGGTCGTCTGCTGGCGGAGCCAGTGGTCGGCGAGGACGAGGCAGACCATGGCCTCGACGATCGGGACGGCGCGGGGCAGTACGCAGGGGTCGTGGCGGCCCTGGGCTTCCAGGGTCACGGCCTCGCCTGTTGCGTTCACGGTCTGCTGGGCCTGGGAGATGGTGGCGGTGGGTTTGAACGCGACCCGCACCACCACCGGCTCGCCGTTGCTGATGCCGCCCTGCACGCCGCCCGAGCGGTTGGACGTGGTGCGCGGTCGCCCGTCTTCGCCGGGCGTGAACGGATCGTTGTGCTCGATGCCGGTCATGCGCGTGCCGGCGAAGCCGCTGCCGATCTCGAAACCCTTGGAGGCGGGCAGCGAGAGCAGGGCCTTGGCCATGTCGGCCTCGAGCTTGTCGAAGACCGGCTCGCCGAGACCGGCCGGCACGCTCCGCGCCACGCACTCGACCTCGCCGCCCAGCGAGTCGCCGCGCTCGCGCGCCTCGTCGATGGCGGCCGCCATCCGCTCGGCGGCGGCCGGGTCCGGGCAGCGCACGGGGTTGGCCTCGACCGCCTCCAGCGTCACCCCGGCCGGTTCGAGCTTCGCCTCGATGTCGTGCACGCGGCGCACCCAGGCCAGCACCTCGACGCCGGCGGCCGTGTGCAGGAGCTTGCGGGCGATGGCGCCGGCCGCCACGCGGCCGACGGTCTCGCGCGCGCTGGCGCGGCCTCCGCCCTGCCAGTTGCGCACGCCGTACTTGGCCTCGGTGGTGTAGTCGGCGTGAGACGGCCGGTAGACGTCCTTCATGTGCTCGTAGGCCGAGGGGCGCGCGTCCTTGTTGCGCACCACGATGGCGATGGGGCTGCCCAGCGTCGTGCCTTCGAAGACTCCCGAGAGGATCTCCGCCTCGTCCGGCTCCTGGCGCGGCGTGGTCAGCTGGCTCTGGCCCGGACGGCGGCGATCGAGGTCGCATTGGATCTCTTCGATTGCGAGCGGCAGGCGCGGCGGGCACCCGTCCACAACGACCCCCACGGCGCCGCCGTGGGACTCTCCGAAAGTGGTGATGCGGAAGGCGTTTCCGAAGCTGCTGGCCACGGCGCTCAGGATAGCACCAGCGCCAGGGCCTTCTTGGTGACCGCCGCCTGGGGCAGGTCCAGGAGCCGGGCGGGGGGCAGCCAGCGGTGGGCGTCGGGGCCGTCCCGGCGTACGCGCCCGCCCTGCACCGCGCAGTGATACACGTGAAGGCGTAGATGCCGGTGGCTGAAGAGGTGCTCCACGCTGCCGGCCGGGCGCAGGCGGCCCACCTCGAGGCCCACCCGCTCGCGCAGCGCGCGGCGCAGGCCGCGGGCGGGAGCCTCGCCTTCCCCGAGATCGTCGCCCGGAAGCTCCCAGAGGCCACCCATCAGCCCACGCGGCGGGCGGCGCACGGCGAGGGCGCGTCCCTCGCGCAGCACCAGGGCTGCCGCGCCCTCCACGCGCGGGACGGCCTTGCGCGGCTTCTTCACGGGAAGCGTCTCCGGATCGCCGACGCGGCGCGCGGCGCAACGCCGGAGCAACGGGCACTCGCCGCAGCGCGGCGCCCGCGGCGTGCACAGCGTGGCGCCGAGTTCCATCAGCGCCTGGTTGAGGTCACCGGGATGCGGGCCGTCGGCCAGAACCGAAGCCTCGTCCCAGAGGCGCTCACTCACGTCGGCGCGCGTCACGTCCTCCCGCACATCGAGGATGCGCGCCAGCACGCGCTTCACGTTTCCGTCGAGGACGGGCTGGGGCCGGTCGAAGGCGATCGAGGCCACCGCGCCCGCCGTGTAGCGGCCGATGCCGGGCAGGGCGCGCAGCGCGTCCGGGTCGTCGGGAACGCGCCCGTCGTGGCGCTCGCGCATCTCGCGGGCGGCGGCGCGGAGGTTGCGCGCACGAGAGTAGTAGCCGAGGCCGGCCCACACCCCGAGTACGTCGTCCAGGTCGGCCGTGGCGAGTGCCTCCACGTCGGGGAAGCGCTCGAGGAAGCGCTCGTAGTAGGGGATGACCGTCTCGACCCGGGTCTGCTGGAGCATCGCCTCGGAGATCCAGATGGCGTACGGATCGTCGGTGCGACGCCACGGCAGGTCGCGGCGGTTCTTGCCGTACCAGTCGAGCAGAGCGCTGCGGACGGCACCGGCGTCCCTCACGGCTAACCGCCGTCTGGCTGGAGGCGCACCGCCACGTGGTCGCGCATCCAGCGCGGGTCCCACCACTCGCGCGGGTCCACGTAGGTTCCGCCGACCAGGATGGCGAAGTGCAGGTGGTCGCCTCCGGCGAAGCCGGTGAGTCCGGTGCGGCCGAGTGTCTGGCCACGCTCCACGGCGTCGCCTTCCTTCACGTCGATGCTCGAAAGGTGGCCGTACAGCGAGACGACGCCCATGCCGTGGTCGACGAGCAGACAGTCACCGTAGATGCCGAGCGGCCCTGCGAACGACACGCGTCCGGAGCCCGACGCCGTGACCGGAGCGCGCGCGGTGGAGGCGAGGTCGTACCCGTAATGGGTGGCCTCGGAGACGGCGGCCCCGCCGTAGGAGTAGACGCGCCGCTCCGCGAACAGGCTCGTCACCTTGCTGTTCGCCAGCTGCTCGAAGGCGCCGTCCCAGAGCGGCTGGTCGGCGCTCTTCGCCACCAGCTCCCGCACGCGCGCCTCGTCGCTGGCGCGGCGTTGCTCGTTGATCTCCTTGAAGGCGGCGATCTGGTCGGTGGCTTCCAGGTTCCACTCCTCGGCGAGGTCCATGACCTTGTTCTCGAGGAAGTTGTTCGAGAGGCGGATGGGCGCGTTGGGGATCGCGCGCGCCTGCACGCGGGCGTCGAAGCGCGCCCGCTTCGTGTTTCCGGCGCGGTCCTCCGCCAGCACGCGGATCTTCACGTCCTCCGGCGCGTCGATGCCTACGGCGAAGACCGCGGCGCGGCAGCCGTCGCCGGCGCCCGGACAGCCCGCCGGCCAGTCGGCGCCGCCGTAGAAGCGCTCGCCCACCTCGACGCCGTCGCGCGCGGTCTGTTCGTTGACCCGGTAGACCGCGACGGCCGCGCCGCCTCGGCGCACGTAGGTCAGGCCGCTCTCCAGCGTGATGCGCGGCGGCTTCAGGTCCACCGAGAGCGGTACGCGCAGCGTGGCGACGTTGCCCATCAGCCAGCCTCGCCACGACCAGTCGCGTGCCTCCACCTCGAGGAACGCGTCGCCTCCCACCAGGCCCAGGGCCGTGGGATCGAGGGTCAGCTCGACGCGCTCGGCGTCGGGGCCCCCGCCGGTGGCGGGGTTGCCCGCGAAATGTCGCTCCAAGACGGGCGAGGCGCCGTCCGCATGGGTGATGCTCACCTTCAGCGAGCGCAGTCCGGAGCCGCCGTCGGAAAGCAGCAGTTCCACGGTTCGGGGCGCCTTGCCCAGGAAGAGCGCCTCGGGCGCGCCGATCTGCGGCCCCTCGCTCTCCGCGCGCACGAGCACTACACCGCCCACCACTACGGCGAGCGCGATGAAGATCGCCAGGATCCAGGCGCTTCTGGTCATCTCCCCCGATTCCGGCGGCGAGTCTATCAGCCCCCTACCGGTTGGGCCCGCACGCCTGCGGCGCGCGGGCGGGTTGGGCCCACGCCTGCGGCGTGCGGACGGGTGGGGCCCGCGCGGGCGTTGACGTGGGGCTGCCGCTTCCCGATCTTCCGGCCTCTCGAACCCCAGGGTGCCCGCGCACCGTCCGGAGGAGCCATGTCCCAGCTGCGTCGCATCGTGCTCGTTCGCCACGGCGAGACCGAGGGCGAGTCCAGCATCCGCTTCCACGGCAGCCGAGACGTCGCGCTGGCGGACGCGGGCCGCGTCCAGATGCGGGCGGTGGCTGGCGCGCTGGGAGGCGAGGTGTTCGGCACGGTGGCGGCGAGTCCGCTGCGCCGCTCCTGGCAGTCGGCGTGGATCGCGTCCCGGGGCGCCTCGGTGAGCCTGGTGCCCGAGTTCCGCGAGGTGGACTTCGGTCGCTGGGAGGGCATGACGCGCGAGGAGATCCAGGCCTCGGACCCGATCCTCTACGAGGATTGGCAGAAGGGTGGCGAGGGCTTCGAGTACCCCGGCGGCGAGGCGCGCGCGGACTTCAGGGCGCGCGTCCTGGTCGGTCTGGACAAGCTGCAGGCCGGCGACGCGCGCTCAGCGCTGTTGGTGCTGCACAAGGGCGTGATCCGCGTCATCGCCGAGTCGCTCAGCGGAGAAACGCTCGACCGCGAGACGCCCGCCCTCGGCGGAATCGTCCATCTCACCCGCGACGTGGACGGGAGCTGGTTCGTCGGCCGCCACAGCAGCAACCCGCCGGCCCTGGCCGAACAGGCCTAGTCCCCCTGCGCCGGGGATCGCTCGTCGTCGTCATCTACTCGCTGATGCTCTGCGGATCGGCGTCAGCGCGGAACCCCCTGCCCATCGAACAGCTACGTCCCTACGTGCAGCGTGCCCTGCGTCACGCGGAGGTGCGCGGCGCCAGCGTAACGCTGGTGCGCGGGGGCGAGCTCGTGTGGAGCGAGTCCTTCGGCGTGCGAGACACCCGTAGCGGGGAAGCGGTCACATCCGCGACGAGCTTCGAGGCCGCCTCGATCGGCAAGGTGGTGGCCGCGTACGCTGCCCTCTCCCTCGTCGAAGAGGGAGTCTGGTCGCTCGACATGTCCGTCGCCTCACCGGCCCTCGACGTGCCGGACGGCTGCGAGGCGCCCAGCCTGCTGCAGCTGCTCACCCACACGGCGGGCCTCGGCAACTACATCTGGGCTGAACGCTTTCGCGGTGCATGCCGGCCACCCGCCGAATTCCACTACGCGGGACAAGGCTGGCTGGTGTTGCAGCACATGCTGGAGGCGCAGACTGGCGAGCCGGCGGAAGATTTCGTGCGGAAACGTGTCCTGGATCCGCTGGACATGCGGCGCAGCACGTACGCGTCACCGCCCCCCGGCGACGTGGCCATCGGCCACGTAGACGCGGTCTACGGAACCCTCAGCGGTACGGCAGATCCCGGCGTGCGCGTCGTCTCCGTGCTGGCGGTGCTGGTGGCGGTGGCATGCGGCGTCGTCGGTGCGCGCAGCTTCTTCCGTCGCCACGAGCGCTGGGCCGCCGCGGGCCTGACGCTGTTCCTGGCCGCATCCCTCGTGCTCATCCTGATCGCTGCCGGCTCGGTCGCCACGGTACCGGTGGAGCCGTGGTCGGATCGCGTACTGCTCCCGTCCAGCCTGCACACGACCGCAGAAGACCTGGCCCGCTTTGCGCGCGAGCTGCTGCAGCCCCGTCTGCTTCGGCCTGCGACGCGAGACCTGCTCTTCGCGCCGCGGGTCGATGTTGATGCGGGGATTGCGTGGGGTGCCGGCATCGGCATCGATCGCTCGGCCGAGCCCACCACATGGTGGCACTGGGGAAGCAACCCCGGCTTTCAGGGCCTGTTCGTGGTAGAGCCCGCGAGCGGGGATGCGCTGGTCGTCCTGACCAACACCGGCGGGTTCCTCGACTTCGTCAGCTACCGGCGCGGCGGATACAACGCAGCCAAGCGCATCGCGCGGAAGGCCCTGGGCATCCACGGGCGCTGGGACATCGACCGCGACGCGCCTGATTGACCGGCGCCGTCAGCGCGCCAGCGCGAGGCCTCGTGCGACCGAGGTGAACTCGGCGCCCGTGTCGATGCGGGCGGCCCCGAAGCGCTCCTCGAAGATGCGCCGCACGGCTGGGACGAGCGAGCTCCCCCCGGTGAGGAAGACGTGCTCGACTTCGTCGGACGGCACGCCGCAGCGCCCCAGCACGCCGTCTACGCACGCGCTCATGGCGTCGAGCTCGGGGGCGATCCACGACTCGAAGCCCGTGCGGGTCACGGCTTCTTCGATCTCGATGGGTCCGTCGCGGAACACGAA